>NZ_OBMJ01000001.1:2852222-3160833 GCF_900199205.1 Streptomyces sp. 1331.2 | reverse complement strand
AAGGCGTACGCGGTGTCGAGCTGCTCCTCCTCGACGACGTCCGGCCAGAGCGAGCGCAGGCAGGGCTCCAGGGGCGGCATCGCCAGGCCGGCGATCGCGGCGCCGACCGGGGCGGCGAGCGGGGAGCCGGGGGCGAGGGCGAGCAGCGCGTACCCGCCGCCGGCCACCACGGCCGAGGCGAGCAGGACGCGGGGCTGCCCGGTGCGGTCCACGATCCGCCCGAGCACCGGGCCGCCGACGGCCGCCGAGATCGCGTACGCGGCGGTGGCCAGCCCGATCCGTCCGTACGGCGTGCCGGCCTCGCGCAGGGCGAGGGCGATCACCAGGGCGGTCATGCCGGCGGGCAGGCGGCCGAGCAGGGTGCCGAGGAGCAGGCGGGTGACGTGCGGGGCGCGGAGCAGGGCGAGGTAGCCCATCGGCGTCTTCTCCGGTCTGGGCAGGCGGGGGCGGGGACGTCGTCAAAGTTATACGTATAACTGCTCGCCGGTCAATCGGACCGGTCGGTGCGAACTGATGGGGCGTCAGCCTGGTTCGTGTCCGGATCTCGCCTTGACCTCAAACAAGTACTTTGAACATCTCAAACCTTTACTGCTAACGTGTCGGCCATGACCACCTCAGACGCACTGCGGATGCACGGCCCGGGCCAGCTGCCCGGCGCCGCCCGCCCCTGCGCTCTGACCGGTGCTGTGGACAGCCCGCGCCGTTGTCGCGCCCTGCGCTGTACTGCCCCGAGCTGTATTGCGGCGGCACGCCCCTGACCGGGGGCCGACCTCTCCTGTCCGGCCCGCGCGCCGTGCCGCCTTCTCCGCCCCGCTCGCCCCACCGTCAGCAACGCCCTCCCCGGGAGCCGCACCCCCATGTCCACAGCGCCCGAGGCGACCTCGTCGCCCTCCGTGCTCGCCCGTATCCGCAAGACGCCGTTCTGGGTGCAGATCGTCGCCGGCCTCGTGCTCGGCGTCGGCCTCGGCTACCTGGCCCGGACCGCCGACATCTCCTGGCTGGCCACCACCCTGGAGACCATCGGCAAGATCTTCGTCCAGCTGCTGAAGCTGGCCGTCCCGCCGCTGGTGTTCACCGCGATCGTGGTGAGCGTCGCCAACCTGCGCAACGTCACCAACGCGGCCCGCCTGGCCACCCGGACGCTGCTCTGGTTCATGATCACCTCGCTGATCGCGGTCGCCATCGGCCTGGGCCTGGGCCTGCTGACCAATCCCGGCCAGGGCACCAACCTCAAGACCGACGGCCTCAAGGCGCTCGACTCCAAGGGCACCTGGATCGACTTCCTGACCGGGATCTTCCCGACCAACATCGTCGACGCCTTCGCCAAGGTGAACGTGCTGCAGATCGTCTTCATGGCGGTCGTGGTCGGCGCGGCCATCATCAAGCTCGGCGCCAAGGCCGAGCCGGTCCTCAAGCTCAGCGAGTCCGTGCTGGAGCTGACCCAGACCGCGCTGTGGTGGGTCATCCGGCTCTCCCCGCTCGGCACCCTCGGCCTGATCGGCAAGTCCGTCGCCAAGTACGGCTGGGACCTGCTCAAGCCCTTCGCCACGCTGACCCTCGACATCTACGTCGGCTGCGCGCTGGTCCTCTTCGTCGTCTACTCGCTGCTGCTGCGCTTCGCCGCCGGCCTCAACCCGCTGCACTTCTTCAAGGGCGCCTGGCCCGCGATCCAGCTGGCCTTCGTCTCGCGCTCCTCGGTCGGCACCCTGCCGGTCACCCGCCGTGTCACCGAGAAGCTCGGCGTCCCCAGCGAGTACGCGTCCTTCTCGGTGCCCTTCGGCGCCACCACCAAGATGGACGGCTGCGCCGCGATCTACCCGGCGATCGCCGCGATCTTCGTCGCCCAGGTCTACAACATCGAGCTCGGCATCAAGGACTACATCCTGATCGCCTTCGTCTCGGTGGTCGGCTCGGCCGCCACCGCGGGCCTCACCGGTGCGATCGTCATGCTGACGCTGACCCTGTCCACCCTTGGCCTGCCGCTGGAGGGCGTCGGCCTGCTGCTCGCCATCGACCCGATCCTGGACATGATGCGCACCGCGACCAACGTCGCCGGGCAGGTGCTGGTGCCGGTCGTGGTCGCCGCGCGGGAGAGGATCCTCGACCGCGCCGCGTACGACAACCCCTCGGGCGACCTGTACGACGCGGACGTCCCGTCGGCTGCCGTCCGGGAGCCGGCCGCGGCCTGATCGCCGCCCGAGGACGACGGAAGGGCCCTTCCCCGGCACCGGGGAAGGGCCCTTCCGTGTTCTCCGTCCGAATCTGCGCCGGGCTCGGGGCAGGGCTCGGCCGGGAGGAGAAAAGGCAGGGGGCCCACCACACGGGCGGGCCCCCTTGGGTACTGCTCTTGTGCTCATGGTGACGGCTGTCGGGAGCCGCCGGTGGACCCGTCGGGGTCCCGAGCGATCAGATCATCAGAGGATGGTCAGACAGCGGTGACGTTCTCCGCCTGCGGGCCCTTCGGGCCCTGGGTGACGTCGAAGGTGACCGTCTGGTTCTCCTCCAGCGAACGGAAACCGTTCGCATTGATGGCGGAGTAGTGAACGAAGACGTCCGGGCCGCCGCCCTCCTGGGCGATGAAGCCGAAGCCCTTCTCAGCGTTGAACCACTTGACGGTTCCCGTGGCCATGCCGTTCTCCTTGCGATGCGTGTCGGGGACCACACCGTGTGGCTCCCAGTCCGCTGCGCTGATCGCCCTGCCTCCGGACGAGTCCGAAGTTTTTCGATATTGCTGAAAAACTACAAAAAGCCTGCGGTTACATGCTCCGCAGGCTTCAAGTACTGCAAGGGGAATCAAACTGCAACTGAGGGCAACGCTAGCATGCGGCAGCTGTGACGACCAGAGGTCACTTGCGGCTCCCAAGGCGCGTGTCGTAAGCGCGGGAGCGGGCGTGGAAAGGCGTGTTGGGGGCGCGTGAGGGCGTGTCGGGTGGCCGGTGCGAGCCGTCGTGACCAGCGGGCATACCCTGCGGAGGAAGCGCACGAACAGCAAGGGAGCGGCGCAGTGGCAGCACCGGACGCACAAACACCGGACGCGCGAACGCGGGAGCCCCGGAACGCCCCGGCCGCAGAGAACCCGCCGGTCAGGCCGAGGGTCGGCCATATTCAGTTCCTGAACTGCGTCCCCCTCTACTGGGGACTCGCCAGGACCGGCAATCTGCTCGATCTGGACCTCACCAAGGACACCCCCGAGAAGCTGAGCGACCAGCTCGTCGGCGGCGCCCTGGACATCGGCCCGATCACCTGCGTGGAGTACCTGCGCAACGCCGACGACCTGCTGGTCCTGCCCGACATCGCGGTCGGCAGCGACGGCCCGGTGATGTCCTGCCTGATCGTGAGCAAGGTGCCGCTCGCCGACCTCGACGGCCGCCGGGTCGCCCTCGGCTCCACCAGCCGCACCTCGGTCCGGCTCGCCCGGCTGCTCCTGGAGGAGCGCGAGGGCGTGCACCCGGAGTACTTCAGCTGCCCGCCGGACCTCAGCGCGATGCTCGCCGAGGCCGACGCCGCCGTGCTGATCGGCGACCCCGCGCTGCGCGCCTACCTCGGACAGGCCGCCGAACTCGGGCTGACCGTCCACGACCTCGGCGAGATGTGGAAGGAGTGGACCGGCCTGCCGTTCGTCTTCGCGGTCTGGGCGGTGCGCCGCGAGTTCGCCGAGCGCTGCCCCGAGCTGACCGCGGCCGTGCACCGGGCCTTCCTGGAGTCCCGCGACCTGTCGCTGGTGGAGGCCGCCAAGGTCGCCGAGCAGGCCGCCCGCTGGGAGGCCTTCGGCGCGGACGTGCTGGAGCGGTACTTCAGCGAGGCGCTCGACTTCTCGCTCGGCGAGCGGCAGTTGGCCGGCGTCGCCGAGTTCGCCCGGCGGGTCGCGCACGACAGCGGCTTCGCGTCGGACGTGGCGGTGCGGCTGCTGGAGCCGGCGGAGCTGCCGTTGCTTCCGGCGGACTCGCCGCTGGTGTCGGCGGAGTCGACGCTCGACTGAGCGGGGCGGGGACCGGGGCGGGGCGGACCGGGGCGGGGCGGGGCGGGGCGGTCGCGGTCGCGGCCGGGGCCGGAGCCGTGGGCAGCGGTGGCCGGGTGCGGTGGGACGCGGCCTGCCGCGGGCGGCGGAATGTGCTGGCGTAGGCTGGTTCGGCCGTACCCGGACGCCCCGTTGTCCGGGCCGGCGGCGCAGACAGCAGCAACACCCGAGAGAGAGAAGGCCGCCAGGTGACCGAGCTCGCAGCGACCACCCTCGATGCGTCCAGCACCGATCTGCAGGCCGTGCTCGACCGGGCCGCCACCGGCGGCCGGATCACTCCGGAGGAGGCGCTGGAGCTCTACCGCTCGGCGCCGCTGCACGCGCTCGGCTCCGCCGCCGACGCGGTGCGCCGCCGCCGTTACGCCGGTACCGAGCACATCGCGACGTACATCATCGAGCGCAACATCAACTACACCAACGTCTGCGTGACGGCGTGCAAGTTCTGCGCCTTCTACGTGCCGCCGAAGAGCGACAAGGGCTGGTCCCGCGAGCTCGACGAGATCCTGCGCCGCTGCGCCGAGACCGTCGAACTGGGCGGCACCCAGATCATGTTCCAGGGCGGCCACCACCCGGACTACGGCGTGGAGTACTACGAGCGCGCGTTCTCGGCGATCAAGGCCGACTTCCCGCAGCTGGTGATCCACTCGCTGGGCGCCTCCGAGGTCGAGCACATGGCCCGGATCTCCGGCGTCTCCATCGAGGAGGCGATCACCCGGATCCACAAGGCGGGCCTGGACTCCTTCGCCGGCGCCGGCGCCGAACTGCTGCCGGAGCGCCCGCGCAAGGCGATCGCCCCGCTGAAGGAGTCCGGCGAGCGCTGGCTGGAGATCATGGAGGCCGCGCACGGCCTCGGCGTGGAGTCCACCTCCACCATGCTGATGGGCACCGGCGAGACCAACGCCGAGCGGATCGAGCACCTGCGGATGATCCGCGAGGTGCAGGACCGCACCGGCGGCTTCCGGGCCTTCATCCCCTACACCTACCAGCCGCAGAACAACCACCTGAAGGGCTCGACCCAGGCCACCGTCTTCGAGTACCTGCGGATGATCGCGATCGCCCGCCTGTTCCTCGACAACGTCGCCCACATCCAGGGCTCCTGGCTCACCACCGGCAAGGAGGCGGGCCAGCTGTCGCTGCACTACGGCGCGGACGACCTCGGCTCGGTCATGCTGGAGGAGAACGTCGTCTCGGCCGCCGGTGCCAAGCACCGCTCCAACCTCACCGAGCTGATCCACCTGATCCGGGCCGCCGACCGCGTCCCGGCCCAGCGCTCGACCACGTACGAGCACCTGCGGGTGCTGGACGACCCGGCCAACGACCCGGTCGACCCGCGGGTCGCCTCGCACATCGCCTCCACGGCGATCGAGGGCGGCACGGCGCACCCCGAGCTGAAGATCCTGGACAACTGAGGCCGGCCGTTCTGCCGTCCTTCTTCGTTCTGCCGTCGCTCCTCGTGAAGGCGCTCTCGTGCTGACCCTGCACCGGGCGGCATTCGTGCTGCCCGACCCGGCCGATCCCACCGCCCCGTCCCACCCGGACGGGGCGGTGGTGGTGCGTGGCGAACGCGTCGACGCGGTCGGGCCGTACGGCGCGCTGGCGGCGGCGCACCCGGGCGCGCGGGTGCGGGACTGGGGCTCGACCGCCGTGCTGGCGCCCGGGCTGCGCAATCCGTACGGGCACTGGCTGTTGGAGCGTGCCTACCACCCGGATCCGCGGGAGGAGATCGGCGTCGAGCCGGTCGTGGACGGGCTGGTCGGGTCGACGGACGAGGCGCGGTGCGGGGCGAGTGCGCGGCGGGGGCTGCAGCGCATGCTCGGGTTCGGGGTGACGGCGGTGGCCGGGCCGTTCGAGCGGGCCTCGGTGCGGACGGCGGTGGCGCGGTCGGGGCTGGTGGCGTCGGTGGGTGCGGGTGCGGGTGCGGGTGCGGGTGCGGGGTCGGACGGGGAGGGTGGCGGGGCGTTGGACCCGCTGGCCGTGCTGCCGTTCGCGGAGGCCGTGTACGGGCGGCTGACGGTCGGGGGTCGGGCGGACTTCGCGGTGTTCGCGGCCGCGGGGGAGGGGAGCGCCGAGCCGGCGGCGGGCGGGTGCCTGGCCACCGTGCTGGGCGGACGGTTGGTGTACCGGCGGCGCTGAGTGTGACGTACTCGTCAGTAGCCGGAATTCCTTGCGGCGCACGGGACTTCCTTCGTGTGCACCCGAACTCCGGTTCCGATGACGGGGGGTGATTGTCCCTTCGCCGTGACCTGAGGGCCCGCCAGCGGATACGATCCCGGACAGCTCACTCCGTACCCTCACCACACCACCGTCCGTGCCCGCGGGCGGCGGGGCCGGCAACCGGGCCCCGACGGCAAGCCAGGACAGGAACCATGCGAACCGCGACCGTTCCCCCACCGCGCACCCCGCGGATGGGCCGTGGTTGGTACCTCGCCGCCGTGCTCAGCGCCGTGCTGGCCGTCGGCATGTGCCTGCTCGGTTGGCGCCAGGCCGACCAGGCCGACCGGATCGAGGCGCACCCGGTGAGAGTCGAGGGAGTCGTCACCCAGCTCCCGACCGGCGGCGGCACCTACAGCGCCGTCAGCTACCGGGCCGACGGACAGGCGCACACCGCGGCCGCGCTGCCGCTCTCGGACAGCGCCAAGGTCGGCGACAAGGTCTGCCTGGAGCACGCCGCCGACGACGCGGGAGCGGTTCGGATCTGCGGCGACACCTACCCGCAGCCGGTCGGCGTGGGCCTGGCCCGGTTCAGCGTGCCGGTCGCCGTGGTGCTCTTCGTGATCTGCCTGCTGCGCATCCGGCAGTACCGCAAGGCCGTCGCGATCCGCGACGGGCAGGGGCGGCTGGCCGCCAACCTCGCGCTGGCCACCGAGGCCCTGGCGGACGGGATGCCCGCGATAACGCACGGCAAGCGCTCCCGCCGCAAGCGGCGCGCGGGCGGGCGGCGCGGGCAGCACTGAGCGCAGCGGTGACGGGGGCGCTGAGGGCAGCACCGACGGTGGCGTGCTCCGCCGTGGTCCTCCGGTCCGGGGCCGGCCCGGTGTGCCCCGTTGGTCGGGGTGTCCGTGCGAGGGTGAACAATGGGTGCGTGACCCGAGCCTCTCTGGACAAGCAGCCACACGAAGTCGCCGCCATGTTCGACGACGTCGCGGCCAAGTACGACCGCACCAACGACGTGCTCTCCCTCGGCCAGGCCCGCGCCTGGCGCCGGGCGGTGGCCGAGGCGGTGTCCGCCGGACCGGGGGACCTCGTGCTCGACCTCGGGGCCGGCACCGGCACCTCCTCGCTGCCCTTCGTCGAGGCCGGGGCCCAGGTCGTCCCGTGCGACTTCTCGGTCGGCATGCTCGCCGAGGGCAAGCGCCGACACCCCGAGCTGGCGCTCACCGCCGGGGACGCCACCAGGCTCCCGTTCGCGGACGACACCTTCGACTCGGTGACGATCTCCTTCGCGCTGCGCAACGTCCAGGACACCGACGCGTCGCTGCGCGAGATGCTGCGGGTCACCAAGCCCGGCGGCAAGCTGGTGATCTGCGAGTTCTCCACGCCGACCTGGACGCCGTTCCGGACGGTCTACACCGAGTACCTGATGCGTGCGCTGCCGCCCGTCGCCACCGCCGTCAGCAGCAACCCGGACGCGTACGTCTACCTCGCCGAGTCCATCCGCGCCTGGCCGGACCAGCCCGGGCTGGCCGCCAAGCTGCAGGAGAACGGCTGGTCGAAGGCCGCCTGGCGGAACCTCACGGGCGGGATCGTCGCGCTGCACCGGGCGTACAAGGTCGCGTAGCCGCGTGGCCGGGCCGGCTGCGCGTGCGGTGGGGCGCGGGCGTCTGCGGTGGCGTGAGCGGAACTAGACTGCCGGAGACAAAAGCCGCCGTCCCCCGCCGCAGCTCCAGGAGTGTGTCCACGTGTCCGAGACCGCAGCCGATCTGACGAAGCCGGACAGCCCGGTGGAGAGCACGGCCGACGTCATCGTGGTCGGTGCGGGCCCGGCCGGCTCCACCACCGCGTACTACCTGGCCCAGGCCGGGCTGGACGTGCTGCTGCTGGAGAAGACCGCCTTCCCGCGCGAGAAGGTCTGCGGCGACGGCCTGACCCCGCGCGCCACCAAGCAGCTGGTGGACATGGGCATCGACGTCTCCACCGAGAACGGCTGGCTGCACAACAAGGGCCTGCGCATCATCGGCGGCGGCGTCCGGCTGGAGCTGGACTGGCCCGAGCTGTCCTCCTTCCCCGACTACGGCCTGGTCCGCAAGCGCGCCGACTTCGACGAGCTGCTGGCCCGTCAGGCCGAGAAGGCCGGTGCGCGGCTCTACGAGCGCTGCAACGTCAGCGGGCCCGTCCTGGACGACCGCACCGGCCGGATCGTCGGCGTCACCGCCAAACTGGGCGACGAGAAGCGGCCGGTCACCTTCCGGGCCCCGCTGGTGGTCGCCGCCGACGGCAACTCGACCCGGCTCTCGCTCGCCATGGGCCTGCACCGGCGCGAGGACCGCCCGATGGGCGTCGCCTACCGCACCTACTTCACCTCGCCGCGCCACGACGACGACTACCTGGAGTCCTGGCTGGAGCTGTGGGACACCCGTGGCAGCCAGCGCAAGCTGCTGCCGGGCTACGGCTGGGTCTTCGGCATGGGCGACGGCACCTCCAACGTCGGCCTCGGCATCCTCAACTCCTCGCCGGCCTTCGGCGAGCTGGACTGGCGCGAGGTGCTCAAGGCCTGGTGCGCCGGCATGCCGGAGGAGTGGGGCTACACCCCCGAGAACATGACCGAGCCGATCCGGGGTGCCGCGCTGCCGATGGCCTTCAACCGGCAGCCGCACTACACCCGCGGTCTGCTGCTCGTCGGCGACGCGGGCGGAATGGTCAACCCGTTCAACGGCGAGGGCATCGCCTACGCGATGGAATCCGGCCAGATCGCCGCGGGCGTCATCGTGCAGGCACTCGCGCGAGTCACCGACGGCGGGCGGGAGCGCGCCCTGCAGGCCTACCCGCGGGTCCTCAAGGACGTGTACGGCGGCTACTACACCCTGGGCCGCGCCTTCGTGAAGCTCATCGGCAACCCGAAGGTGATGCAGATCGCCACCCAGCGCGGCCTCACCCACCCGATGCTGATGCGCTTCACCCTCAAGCTGCTCGCCAACCTGACCGACCCGCAGGGCGGTGACGCAATGGACCGCGTCATCAACGGCCTCGCCAGGGTCGCGCCGAACGCCTAGGCCTCTTCCGGGCTCTTGTCGGGGGCCCGGTCCGGGGCCTTCTCCGGGCTCTTCGCCGCCGTCTCCCGGGGTCCGTCGATCGGGCGCCGGGAGGCGGCGGAGCGCTGTTCGACGTAGGCGAGGCGGTCGGCGAAGACCCGGGCCGCGTCGGGGGTGAGCGTCCGCAGGGCGACGAGCGCGGAGAAGACCACGTCGCAGAGCTCGTGCTGGACGTCCTCCCAGGTGTGGGTGACCCCCTTGCGCGGGTTCTGGCCGGTGGCACCGATCACGGCCGCGCCGACCTCGCCGACCTCCTCGGACAGCTTGAGCAGCCGCAGTAGCCGCTCCTCCCGGGGAGACTGCGTGCTCTGCTCGTCCAGCCATGCGACCAGGTGGTCGACGCTCTCCCAGGTCCGGCTGTCCATGCGGTGCTGCTCCCCTGCGTGTCGTTGGTGCTGCCACCGTACGGGAGCGGGGAGGGGCCCGGTCGGTGCGATCGGGCCGGGGACGGGGAGGGGGCTCGGGTTGGGGTCGGGGTCGGGACCGGGACCGGGGTCGGGGAGGGGTTCGGTCAGCGGGTGCTGATCTTCACATGGCGGATGTTCACGGGGAGCGTGGGGAATCCGTCGCCGGGGTTGTTCTGGTCGTCCTCGCCGCCGGCGGCGATCTTCTGCAGCACGTCCAGGCCGGCCGTGATCCGGCCGAACGGGGTGTAGGCGGGGGAGAGCTTGGTGTCCTTCCAGACGAAGAAGAACTGGCTGCCGTTGGTGTTCGGGCCGGCGTTGGCCATGGCCACCGTGCCGGCCGGGTAGGTGGCGCCGGTCAGGTTCTCGTCCGGGAAGGAGTAACCGGGCCCGCCGCTGCCCGTACCGGTCGGGTCGCCGCACTGCAGGACGTAGATCCGCTGGGTGGTGAGGCGGTGGCAGTGGCTGCGGTCGAAGTAGTCGTGCTCGGCGAGGAAGCGGAACGAGAAGGTGGTGCAGGGCGCCTTGTCGGTCAGTGCCTCGAAGGTGATCTGGCCCTGACCGGTGCGCAGCGTCGCGCGGTAGGGCTGGGCCGCCTTCTTGGCGTCGAAGACCGGGATGCCCTTGAAGTTGTCGGCCGGTACGGCCGGTGTGTAGGTGCAGCCGGCGGCGGGGGTGGCCGCCGCAGGGGCGGAGGTGTCCGCGACGGCGGTGCCGGTGCTCGCCACGAGCGGGAGAACGGTGGCGGCGGCGACCAACGCCCAGTGGGTGCGCTTCACGTGACGGGCCTTCCGGGGGGTGGTGGACGGCTGGATTGTCATGGAGGCATCATCCACGGCCGGGTGGGGATGCGGTAGGGGGCGGGGCAGGGTGGGCAGGGCGGGACGGTGCCTCCCTTGTGACGGATGGTGCTGGTGCTCGGTCAGGCGGGGGTCTCGGGGGCGGCCGGAGCTTCCGTGCTGGTCGGGCTGGTCGGGCTGGTCGGAGCTTCCGGGCTGGTCGGGCTGGTCGGGGTTTCCGGGGCGGGGGCGAAGAGTCCGGCGCGGGCGGCCAGGGTGGCGGCGTCGGCGGCCCGCTCGGCGGTGCGGGCATCCAGCGGCTCGCCGGAGACGAACAGACGGTAGTAGAGCGGAGCGGTGGCGGCCCGGACCACCTCGGCCCCGTCCGTTCCGGTCGGCAACTCACCGCGGGCGGCGGCTCGTTCGGCAACCTCGGCGGCCTGCCGGTGGCGGGCCGAGAAGAAGGCGCGCAGGGCGGCCGCGCCGATGTCGGAGCGCTGGGCGGCGGAGATCAGCGCGATGGGCGTGAGGCCGAGGTCGGGGTCGGTGAAGACGTCGAACACCTCCTGGGTGATCCGGCGGAGGTCCTGCTGGAGGTCGCCGGTGTCGGGCAGCGGCCAGGGCTGGTCGGCGGAGGCGGTCAGGGCGTCGGCGATCAGACCGTCCACCCCGCTCCACCGCCGGTAGAGCGTTGCCTTGTGGACGCCGGAGCGGGTGGCGATCGCTTCGACGGTGAGGCCGTCGTACCCCTTTTCGGTGACCTCGGCGAGCGTGGCGGCGACCACGTTCGCCCGCACCCGGGCGCTGCGGCCGCCCGGCCGAGGGGTGGGCGTGCGGGGTGGCTGCTCCGGGCGGGCGGCTCCGGACGTAGGGCTGGCTCCGGTCAAAGTCGACTCCAGTCGCATTAAGGCTTGCCGTGAGGTGGCGATCATGCCATGCTCATCGTAATGCGACTTGAGTCGCATTACGAGAGGAGCCTGTGTGACCACCACTGCCATCCCCGACCCCACCCTGCTCCACCCGCTCGCGGGCCACGACCGGGTCGTCCTGCTGCGACCGCTCGTCACCGATCCGCGGATCGAGGTCGGCGAGTACACCTATTTCGACGATCCCGACGGCGCCACCCGCTTCGAGGAGCGCAACGTCCTCTACGCGTACGGCCCGAGCGGCTGGTGATCGGGAAGTACTGCGCGATCGCCACGGGGACTCGCTTCCTGATGGCCGGCGCCGCCCACCCGGCTATCGGCGTCTCCACCTTCCCCTTCACGATGTTCGGCGGCAGCTGGACCGAGCGGACCCTCGACATCGTCACAGGCCTGCCCAGCCGGGGCGACACCGTGATCGGCAACGACGTCTGGTTCGGCTTCGGGGCCACCGTCCTGCCCGGGGTCAGGATCGGAGACGGTGCGATCATCGCGGCCGGCGCGGTGGTCACCTCCGATGTCGAGCCCTACACCATCGTCGGGGGCAACCCCGCCCGTCCGATCCGCCGACGCTTCGACGAGGCCGACATCGAGCGCCTGCTGCGCGCCGCCTGGTGGGACTGGCCGGTCGAGCTGGTGACCGAGCACGTCCGCGCCGTCATGTCCGGAACTCCGGCCGACATCGAGGCGATCGCGGCGGCGAACGGCCTGCTCGCCACCTGAGCGTTCGCCACCTGGGCGTTCGCCGGCTGGCCATTCGCGACCTGATCATCCGTGGCCAGGCCATCCAGTGTTCGGACGGGCATTGATCATCAGCGCGCCGGTTTGCGAAGATGGCGCACCCCGCGCTCCGCTCCACGCTGCGCCCCGCTCCATGCTTCGCCCCGTTCGCCGCCGGGCCTTCCGTCCGGCTCCGGGTCCGTCCGACGCCGTACGGTCCTCGTGCCCGTCGGTTCCGTTCGCTCGGAGGGATCCTCCTCATGCCTGCCTCGTGGTCCAAGGGCCCCTCCTCGTCAATCCTTCGCGATCTTCCGGTGCTGCTCGTGGCCGTGGTGTGGGGGTCGAGCTTCCTCGCCGTCCAGCGGGTGGCGGAGCCGGGGACGGTCGTGGCGATGCTGGTGTTGCGGTTCGGGCTGGTGCTGCCGCTGCTCGGGGCGGTCGCCTGGCGGGCCCTGCGGAGGCTGAGCCGCGCCGAGTGGATAGGCGGCGCCGCACTCGGAGCGGTGCTCAGCGGGATCTTCCTGCTGGAGACCTACGGCGCCGTGCACACCTCTGCGACCAATGCCGGGCTGATCATCAGCCTCGCGATGGTGCTCACCCCGCTCGGCGAGAGCGCCCTCGGCCGGGCCGCACCGCCGCGGGCCTTCCTGGCGGCCGCGGGGCTGGCCGTCCTCGGCGTCGCCCTGCTCACCGGCGACGGAGGGCTGCGCGCTCCCTCGCTCGGCGACCTGCTGGTGCTGGGCGCCGCCCTCGTCCGCTCCGGGTACGTCCTCGCCATGGCCCGCACCCGGGCGCTGCGCGACACCGACATGCTCGCCGTGACCTGGGTCCAACTCGCGGTGGCCACCGGCGTGTTCGCCGTCGTCGCGCTGGCCGTGGGGCCGTCGCCGTGGACCGTCGCCCGCTCGTACGGGGCCGGCCAGTGGGCCTGGCTGCTGCATCTGTCCTTGTTCTGCACGCTGTTCGCCTTCTTCGTCCAGATGTGGGCGGTGCGGGCCACCTCGCCCTCCCGGGTGAGCCTGGTGCTCGGCACCGAGCCGCTGTGGGCCGCCGTCTTCGGCATCACGGTGGCCGGGAACCGGATGGGCCCGCTCGCCCTGCTCGGCGGAGCCCTGGTGCTGGTGGCGACCGAGTGGGGCCGGCGTACCGCTCCCGCGCCCGCACCGGCTCCCGCTCCCGCGCCATGCCCGGCCGAGGACGACGGCGGCGGTGTGTCCGACGCGGTGGGGCCGAGCCCGGAGCCGGCCTCGGTGTGACCGCCGCCCTCATGACCGGCGCCGCCGCAAGGTCCGGCGGGCGTAGTCGACGGTGACCGCGCCGAGCAGCGGGCCCCAGGCGACCAGGGGCAGGTAGGCCAGCGTCATCACGACGGCGGCGAGGCCGTGCGGCGAATCCGGCTCGGCCAGGTTGTCGGCCCAGCGGCCGAACAGGCCTTCCATGCCGAGGACGGTGAGCACCACCGAGCCCAGCAGCGCCGGGACGATCGCGGCGAGCGGCCGGACCCGGCGGCCACCTATCAGCGGGATCCACTGGGGCACCACCAGCCCCCAGGGGCGGACCAGGCCGAGGGTCAGGAAGGCCAGGGCCTCGGCCAGCAGGCTCAGCACCACGCAGTAGACAGTGCCCCAGCCCGGCTGGTGCTCGGCGTACGCCGCGGCCGTCGCTCCGGTGAAGCCCATCGGGATGCCGAAACCGAAGGCGATCCGCCACAGCCCCGAGGGGACGGTGGTGAGGACGGCGGCCTTGGCGGCGAGCCGCGCCCAGCGCGGGGCGGGCGGGACGGCCGGGGCCGACAGGACGGCCGGGGGCGCCGCCTCCGCGCGGCGGGTGGTGCTGCGGGCGTTGATCACGAGCTTCGACATGGTGGTGGGCTCCCTTCGGCTCCGGCCTCCGTGGCCGGTGCGGTGACTCAAGACTGGAGGTCCGCCAGGGGGTCGCGGCAGTGCCGATCGGGCTGTTCCTCCTGCTCAACCGGCCTTTGAAATATGCCGATCGGCACAGGCGGGTGGCCTGGGCGGCGTCGTAATGTGACGGCAGTCGAAGAGTCGAGGAGAGGCGGTGACGATGACTCGGATCCTGTCGCTGGTCGTTCCGGTCCTGCTGCTGCCGGCCTGGAAGTTCCGCGGGCGCCACGGGGCGGCTGCCATGACGACCGCGCTCGGCGCGGTGTCGGTGGCGGTCTCGGCTGCCGTCTGGTTCGCCGGCCCCTGGACGGAGTCGGCCCGCTGGACGGGGCTGGTCGGTCTGGTCGAACTGGCCGCCCTGCTCCTGGCGGTGGTCCTCACCCTGCGGGCCGGGGACGGCCCGCGAACCGCGGTGGCGGCCTGGACGGCGTGCGGAGCGGTCGCGCTCTGGCCCTCCCGCTTCGACGGGCCCGCGGACGTGCTCACGCTCTTCGGGTTCGGCTCGATGCTGTCCCTGCCGACGGTGCTGATAGGGCTCTACCTGCGGGGCCTGGACGAGGGGCGCCACAAGGCGGTGGTCGAGGCCAGGCGCGCACAGCGGCTCGAACTGGCCCATGACCTGCACGACTTCGTGGCACACGATGTGAGCGGCATGGTCGCCCAGGCCCAGGCGGGGGCGTACCTGGCCGGGATCGATCCGGCTCGGGCGGCCGAGATGTTCCAGCGAATAGAGCAGGCCGGGCAGCGAGCGCTGGCCTCGCTGGACCGGACGGTACAGCTGCTGCGAAGCGAGGAGGGCGGCAGTCGGGATCCGCAGCCCGGGCTGGCCGAACTCGCCGAAGTGGCCCGGCAGTTCACTGCCACCGGCGGCGCCGAGGTCCGGTTGGAGCTGCCGCAGGGGCCGGTGCCGCGCGAGGTGGAGGGCACCGTCCACCGGATCGTGGTGGAGTCCCTGACCAATGTCCGGAGGCACGCTCCGGCCGCGCGGGCGGTCGAGGTCCGAGCCCGTCGCAGTGGAGGGCGGTTGGAGCTGACGGTGACCAACGACGGTCGGGCGCAGGGGCCGGCGGGGCGGCCGCGCCGGGGTGGCGGCAGCGGACTGCCGGGGCTGGCGGCCCGGGTGGAGGCCCTCGGTGGTTCGCTGGAGGCGGGCCCGTACGAGCGTGAGGCCTGGCGGTTGACGGCGGTGCTGCCGTTGGAGGAGTCCGGCGCGGAGCCGGCGTGATCGTAGCGACCGACGCGGGTCGGTGACGGGGAGGTGCAGGGCATGGGCAGTGGCACGGGGCCGGTTCGGATCCTGATCGCGGACGACCAGGCGGACGTCCGCAGTGCGTTCCGGATGATCCTGGACGCCCAGCCGGACATGGTCGTGGTCGCGGAGGCGGCGGACGGCGCCGCGGCGGTGGCGGAGGCGAGGAGGCTGCGGCCGGACGTGGTGCTGGCGGACATCCGGATGCCGAAGCTCGACGGCCTGGAGGTCACCCGGCAACTGGCCGACGCGTACAAGGTGATCGTGGTGACCACCTTCGACCTGGACGAGTACGTGCACACGGCGCTGCGGCACGGTGCGGCCGGGTTCCTGCTGAAGCGCTCGGGGCCGGTGCTGCTGATCGAGGCGATCCGGGCGGCGATGGCCGGGGACGCGTTGATCAGTCCGCAGGTGACGGTGCGGCTGCTGCGACACATGGCCCTTCCCGGAGCGACCCTCCCGGGAGCGGGGCCGAAGCACGGGCCGAAGCCGGGACCGGGCAGCGGTGCGGGCCCCCGCGCGGGCTCCGGTGCGTCGGCGGCGGGCCCGCTGATAGCCGGGCCGGTGGAGGAACTGACCGCACGGGAACGGGAGATCGCCGAGCAGGTGGCGGACGGGGCGACCAACGCCGAGATCGGTGCGGGGCTGTTCATCTCGCCGGGGACGGTGAAGAACCACCTCGCCAGCATCCAGCGCAAGCTCGGCGCCCGTAACCGGGTGGGCATCGCGGCCTGGGTGTGGGAGCAGGCGGCCGGCAAGCGGTAACCGACGCTGGTCCGCAGGGCGGTTTCCGAGGGCGGAGGTTCGAGCGGCGAGCGGTTGCCGGTGCGCTTGTGAACGAAGGGTCAAGCGAGCGTTCGGGCCCCCGCCACCCCTGCGAGTGAGCCGCTATAACACGTCAACATGACGCCGCTAAATTTGCCTCCGGCGACGCATAGTTGATATAGGAATGCGCCCCTGACCAGCCGCTTCACAAGTGAATGCGACTACTTGTGATCATTTGACTCCTTTGCGTCGACATATCTGGGCATGTTCACATTCGCCACCATTCACATGGTGTCGTAGATCACAAAGATCGCGGTGAACTGCGTGTCGCAGATCACAAGCCGACAGGCATAGGATGCGCTCGTTCCAGGGTTTGTGAACTGCCTCACATGAGGTGGATCTCGGGAACTGGGACGCGGGTTCACCTCAGCGTGACCCGCCGGTTCCGATCTGCAGTCAAGGACGACTGGACGGAGGGAGCGGGGGCTATGAATGCCTACGCGCCGATCCTCGTACTCGGTGCCATCGCGGCGGCGTTCGCGGTCGGCTCCGTCGTGATGGCCTCACTGACCGGCCCCAAACGCTACAACCGGGCCAAGTTGGAGGCGTACGAGTGCGGCATCGAGCCGACCCCGCAGCCCGTGGGCGGCGGTCGGTTCCCGATCAAGTACTACCTGACGGCGATGCTCTTCATCGTCTTCGACATCGAGATCGTCTTCCTCTACCCCTGGGCGGTGACCTTCGACGCCCTGGGGATCTTCGGGCTCGTCGAGATGCTGCTCTTCATCGCCACCGTCTTCGTCGCGTACGCGTACGTGTGGCGCCGCGGCGGCCTGGAGTGGGACTGACCCCGGGGTGGGGCTGAGCCCGGACGCGGGGTGACCGCCGTCGGCCTTGTGAACGAGCGGACAAGCGGACGAAGCCCCGGACGGGTCGGACGTACCAGAGGACTTGAGGGCATTGAGAGGGATCTGATGGGAATCGAGGAGAAGCTGCCGAGCGGCTTTCTGCTCACGACCGTGGAGACGGCCGCCGGCTGGGTGCGCAAGGCGTCACTCTTCCCGGCCACCTTCGGTCTGGCCTGCTGCGCGATCGAGATGATGACCACCGGTGCCGGCCGCTACGACCTGGCCCGGTTCGGTATGGAGGTCTTCCGGGGCTCACCCCGGCAGGCCGATCTGATGATCGTGGCGGGTCGGGTGAGCCAGAAGATGGCCCCGGTGCTGCGCCAGGTGTACGACCAGATGCCCAATCCCAAGTGGGTCATCTCGATGGGCGTCTGCGCCTCCTCCGGCGGGATGTTCAACAACTACGCGATCGTGCAGGGCGTCGACCACATCGTCCCGGTGGACATCTACCTGCCCGGTTGTCCGCCCCGTCCGGAGATGCTGATGGACGCCATCCTGAAGCTGCACGACAAGATCCGTCACGAGCCGCTGGGAGCGAACCGGCGCCGGGCTGAGGAACTCGGCGAGGCGCTGGCCCTCCAGGCCACCCCGATCAGCGAGATGCGGGGGCAGCTGCGATGAACGAGCAGGTGCCCGAGACCCGCCGCGAGCGGCCGGTCCGCGAGATCCCGGTCGAGGTGGTCGGCCGCCGCCAGGGCATGTTCGGCGCCCAGGGCAGCGGCGACACCTCCGGGTTCGGCGGCCTGGCCGCCCCGATCGTGCTGCCCGGCGCGAGCGAACGCCCGTACGGCGGTTGGTTCGACGAGGTCGCCGACGAGCTGGAGGGCGCCCTGGAGGAGCAGGGGCTGGACCCGGCCGAGGTGATCGAGAAGACCGTGGTCGACCGCGGCGAGCTCACCTTCCACGTCGACCGCGCCCACCTCCTGCAGACCGTCCGCGTCCTTCGTGACGACCCGGCGCTGCGCTTCGAACTCTGCCTGGGCGTGAGCGGCGTGCACTACCCCGGCGACAAGGGCCGTGAGCTGCACGCGGTCTACCACCTGCGCTCGATCACCCACGGCCGGCTGATCCGGCTGGAGGTCACCGCGCCCGACGCCGATCCGCGCGTCCCCTCCGTGGTGAGCGTCTACCCGACCAACGACTGGCACGAGCGCGAGGTCTACGACTTCTTCGGCCTGGTCTTCGACGGCCACCCGGCGCTCACCCGGATCATGATGCCGGACGACTGGCTGGGCCACCCGCAGCGCAAGGACTACCCGCTCGGCGGCATCCCCGTCGAGTACAAGGGCGCCCAGATCCCGGCTCCCGACCAGCGGAGGTCGTACAGCTGATGAACACCCGGCACTACGAACAGGCTGAGGAAGCGGACGCCCGCGAGACCACCGAGGGCCGGGTCTTCACCGTCACCGGTGGCGACTGGGGAGAGGTGGTCGAGGCGGTAGGCCGGGCCGACGACGAGCGCATCATCGTCAACATGGGCCCCCAGCACCCGTCCACCCACGGCGTGCTGCGGCTGATCCTGGAGATCGACGGCGAGACGGTGAAGGAGGCCCGCTGCGGCATCGGCTACCTCCACACCGGCATCGAGAAGAACATGGAGTTCCGCAGCTGGGTCCAGGGCACCACCTTCGTGACCCGCATGGACTACCTGACCCCGCTGTTCAACGAGACCGCCTACTGCCTGGCGGTCGAGAAGCTGCTCGGCATCACCGACGACGTCCCGGACCGGGCCAACGTCATCCGCGTCATGATGATGGAGCTCAACCGGATCTCCTCGCACCTGGTCTGCCTGGCCACCGGCGGCATGGAGATCGGCTCCACCACGCTGATGATCTACGGTTTCCGGGACCGCGAACTGATCCTGGACGTCTTCGAGTTGGTCACCGGCCTGCGCATGAACCACGCGTACGTGCGCCCCGGCGGCCTCGCCCAGGACCTGCCGCCCGGCGCCGTCGACCAGATCCGCGAGGCGGTCAAGGTCTTCCGCTCCCGGATGCACGAGTACGACAAACTCGCCACCGGCAACCCGGTGTTCAAGGCCCGCCTGGTCGACGTCGGCTTCCTGGACCTGCCCGGCTGCCTGGCCCTCGGTGCCACCGGCCCGATCCTGCGTGCCACCGGCCTGCCGCACGACCTGCGCAAGACCGACCCGTACTGCGGGTACCAGGACTACGACTTCGAGGTCGCGATCGCCGACAGCGCCGACTCCTACGGCCGCTTCCTGATCCGCCTGGAGGAGATGAAGCAGTCCCTGAGGATCGTCGAGCAGTGCCTGGACCGGCTGCGCCCGGGCCCGGTCATGGTGGCGGACAAGAAGATCGCCTGGCCCGCCCAACTGGCCGTCGGCCCGGACGGGATGGGCAACTCGCTCGACCACATCCGCAAGATCATGGGCGAGTCCATGGAGGCCCTGATCCACCACTTCAAGCTGGTCACCGAGGGCTTCCGGGTCCCGGTCGGCCAGGCGTACGCGGCGGTCGAGTCGCCCAAGGGCGAACTGGGCGTGCACGTGGTCAGCGACGGCGGGACGCGCCCGTACCGGGTCCACTTCCGGGATCCGTCGTTCACCAATCTGCAGACGATGGCGGCGATGTGCGAGGGCGGCCAGGTCGCCGACGTGATCGTCGCGGTGGCCGGGATCGACCCGGTGATGGGAGGCGTGGACCGGTGACCAACGTCGAACTCGGACTGCCGGCGCTGCCGGCCGCACCCTACCCCGAGGAGGTGCACGCCCGGCTGGCCGCCGACGCCGCCGAGCTGATCGCCCGCTACCCCCAGGCCCGTTCGGCGCTGCTGCCGCTGCTGCACCTGGTGCAGGCCGAGGAGGGCTTCGTCAGCCCGACCGGGATCCGGTTCTGCGCCGAGCAGTTGGACCTCACCACCGCCGAGGTCACCGCCGTCGCGACCTTCTACACCATGTACCGGCGCCGCCCGGCCGGGAAGTACCACGTCGGGGTCTGCACCAACACCCTGTGCGCGGTGCTCGGCGGCGACCAGATCTTCGACGAGCTCCAGGAACACCTGGGCGTCCGCAACAACGAGACCACCGAGGACGGTGCGATCTCGATCGAGCACATCGAGTGCAACGCGGCCTGCGACTACGCGCCCGTGGTGATGGTCAACTGGGAGTTCTTCGACAACCAGACCCCGGAGAGCGCCCGGCAGCTGGTCGACGACCTGCGGGCCGGCCGGGAGGTCAGGCCCACCCGCGGCGCCCGGCTGTGCGGCTTCAAGGAGACCGCCCGGATCCTGGCCGGCTTCCCCGACGAACGCCCCGGCGCCAACGACGAGTCCGGCGCCGGCGGCGCGCCCTCCCTGGCCGGCCTGCGGCTGGCCCGCGGCGAGGCGCTGCCCGGCACAGCCAGGGTTGTCTCACCCCGCAACGAGCCGCCCCGCAGCGACCAGCCCCGCAACGATCAGCCCCGCCCCGAGGGCACGGGCACCGGCCAGGAAGGGAGCGAGGCGTGATGACCGCCGCCGAGCCGGCCGAGAAGCTGCTCACCCCCGTCCTGTCCGACTCCTGGGACGACAGCCGCCCCTGGACGCTGGACACCTACCGCCGCCACCACGGCTACGAGGGCCTCAAGGCGGCCCTGGCCATGCCCCCGGACGACGTGATCGCCCTGGTCAAGGACGCCGGCCTGCGCGGCCGCGGCGGCGCCGGCTTCCCCACCGGGATGAAGTGGCAGTTCATCCCGCAGAACGACGGCAAGCCGCACTACCTGGTGGTGAACGCGGACGAGTCCGAGCCGGGCACCTGCAAGGACATCCCGCTGCTGTTCGCCAACCCGCACTCGCTCATCGAGGGCATGGTCATCGCCTCCTACGCGATCCGCTGCGACCACGCGTTCATCTACCTGCGCGGCGAGGTCGTCCCCGTGCTGCGGCGGCTGCACGAGGCCGTCGCCGAGGCGTACCGGGCGGGCCTGCTCGGCCGGAACATCCTCGGCTCCGGCATCGACCTCGACATCACCGTGCACGCCGGCGCCGGCGCGTACATCTGCGGCGAGGAGACGGCGCTGCTGGATTCGCTGGAGGGCCGCCGGGGCCAGCCCAGGCTGCGGCCGCCGTTCCCGGCGATCGCCGGCCTCTACGCCTGCCCGACGGTGGTCAACAACGTCGAGTCGATCGCCTCGGTGCCGCCGATCCTGGCCCGGGGCAAGGAGTGGTTCAAGGGCCTGGGCACCGAGAAGTCGCCCGGCTTCACGCTCTACTCGCTCTCCGGCCACGTCACCAACCCCGGCCAGTACGAGGCCCCGCTGGGCATCACCCTGCGCCAGCTGCTCGACCTCAGCGGCGGCATCCGCCCCGGGCACCGGCTGAAGTTCTGGACCCCGGGCGGCTCCTCCACCCCGATGTTCACCGAGGAGCACCTCGACGTCCCGCTGGACTACGAGGGCGTCGGCGCGGCCGGCTCGATGCTCGGCACCAAGGCTCTGCAGGTCTTCGACGAGACCACCTGCGTGGTGCGGGCCGTCACCCGCTGGACGGAGTTCTACGCCCACGAGTCCTGCGGCAAGTGCACCCCCTGCCGGGAGGGCACCTACTGGCTGGTCCAGCTGCTCAAGCGGATCGAGGCGGGCGGCGGCGTCGAGGGGGACCTGGAGAAGCTCCTTGACATCGCCGACAACATCAACGGCAAGTCCTTCTGCGCGCTGGGCGACGGCGCGGCGAGCCCGATCGTCTCCTCGCTCCAGCACTTCCGGGCCGAGTACGAGCAGCACCTGGCCGAGCGCCGCTGCCCGTTCGACCCGGCCGCCTCCACCGTCTGGGCCGACGGCCCCCGCCCCGGCCACCAGTCCGCCACCGAAAGGGAGGTGCACGCGTGACGATCACAGAGCCCACCGCCTCCACGGGAGACAAGCCCGCGGTCGAACTGGTCACGCTCACCATCGACGGCGTCGAAGTGCAGGTCCCCAAGGGGACGTTGGTGATCCGGGCGGCCGAGACCATCGGCACCCAGATCCCGCGCTTCTGCGACCACCCGCTGCTCGACCCGGCCGGCGCCTGCCGCCAGTGCATCGTGGAGATCGAGGGCCAGCGCAAGCCGGTCGCCTCCTGCACCATCCCGGTCGCCGAGGGCATGGTGGTGCGCACCCAGCTCAGCTCGCCGGTGGCCGAGAAGGCCCAGCGCGGCGTGATGGAGCTGCTGCTGATCAACCACCCGCTGGACTGCCCGGTCTGCGACAAGGGCGGCGAGTGCCCGCTGCAGAACCAGGCGATGTCCAGCGGCGCCGCCGACTCCCGCTTCGAGGGCATGAAGCGCACCTTCGAGAAGCCGCTGCCGATCAGCAGCCAGGTGCTGCTGGACCGCGAGCGCTGCGTGCTGTGCGCGCGCTGCACCCGCTTCTCGCAGCAGATCGCCGGCGACCCGTTCATCGACCTGGTGGAGCGCGGGGCGCTGCAGCAGGTCGGCACCGGCGAGGGGGACGACTTCGAGTCCTACTTCTCCGGGAACACCATCCAGATCTGCCCGGTGGGCGCGCTGACCTCAGCGGCCTACCGGTTCCGCTCGCGCCCCTTCGACCTGGTCTCCTCGCCCAGCGTGTGCGAGCACTGCTCGGCAGGCTGCGCCCAACGCACCGACCACCGGCGCGGCAAGGTGCTGCGCCGGCTGGCGGGCGAGGACCCGGCGGTGAACGAGGAGTGGAACTGCGACAAGGGCCGCTTCGCCTTCCGCTACGCCCAGCAGCGGGACCGGCTGACCACCCCGCTGGTGCGGGTGGACGGCGAACTGGTCCCGGCCTCCTGGCCGGAGGCGCTGGCCCGGGCCGCCGAGGGCCTGCGCGGCGCCCGGACGGGCGTGCTGGCGGGCGGCCGGGTGACGGTCGAGGACGCGTACGCGTACGCCAAGTTCGCCCGGGTGGTGCTGGGCACCAACGACGTGGACTTCCGGGCCCGCCCGCACAGTGGCGAGGAGGCGGACTTCCTGGCCGCGGCCGTGGTCGGGCGGGGCGTCGACGTGGACGGCGACGGCCTGACGTACGAGCTGCTGGAGCAGGCGCCGGCGGTGCTGCTGGCGGGCTTCGAGCCGGAGGAGGAGTCGCCGATCGTCTTCCTGCGGCTGCGCAAGGCGGTCCGCGGCCGCGGTCAGCGGGTGTTCTCGGTGGCGGCGTTCGGTTCCCGGGGCCTGGCCAAGCTGCGCGGAGCGCTGTTGCCGGCCGCGCCGGGCACCGAGCCGGAGTGGTTCGGGGCGCTGGCGGCGGACGAGCCGCTGAACGACGACGCGGGTCGGGCGGCGGAGCTGCTGCGCACGCCGGGCGCGGTGATCCTGGTGGGCGAGCGGCTGGCCGCGGTGCCGGGCGCGCTGACGGCGGTGCTGCGGTTGGCGCACGCGACCGGTGCCCGGCTGGCGTGGGTGCCGCGCCGGGCGGGTGAGCGCGGTGCCGTGGAGGCCGGCGCGCTGCCGGGCCTGCTGCCCGGCGGCCGTCCGGTGGCCGCTCCGGCGGCGCGGGCGGAGGCGGCAGCGGCGTGGGGCGTGGCGGAGCTGCCGTCCCGGCCGGGCCGGGACACCGACCGGATCCTGGCGGCCGCGGCGAGCGGCGAGCTGGACGCGCTGCTGGTCGGCGGCGTGGACCTCGACGACCTGCCGGACCCTGCGCTGGCCGACGAGGCGCTGGCCGCAGTGCCGTTCGTGGTCTCGCTGGAGCTGCGGCCCTCCGCGGTGACGGCGCGCGCGGACGTGGTGCTGCCGGTGGCGGCGGTGGCGGAGAAGGCCGGCACCTTCCTGGACTGGGAGGGCCGGGTGCGGATGTTCGAGTCGGCGCTCAAGCCGGACCAGCAGATGGGCCGTCACGTGCAGTCGGACCTGCGGGTGCTGACCATGCTGGCGGACGCGCTGGGGCACCGGCTGGGCCTGCCGGACGTCCGGGCGGCCCGGCTGGAGCTGGACGCCTTCACCCCCTGGGAGGGGGACCGCGCGGCCGACCCGGCGGCGCACCCGGGCGTGCTGGCCCGTCCGGCCACCGGCCAGGCGGTGCTGGCGGGTTGGCGTCAGCTGCTGGACAACGGCGTGCTGCAGCAGGGCGATCCGCACCTGGCGGGCACCCGGCACCGGGCGGTGGCGCGGATCTCGGCCGAGACGGCCAAGGAGATCGGCGCCGAGGCGGCCACCGCGCTGCGGGTGACCGGCCCGGCCGGCTCGCTGACCCTGCCGCTGGAGGTCACCGGCTCGATCCCGGACCGCACGGTCTGGATCCCGCTCAACTCCACGCCGGGCGGCGCCCACCGCACGCTCGGCACCACCGTCGGCCACCTGGTGACGATCGCCGCGGCCGAGGTCGAGGCAGCCGTCGAGCCGACAGGGCAGGCCCCGGCGGCACAAACTCCGGTGGCGCAGACTCCGACGGCACAGGCCTCGGCGGCGCAGGCCCCGGCCGGGTCGACCGCGGGTGAAGGGGAGGACCGATGACAACTCCGCAGCCGTACGAGACGCTCCACTTCTTCGGCCAGGACCCTTGGTGGCTGGTCCTGTTGAAGGCGGTCTTCTGCTTCGCCTTCCTGGTCCTGACGGTGCTGGTGGCGATCGTCTGGGAGCGCAAGGTGGTGGCCTGGATGCAGCTGCGCATCGGGCCGAACCGGCACGGCCCGTGGGGCATGCTGCAGTCGCTGGCGGACGGCGTGAAGCTGGCGCTGAAGGAAGACCTGGTGGTCAAGGGCGCGGACAAGGTGGTCTACATCCTGGCCCCGATCGTCTGCGCCATCCCCGCGTTCATGGCCTTCGCGGTGATCCCCTTCGGTCCGGCCGGCAACGAGGTGTCGATCTTCGGCACCCGGACGGCGATGCAGTTGACCGACTTCCCGGTCGCGCTGCTGTACATCCTGGCCACCGCCTCGATCGGCATCTACGGCATCGTGCTGGCGGGCTGGTCCTCCGGGTCGACGTACCCGCTGCTGGGCGGGCTGCGGTCGGCCGCGCAGATGATCAGCTACGAGATCGCGATGGGCCTGTCCTTCGCGGCGGTGTTCATCTACTCGGGGTCGATGTCGACCTCGGAGATCGTGGCGCACCAGCAGCCGACCTGGTTCGCGGCGCTGCTGCCGGTGTCCTTCATCGTGTACGTCATCGCGATGGTCGGCGAGACAAACCGGGCGCCGTTCGACCTGCCCGAGGCCGAGGGCGAGCTGGTCGGCGGCTTCAACACCGAGTACTCCTCGCTGAAGTTCGCGATGTTCATGCTGGCCGAGTACGTGAACATGGTGACGGTCTCGGCGGTGGCCTCGACCCTCTTCCTGGGCGGCTGGCGGGCGCCGTGGCCGGTGTCGACCTTCTGGGAGGGCGCCAACCACGGCTGGTGGCCGCTGCTGTGGATCACGCTGAAGATCCAGCTGCTGCTGTTCTTCTTCATCTGGCTGCGCGGCACGCTGCCCCGGTTCCGCTACGACCAGTTCATGAAGCTGGGCTGGAAGGTGCTGATCCCGGTCTCGCTGGTGTGGCTGGTGCTGATCGCGAGCGTGCGGGCGCTGCGCAACGAGGGCTACGGCTTCGGCGAGGTGGTGCTGTACGTGGGCGCCCCGGTCGGGGTGGTGCTGCTGCTGGTGCTGCTGCGGGACTTCCTGCGCAAGCAGCCCGAGGTCGAGGAGGCGCCCCCGCAGGGCGAGTTCGACCCGATGGCCGGCGGCTACCCGGTCCCGCCGCTGCCCGGCCAGGAGCTCCCGCCGGTGCCCCGCCGGCGCAGCCGCGCCCCGAAGCAACTCCAGGACGCCCTCAACGGGGCCGACCATTCCGAAGGGAGCTGAACCGAGATGTCGTCCGACCAGTCCGACCAGTCCGACCGCACGAGCCTCACCGGCCGTGGCGGCCGCACCGGCCGTACCGACCGCACGGACCGGCCCGAGCGGGCCGACCGGCCGTCGGTGCTCGGCCCGGCCGCCGGCTTCGGCGTGACCTTCAAGGCCATGTTCAAGAAGCGGCTCACCGAGCAGTACCCGGAGCAGAAGAAGCCCACCGCTCCGCGCTTCCACGGCCGCCACCAGCTGAACCGGCACCCGGACGGCCTGGAGAAGTGCGTCGGCTGCGAGCTGTGCGCCTGGGCGTGCCCGGCCGACGCCATCTACGTGGAGGGCGCGGACAACCGGGACGACGAGCGTTACTCGCCCGGCGAGCGCTACGGCGCGGTGTACCAGATCAACTACGCCCGCTGCATCCTGTGCGGGCTGTGCATCGAGGCCTGCCCGACCCGCGCGCTGACCATGACCAACGAGTACGAGCTGGCCGACTCCTCCCGGCGGGACCTCATCTTCACCAAGGAGCAGCTGCTGGTGGGCCTGTCCGAGGGCATGGTCGACACCCCGCACGCGATCTTCCCGGGTGCGGACGAGGGCGCGTACTACCGGGGCGAGATCACCGCGGCGGAGCCGGGGACGGTCCAGCAGGAGCGCACCGACCGGGAGAAGGAGGCGCGACCGTGACCTCGTACCTGGCGGAAGCGACCGGGACGACCTCCACGGGTGAGGCCGTCCAGTTCTGGGTGCTCGCGGTGATCGCGGTCGGCGGCGCGCTCGGCATGGTGCTGATGCGCCGGGCCGTGCACAGCGCGCTCTGCCTGGCGGCCACCATGCTGGCGCTGGCGGTCTGTTACATGGCGCAGGGCGCGGTGTTCCTGGGCGTGGTGCAGATCGTGGTCTACACCGGCGCGATCATGATGCTCTTCCTGTTCGTGGTGATGCTGGTCGGCGTCACCAGCGAGGATTCCCTCAAGGAGCAGTTGAAGGGCCAGCGGGTCGCTGCGGCCCTGTGCGGGCTGGGCTTCGGCGTGCTGCTGATCGCCGGGATCGCCAACGCGAAGCTCAACCACTTCACCGGGCTGTCCGAGGCGAACGCCGAGGGCAACGTGCCGGGCCTGGCCAGGCTGATCTTCACCCGCTACGTGTGGGCCTTCGAGGTCACCGGCGCGCTGCTGATCACCGCGGCGATCGGCGCGATGGTGCTGACCCACCGCGAGCACGTGAAGCCGCCGAAGACCCAGCGCGAGCTGGCCGCCCAGCGGGTCAAGGACAACATCCAGCTGCCGCCGCTGCCGGCGCCGGGCGTGTACGCGCGGCACAACGCGGTGGACGTGCCGGCGCTGCTGCCGGACGGCACCGTCGCCGAGGACTCGGTGATGGCGACGCTGCGCGAGCGCGGCCAGATCCGGGACGTCAGCCAGGCGATGCTGCAACGGATGGCGGAGCTGGAGAACAGCACCGCGGACTGGCTGGGCCGTCCGTCCTCGGAGCGGCCGGCGGTGACCGGTCCGCGCAAGTCGCTGGAGCCGGTCCCGAACCACGAGGCCGAGGAGGGCGAGCAGTGAATCCGGTCAACTACCTCTATCTCGCAGCCCTGTTGTTCACCATCGGGGCGGCCGGGGTGCTGATCCGGCGCAACGCGATCGTGCTGTTCATGTGCGTGGAGCTGATGCTCAACGCCTCGAACCTGGCGCTGGTGACCTTCTCGCGGCTGCACGGGACGCTGGACGGCCAGATCATCGCGTTCTTCACGATGGTGGTCGCGGCGGCCGAGGTCGTGGTCGGCCTCGCCATCATCGTCTCGATCTTCCGGACCAGGCACTCCGCTTCGGTCGACGACAGCAACCTGATGAAGCTGTAGGCGGAGGGCCTTCGGTGAACTCTCTCATTCCGCTGCTGGTGGCGGCTCCACTGGCCGGCGCCGCCCTGCTCCTGCTCGGCGGGCGGGCGCTGGACCGGTACGGCCACTGGCTGGCCACCGCGCTCGCTGCGCTCTCGTTCGGCTTCGGCCTGGCGCTGTTCTCGGACATGCTCGGCCGCGACGCCGAGCACCGGGCGGCCACCGAGCACCTGTTCAGCTGGATCCCGGTGAACGGCTTCCAGGCCGACTTCACCTTCCGGCTCGATCAGCTGTCGATGACCTTCGTCCTGCTGATCACCGGCGTCGGCACGCTGATCCACCTCTACTCGGTCGGCTACATGGCGCACGACGAGCGCCGCCGCCGCTTCTTCGCGTACCTGAACCTGTTCCTGGCCGCCATGCTGCTGCTGGTGATCGCCGACAACTACCTGCTGCTGTACTTCGGTTGGGAGGGCGTGGGCCTGGCCTCGTACCTCCTGATCGGCTTCTGGCAGCACAAGCCGACTGCGGCGACGGCGGCGAAGAAGGCGTTCATCGTCAACCGGGTCGGCGACATGGGCCTGTCGATCGCGATCATGCTGATGTTCGCCGAGTTCGGCTCCTTCGCCTTCGACCCGGTCTTCGGCGGCGCCCACCAGGCGAGCGAGGGCAAGCTGACGGCGATCGGCCTGATGCTGCTGCTGGCGGCCTGCGGCAAGTCGGCGCAGGTGCCGCTGCAGTCCTGGCTCGGGGACGCCATGGAGGGCCCGACCCCGGTGTCGGCGCTGATCCACGCCGCCACCATGGTGACCGCCGGCGTCTACCTGATCACCCGCTCCGCGGCGATCTTCGACCTGGCGCCGGACGCGCAGACCGCCGTGGTGGTGGTCGGTACGGTCACGCTGCTGTTCGGTGCGATCGTCGGTTGCGCCAAGGACGACATCAAGAAGGCGCTGGCCGGCTCGACCATGTCGCAGATCGGCTACATGGTGCTGGCGGCCGGGCTCGGCCCGATCGGCTACGCCTTCGCGATCATGCACCTGGTGACCCACGGCTTCTTCAAGGCCGGGCTGTTCCTCGGTGCCGGGTCGGTCATGCACGGCATGAACGACGAGGTGAACATGCGTCACTACGGCGGCCTGCGCAGGTACATGCCGGTCACCTTCGTCACCTTCGGCCTCGGCTACCTGGCGATCATCGGCTTCCCCGGCCTGTCCGGCTTCTTCTCCAAGGACAAGATCATCGAGGCGGCCTTCGCCAAGGGCGGCACCGAGGGCTGGATCCTCGGCCTGTGCGCGCTGGTCGGCGCCGCCGTCACCGCGTTCTACATGACGCGGGTGATGGTGCTGACCTTCTTCGGCGAGAAGCGCTGGAAGCCGGACGAGGAGGGGAACGCCCCGCACCCGCACGAGTCGCCGAAGACGATGACCGTCCCGATGGTCCTGCTGGCCTTCGGCTCGGTCTTCGCCGGCGGGCTGTTCGCCTTCAACGACTCCTTCCTGAAGTGGCTGGAGCCGGTCACCGGGCACGAGGAGGGCAGTTCACCGCTCGCCCCGCTGACCGTCACCCTGCTGACCACGGCCTGCATGCTGGCCGGCGTCGCCCTGGCGTACCTGATGTACGGGCGCTCGCCCGTCCCGGTGGTGCCGCCGGTCGGCTCCCCGCTCACCCGGGCCGCCCGCCGCGACCTGCTGCAGGACGACTTCAACCACGCCGTGCTGGTCCGGCCGGGCTCGGCGCTCACCGCGACGCTGGTCTTCTTCGACAGCCGCGGCCTGGACGGCTTCGTCAACGGACTGGCCGCCGCGATCGGGGGCCTGTCCGGCCGGCTGCGACGGGTCCAGAACGGCTTCGTCCGCTCGTACGCGCTCTCCATGTTCGGCGGCACGCTGGTGCTGGTCGCCACGACTCTCCTGATGAGGTCCGTGTGATGACTGTTGTTCGCCCTCGTCGCGGGGAATCCACGACCGGCAGGGGAGGAAGGCCATGAGCGCCCTGCTGAGCGTCACCTGTGCCGTCCCGGCGGCCGGTGCGGTGCTGACCGCCGCCATGCCGGCCGGGTCGTCCGAGTCCCGGCGCCGCACCACCAAGGCCGTCGCCCTGGGCGTCTCGGCCGTCACACTGGTGCTGGCCGCCGTGGTGGCGGCGCGGTTCGACCCGCACGGCGCCCGCTACCAGCTGACCGAGTCGTACAGCTGGATCCGCTCCTTCGGGATCACCTTCTCGCTCGGCGTGGACGGCATCGGCGCCGTCCTCGCCCTGCTCACCGCCGTCCTGGTGCCGATGGTGATGCTCGCCTCCTGGCACGACGCCGACCCGAGTCCGGCCGACCCGGGCCCGGCCGACCCGGACGGCACCCTCGCCGCTGACACCTTCGAGCGGCGCCGGCGCACCCAGGGCTTCTTCGCCCTGATCCTGGCGGTGGAGGCGATGGTGATCGTCTCCTTCTACGCCACCGACGTCTTCCTGTTCTACGTGTTCTTCGAAGCCATGCTGATCCCGATGTACTTCCTGATCGGCGGCTTCGGGGACCGGGCCGGCGGCCCCGAGTCGGCGCGGCAACGTTCCTACGCGGCCGTGAAGTTCCTGCTCTACAACCTGCTCGGCGGCCTGGTGATGCTGGCCGCCGTGATCGGCCTGTACGTGCTCGCGCAGGACCAGGGCCTCGGCACCTTCGACCTGCCGACCCTGGCCTCGGCCGTCGCCGACGGGAAGCTGCAGCTGAGCGGCACCGCCGAGAAGGCGCTGTTCCTCGGCTTCTTCTTCGCCTTCGCGGTCAAGGCCCCGCTGTGGCCGCTGCACACCTGGCTGCCGAACGCGATGGGCGAGGCCACCGCCGGCACCGCGGTGCTGATCACCGCCGTGGTGGACAAGGTCGGCACCTTCGCGATGCTGCGCTTCTGCCTCGGACTGTTCCCGCACGCCTCGAAGACCTTCGCCCCGGCGATCCTGGTCCTGGCGCTGATCGGGATCGTCTACGGCGCGCTGCTGGCGATCGGCCAGAAGGACATCAAGCGGCTGGTCGCCTACGCCTCGATCTCGCACTTCGGCTTCATCATCATGGGCATCTTCGCCCTGACCAGCCAGGGGCAGAGCGGCGCGACCCTCTACATGGTCAACCACGGCCTCTCCACCGCCGCGTGGATGCTGGTGGCCGGCTTCCTGATCTCCCGCCGCGGTTCGCGGCTGATCGCCGACTACGGCGGCGTGCAGAAGGTCGCCCCGGTGCTCGCCGGGACGTTCCTGATCGGCAGCCTGGCGACCCTGTCGCTGCCCGGCCTCGCCCCCTTCGTCAGCGAGTTCCTGGTGCTGGTGGGCACCTTCACCCGCTACCCGGCGATCGGGATCGTGGCGACCTTCGGCATCGTGCTGGCCGCGCTGTACGCCCTGCTGCTGTACCAGCGCACCATGACCGGCCCGGTGAAGGACGGGGTCCGGACGATGCCCGACCTCAAGGCCCGCGAACTCGCCGTGGTCGCCCCGCTGGTGGCGCTGACCATCCTGCTCGGCGTCTACCCCAAGCCGCTCACCGACCTGGTCAACCCCTCGGTGAACGCGACGCTGTCGCAGGTCCACGAGACCGACCCGGCGCCGGCCCACCCGGTCGCCGCCACCTCAGGAGGTGAGCAGAAGTGAGCGCGACCGCAGTGCTCGCCGCCGCCGGCGGCAACACCCCCAGCATCCCGGCGCCGCACATCGAGTACGGCCAACTCTCCCCGATGCTCGTGGTGTTCGGCGCCGCCGTGGCCGGCATCCTGGTGGAGGCCTTCGTGCCCCGCCGGTTCCGGCACTGGACACAGGTGACGCTCGCCCTGGCCGGGCTGGTCGGCGCCTTCGCGGCGGTGGTGGTGCTGGCCGTGCAGAGCCACGGCTTCACCAGGATCGACCTGCTGGCCATGGAGTCGGTGGCGCTGGACGGCCCGGCGCTGTTCCTGCAGGGCGTGATCCTGCTGGCCGCGGTGGTCGCGGTGCTCACCTACGCCGAGCGGAAGCTGGAGCCCAGGGCCGGTGGACGGCCGGCCGACGCCTTCGCCGCCCAGGCCGCCGCCACCCCCGGCGGCGAGCAGGAGCGGGCCGCGCTCCGGGCCGGCTTCGCCACCAGCGAGGTCTTCCCGCTCACCATGTTCGCGGTCGGCGGGATGCTGCTGTTCCCCGCCGCCAACGACCTGCTGACGATGTTCGTGGCGCTGGAGGTCTTCTCGCTGCCGCTGTACCTGCTGTGCGCGCTGGCCCGGCGCCGCCGGCTGCTCTCCCAGGAGGCGGCCGTCAAGTACTTCCTGCTCGGTGCCTTCGCCTCGGCGTTCTTCCTGTTCGGCACCGCGCTGCTGTACGGCTACGCGGGCAGCGTGAAGCTCGGCGACATCGGGGACGTCATCTCCGGCAAGGCGATGACCACCCCCGCGCAGCTGAGCACCACCCAGAGCGACGTGCTGGTGCTGACCGGCCTGGCGATGCTGGCGGTCGGCCTGCTGTTCAAGGTCGCCGCGGTGCCCTTCCACTCCTGGACCCCGGACGTCTACCAGGGCGCGCCCACCCCGGTGACCGGTTTCATGGCGGCGGCCACCAAGGTCGCGGCCTTCGGCGCCTTCCTGCGGCTGTTCTACGTGGCCTTCCCCGGCCTGCGGCTGGACTGGCGGCCGGTGATGTGGGGGGTGGCGATCCTCACCATGGTGGTGGGCGCGGTGCTGGCGGTAACGCAGCAGGACGTGAAGCGGCTGCTGGCCTACTCGTCGATCGCACACGCCGGGTTCATCCTGACCGGCGTGATCGCCGTCAACAAGCAGGGCATCTCCTCGGTGTTGTTCTACCTGCTGGCGTACTCCTTCGTGACGCTCGGCGCGTTCGCCGTGGTCACCCTGGTGCGCGACTCCAAGGGCGAGGCCACCCACCTGTCCAGCTGGGCCGGGCTCGGGCGGCGCTCGCCGCTGGTGGCGGCGGTGTTCGCACTCTTCCTGCTGGCCTTCGCCGGGATCCCGCTGACCTCCGGCTTCACCGGGAAGTTCGCGGTCTTCCAGGCGGCGGCGAGCGGCGGGGCGATCCCGCTGGTGATCGTCGGTGTGCTCAGTTCGGCGGTGGCCGCGTTCTTCTACATCCGGGTCATCGTGCTGATGTTCTTCTCGGACCCGCAGCCGGGCGGGCCGACGGTGGCGATCCCGAGCGCCTTCACGGCGACCGCGATCGGGGTCGGGGTGCTGGTGACGCTCGGTCTCGGTCTGCTGCCGCAGTACTTCCTCGACCTGGCCTCCAAGGCCTCGCTGTTCGTGCGCTGACCCTTTCCGAGGAGCCGGGGCGGGGGAGTTCGGAAGGCTCCCCCGCCCTTATGTCCGTCCGGATCGGCCCGCACCGCCGGACGACCCGCGCAGCTGCCCTGACCAGGGCGTCCGGCCCGATCATGACAGGATCCGCACGCCCGTGCAGTGATCCACTCGCGACCGGATACCCTGCCTGTATGGCCAGCGGCGGCACTCAGGGACCAGGCCGCTAGATCGACCAGGGACAGAGGAGTGGTCTTCGTGACCGTCGTGGAACCCTTCGGGCTCAGCGTGCAGGACCGCGACCTGACCCGGGACGTCCAGGCCGGACTTGAAGCGGTGGAGGCGGCGCTCGGCGAGGCCGTCAAGAGCGACGTCCCGTTCATCACCGTCACCGCCAGTCACCTCCTCGAAGCCGGCGGCAAGCGCTTCCGTCCGCTGCTCCTGCTGCTCGCCGCCCAGTTCGGCGACCCGGGGGCGCCCGGCGTGGTGCCGGCCGCGGTGGTCGTCGAGCTGACCCACCTGGCCACGCTGTACCACGACGACGTCATGGACGAGGCCCCGGTGCGCCGCGGCACCCCGAGCGCCAACTCCCGCTGGGACAACTCGGTCGCCATCCTCACCGGCGACTTCCTGTTCTCCCGCGCCTCCCAGGTGCTGGCCGACCTCGGCCCGGAGGCCGTGCGGATGCAGGCCGAGGCCTTCGAGCGGCTGGTCACCGGCCAGATCCTGGAGACCCGCGGCCCCGGCCCGGAGATGGACCCGCTCCTGCACTACCTGGACGTCCTGGAGGGCAAGACCGGCTCGCTGATCGCCGTCTCCTGCCGGATGGGAGCGCTGACGGCCGGCGCCGGGCCCGAGCTGGTGGACACCCTCGGCGAGTTCGGCGAGCGGATCGGCATCGCCTTCCAGCTGGCCGACGACGTGCTCGACATCTCCAGCGACGGCCACGAGTCCGGCAAGACCCCCGGCACCGACCTGCGCGAGGGCGTACCGACCCTGCCGACCCTGCTGCTGCAGCAGATGCCGGCCGACCCGGCGGACCCGGACGACGCCCGCCTGCGCGAACTGCTCTCCCAGGACCTCTCGGACGATGCGCTGCACGCCGAGGCGCTGCGCCTGATGCGCGCCCACCCGGCGCTGGAGCGCGCCCGCGCCGAGACCCTGCGCCGGGCCGAGGAGGCCCGGGCGCTGCTCGCCCCGCTGCCGGACTGCCCGGCGAAGGCCGCCCTGGAAGGGCTCTGCGACGCGGTGGCGATCCGCACCGTCTGACGGCCGGGCCGCCCGCCGTGGGTGCCGCGGCGGGCGTCCGGCCGGTTCGGATGGGGGAGACTGGCTCCCGTCAGCTCGCCGGAGCTCACCCGAGCTCGCCCCAGCCGGAAGGTCGCCATGCGTCGCGTCGTCATCGCCGAGGACTCCGTACTGCTGCGGGAGGGACTGACCCGGCTGCTCACCGATCGCGGCCTGGAGGTCGTCGCGGGCGTCGGGGACGGCGAGGCCCTGGTGAAGACCATCCACGACCTGGCCGCGGCCGACGCGCTGCCCGACGTCGTGGTCTCCGACGTGCGGATGCCGCCGACCCACACCGACGAGGGCCTGCGCGCCTGCGTCGAGCTGCGCGGCCGCTACCCGCAGCTGAACGTGTTGGTGCTGTCGCAGTTCGTGGAGGAACGTTACGCCTCGGAGCTGCTGGCCGGATCCACCCGGGGCGTCGGCTACCTGCTCAAGGACCGGGTCGCCGAGGTGCGCGAGTTCGCCGACGCGGTCGTCCGGGTCGCCGACGGCGGTACGGCGCTGGACCCGGAGGTGGTGCAGCAGTTGCTCAGCCGCAGCCGCAAGGGTGATGTTCTGGCCAATCTCACGCCGCGCGAGCGCGAGGTGCTCGGGCTGATGGCCGAGGGCCGCACCAACGCCGCGGTGGCCAAGCAGCTGGTGGTCTCCGACGGCGCGGTGGAGAAGCACGTCAGCAACATCTTCCTCAAGTTGGGCCTGGCCCAGAGCCCGGAGGACCACCGGCGGGTGCTGGCCGTGCTGACCTACCTCAACTCCTAGCACCTGTCCCAGCCGTCCCACCCGGCCCCCGGCCGCGGAATGATCTCCGGCGGACGGACGTTCTCCCTCACGTGCGGTACGGACGCAGGCCGGTGATTTCCCGCCGCATGCGGGAGTTCCGTCCCAGGCCGACTCCACCCGCATAGGATGCGGGAGGTGCACCAGGCGGACGGGGCACGGGGCCGCGCCCGCGGTGGTGTGCCGTCGAGGAGGTCCGCGGCAGTGACCAGTCAGGTCGATCAGTCAGAGGCAGTGGACGGCTCGGACGGCCAGGACGGCGCCCAGGTCCGGGCCGGGGGCGGCGAACCGCGCCCCGGTCCGACCACACCCGCCGACCCGCCCGCCCCGGGCGGCGCGCCACCCGGGCGCGCCAAGCCGATCCGCAGACTCGACCGGGTCATCATCCGTTTCGCCGGGGACTCCGGTGACGGCATGCAGCTCACCGGTGACCGGTTCACCTCGGAGACGGCGTCCTTCGGCAACGACCTGTCCACGCTGCCGAACTTCCCCGCCGAGATCCGGGCCCCCGCCGGCACCCTGCCGGGCGTGTCGTCCTTCCAGCTGCACTTCGCCGACCATGACATCCTGACCCCGGGTGACGCGCCGAACGTGCTGGTCGCGATGAACCCGGCCGCACTGAAGGCGAACGTGCCGGACCTGCCGCGCGGCGCCGAGATCATCGTCAACACCGACGAGTTCACCAAGCGCGCGCTGGCCAAGGTCGGCTACCCGGCGGACCCGCTGGGCGACGGCTCGCTGGACGGCTTCCACCTGCACAAGGTGCCGCTGACCACGCTGACGCTGGAGGCGCTCAAGGACAGCGGCCTGGCGCGCAAGGACGCGGAGCGGGCGAAGAACATGTTCGCCCTGGGCCTGCTGTCCTGGATGTACCACCGGCCCACGCACGGAACGGAGTCGTTCCTGCGCAGCAAGTTCGCGAAGAAGCCGCAGATCGCCGAGGCGAACATCCAGGCGTTCCGGGCGGGCTGGAACTTCGGCGAGACCACCGAGTCCTTCGCGGTCTCCTACGAGGTGCCGCCGGCCAAGCTCCCGGCCGGCCGCTACCGCAACATCTCCGGCAACCTCGCCCTCTCCTACGGGCTGATCGCCGCCGCGCAGCGCTCCGGACTGCCGTTGTACCTGGGCTCGTACCCGATCACCCCGGCCTCGGACATCCTGCACGAGCTGAGCAAGCACAAGAACTTCGGCGTGCGCACCTTCCAGGCCGAGGACGAGATCGCCGGCATCGGCGCGGCGCTCGGCGCGGCCTTCGGCGGGGCGCTCGGCGTCACCACCACCTCCGGGCCCGGCGTCGCGCTCAAGAGCGAGACGATCGGCCTGGCGGTCTCGCTCGAACTGCCGCTGCTGGTCGTGGACATCCAGCGCGGCGGCCCCTCCACCGGCCTGCCGACCAAGACCGAGCAGGCGGACCTGCTGCAGGCGATGTTCGGCCGCAACGGCGAGGCGCCGGTGCCGATCGTCGCCCCGGCCACGCCCGCGGAGTGCTTCGACGCGGCACTGGAGGCGGCCCGGATCGCGGTCACCTACCGCACCCCGGTCTTCCTGCTCTCCGACGGGTACCTGGCCAACGGCTCGGAGCCCTGGCGGATCCCCGGCGTCGACGAACTCCCCGAGATCGACCCGCAGTTCGCCACCGGCCCGAACCGCGAGGACGGCGCCTTCTGGCCGTACCTGCGGGATCCGCGGACGCTGGCCAGGCCCTGGGCGCTGCCCGGCACGCCCGGTCTGGAACACCGGATCGGCGGCATCGAGAAGCAGGACGGCACCGGGAACATCTCCTACGACCCGGCCAACCACGACTTCATGGTCCGCACCCGGCAGGCCAAAGTCGACGGCATCACCGTGAAGCCGGTCGAGGTGGACGACCCGACCGGGGACGCCCGCGTGCTGGTCCTCGGCTGGGGCTCGACGTACGGGCCGATCACCGCGGCGGTGCGCCGGGTGCGCGCGGACGGCGGCGAGGTCGCCCAGGCGCACCTGCGCAACCTCAACCCCTTCCCGGCCAACCTGGGTGCGGTGCTGAGGAGTTACGAGAAGGTCATCGTGCCCGAGATGAACCTGGGGCAGCTCGCCCTGCTGCTCCGGGCGAAGTACCTGGTGGACGCCGAGTCCTACAACCAGGTGCGCGGACTGCCGTTCAAGGCGGCGCAGTTGGCGGACGTGCTGTGGGCCGCGATCGGCACCCTGGACGAGGAGGACCACCGATGAGTGAGAACGGCTTCCCGTCCCTGCGGCTGGTGCCGAAGGCCGAAGCGCCGCAGAGCGCACGGGATTTCAAGACCGACCAGGAGGTGCGCTGGTGCCCCGGCTGCGGGGACTACGCGATCCTGGCGGCGGTGCAGTCCTTCATGCCGGAGCTGGGCATCAAGCGCGAGAACACGGTGTTCGTCTCGGGCATCGGCTGTTCCTCGCGCTTCCCGTACTACATGAACACCTATGGAGTGCACTCGATCCACGGGCGGGCGCCGGCGATCGCGACCGGGCTGGCGAGTTCGCGCCAGGACCTCAGCGTGTGGGTGGTGACCGGTGACGGCGACGCACTGTCGATCGGCGGCAACCATCTGATCCACGCCCTGCGGCGGAACGTCAATCTCAAGATCCTGTTGTTCAACAACCGTATCTACGGCCTCACCAAGGGCCAGTACTCACCGACCAGTGAACTCGGCAAGATCACCAAGTCCACGCCGATGGGCTCGCTGGACGCGCCGTTCAACCCGCTCTCGCTGGCGATCGGCGCCGAGGCCACCTTCGTCGCGCGCACCATCGACTCCGACCGCCAGCACCTGCAGTCGGTGCTGCGGGCGGCGGCCGAGCACCAGGGCACGGCGCTGGTGGAGATCTACCAGAACTGCAACATCTTCAACGACGGCGCCTTCGAGGTGCTGAAGGAGCCCGGCACCCGCGACGAGGCGCTGATCCGGCTGGAGCACGGGCAGCCGATCCGCTACGGCGCGGACGGCTCCGGCGGCGTCTTCCGCGGCCCGGACGGCGAACTGTTCACCGCACCGGTCACCCCGGAGAACGAGGCGGACCTGCTCGTCCACGACGCCCATGCGGCCGGCCCGGCCGCCGCCTTCGCGCTCACCCGGATCGCCGACGCGGACACCCTGCACCACACGCCGATCGGCGTGCTGCGCAGCGTGGAGCGGCCCGTCTACGACGAGCTGATGGCGAGCCAGCTGGCCACCGCCACCGCCCACCGCGGCCCGGGCGACCTGGCCACGCTGCTCGCCGGCAACGACACCTGGACGGTCGACTGACCGCCGGGTCGGCACACGGCGGAGCGCCCCTCGTCCAGGTCCGGACGAGGGGCGCTCCGCCGTTGCGGCTGCTGTCCGTCCTTGCAGCTACTGCTCGTCGTTGAGGCTACGGCCCGTCGAGTGGTGTCACTGCTCGACCCACTCGACCAGTTCGATCACGACCCCGTTCGGGTCGGCGACCTGGAACAGCTTCTCGCCCCAGGGCTCCTCGCGCAGTGGCAGGGTGACGGCCACCCCCTCGCCGCGCAGCCGTCGCTCCTCGGCGGCGACGTCCGCCACGACGAACGCCAGCAGCACCCCGTCCGCGGTGCGGTGCCGCTGCTCCTCGGGCAGCACCTCCAGCCCGCGCCGCAGGTAGACGACGTTCACCCCGCCGCCCGGGTGCCCGAGCGAGACGAAGCCGTCGGCCGACATCTCCTCGCGGTAGCCGAAGTGCCGCTTGAGGAAGGCGGCGGAGGCGGTGACGTCCTCGACGGTCAGGGCGACGGTGGTCTTGGTGATCTGCAAGGTGAGAGCCCTCTCGTCGGCAGCCGGGACAGCCGGGCGATTATCCCGTACGCAGTACACTATACATAGTACGGAGAATCTTGCCAGGGGAATCCGGCGGCCGATCGCGCCCGTGTTCGAGAAAGTCCGGCGGCGAACCGCACGGCGCGGCTAGGGTCGGGGCATCGCATCGAGCATTGGGGGGTCGATCCGATGTCGGACGCCGGATTCGAGGTCTCGCCCGAGCAGTTGAGGGCCTCGGCGGCAAACGCCTCGTCCATCGCCACCGGTCTGGCCGCGCCCGTCCAGACCGCCGGTACCGCCTCGGGGACCGCCGGGACGGCCCTGGGGGGCTGGCAGGTGGCCGGGCAGCTGGCCGCCGTGGTGACGGCTTGGACACAAGGGGTGGAGAAGATCCGCACCGCCCTCGGAACGGACGAGGAGTCGCTCCGCAAGGCCGCCGAGAACTACGGCAGGACCGAGAGCGGGAACGCCGGGGCCCTCCAGTAGCGCAACAGGGGAAGGGGGGCTCCCGTGGTGGACTTCGCGCGCCTGCGCGACGTGAAACTGGAGTCGGTGACGGAGGCCGGCAAGGACTGGCAGGCCGTCGCCAAAGCGCTCGACCAAGCGCGGCAGCACATCGAGGAGTCGGTGCTGAAACCGCTCGGCACCTGGACCGGCCCCGCCGCGACCGGCGCCCGGCACTCCTTCGGTCAGCAGGAACTGCAGCTGCAGGTCGCCGCACTGGAACTCCAGGCGGTCGAGCAGGTGTTGGCCGGCTTCGTCCTGGCGGTGACCACCGCCCAACAGGAGCTGCAGTACGCGCTGACGGAGGCGAGCAGGCACGGTCTCACGGTCGACGCGAACGGCACGGTCACCGCGACGCCGACGCCGGTCGACCAACTGCCCAAGAACGCGGCCCTGCGCCAGGAGGCCGCGGACTCCTACCGGGCCGAGGCCGCCTACGCCGCGACCCTCACCGCCGACATCGCCGCCGCCGTCCAGGCCGCCACCCAGGCCGACGCCACGTGCGCGGCCGAACTCGGCAAGCTGGCCGAGGAGTCCAAACTCCTCGACGGGTCCGGGCGTACGGGCCTGGCGGGCGCGCTCCAACTCGCCGCCAAGGACCTCGGCGAGGCCACCCGGCTCGCCGGGACGGTCGAAGGCGACACCATCCCCACCGACCCGGCCGCCCGGGCGGCCTGGTGGGGAGCCCTGACCCCGGACCAGCGGAACCAGTTCCTGGACGCGGCGCCGTGGAAGGTCCAGGGCCTGCCCGGCGTGCCGAAACTGCAGGACTACTACAAGCAACTCGCCCTGAAGAAGGCCGGGATCGACCCGTCGAAGTGGGACCCGGAGAAGGGCCTGGACTTCAACGACGAGACCGTGCAGAAGGTCTACGCCTGGTACCAGAAGCTGTGGGACGAGAACCGGGACTTCCAGTGGGCCGGAATGGCCAAGCTGGCCGGCGCACCGGTGTACGGGGGGCTCCACGACCTCAACGAGGTGATCAAGGGTGCGGACATCGCCGGGTTGGCCGTACCCATCCCCGGCGGGCTGCTGAGCAGCCTCAGCACGGACGAGGTGCAGTGGTTCCAGAACAAGTTCCTGCACATGCAGAAGGACATCTTCGATGATGTCGGTGCCATGCACGCCGCGTACCAGCAGTACGGCATCGCCGGAATCGAGGCGTTGCAGAAGCAGAACCCGGACAATTACCCGAAGGAACTGACAGATGCCTGGCGGGACATCGACTCGGGCGACCCGAAGCGGGTGGCAGCCGGCAATGCCGCTCTGCTGGAGCGGGAGCAGACCAAGGTGCTGCCGGGCTCCTACCGGGAGGTGGAGAAGTACCACGGCCCGGTCGGGGACACGTTCGCCCAGGTGTTGTCGGCCATGACCGAGTCACCGATCCCGGGCGGCAGGTCCTTCAACGGCTACTACGGCGGTGAGTGGTCCACCTGGTGGGACGACCGCTACGTGACCGACACGAATGACCGGATGGACTGGATCCGCAAGGACATGCTGCCCAAGTACCAGCAGCTCCTGGCGAATCCGGTGCAGGCGAAGGCGCTCATCGACACTCCACTGCTCGATCGGGCCGACGAGTACGAGGTCGTGCCGTGACGCGGTCCTGGCGGATCCGGATCCTCGGGGCTCTGCTCAGCCTGGTTCTGGTGGCGGCCGGGTGCTACCTGGTGGGCGGGAGGACGCGTGCCGTCCACTGGGACCTCCGGAACTCGCACCGGGGCGCCGATCTCGGGGTCAAGCTGAATCCGCACAGTGGTCACGACTTCGAGGACCTGGGCCCCCTGGACATCGACCTGCCCGGTGGTCAGCGATTCCACGCAGACAAGATGAGCCTCGTCGTGGCGGCCACCCACGATGACGCCGAGAACATCGACGAACTCATCTGTTGGTACCCCGAGATGTCGCTCGACGAGGCGTATCGGAAAGCCATGGAACTCACCCGGCAGTTCGGTCTGAAGTCCGACGGAATCGTCGACTTCCGGCAGACCGTCCTCGATGACCTGGCGAAGGGCGACCGGCAGCATCTCGACGGGCAGGACGGCGGCTCGGACTTTCCTTTGCTGACCCCGGCCGGACCGCTCTTCGGGGTCGGCCTCAAGTACGCGACCGTCAACAGCGGACAGCCTGTGACTCTGAAGGTCAACATCGCCTGGGGCGACAACCTCAGGCTCACCCTGCAGGACCAGGCCACCGCGTCCGCCACCCCGACCGCCCCCTGATCCGGAGGCCCCGTTGTCGTACGAGCAGCCCGTCCAGCCGACGGCCGTCACCTGGAACCTCCGCAGCAGCCACGCCCGCAGCGATGTCGGCTGGCCGGAGGGTGTCCGCCGGCACTGGCGCTTCCCTGCAGTCGCCGCGACGATCGCGTTGCCGGGCGGGCGCTGGTTCACCGGGCGGGTGGAGCTGTCGGTCGCGGCCGAGGGGGAGGCGATCGACCTGGTCAGCGCCATCTTCCCGGCCGCCACGGTGGAGGACGCCTACCGGTTGTCGGGAGAGCTGGCCGCGTACTGGGAGCTGCCGGCCGAGCCGCTGGAGGCCTGGTACCGCGAGGTCCGGGCTGGGCTGGCGGCGGGGCGGCGGATCAACGACTTCGGGTTGAGCATCCGCGGTCCGCGGCTGGAGGAAGCGTTCGGGCCGACGGTGAACCTGGTGTTCCTGTTCGCGCCGGGAGGCCCGCGGCCGGTGCGGCCGGCGCTCTACTTCGAGTGGTCCTGAGCGTTCGGGCGGTCCTGAACGTTCGGGTGGTCCCGAGCGCTGCCCCGCCGGGGTCGGCGGGGCAGCGGGCGCGGCACGGGGTGGGTCAGTAGACGCAGGGAATGCCGCCGTCGGACTGGGCGTCGACGCCGGGGCCCTGCATGGGGAGGTTGGCGGCGGGGTCGACGGAGGCCGGGCCGGTGGGGGTGGTGGGCGTGTCGCCGGCCACGCCGGTGAAGGTGGTGCCGAGGGTGACGACGACGTGGTCGGCCGGGGTGGAGGCGGACTCGGTGGCGGTGACGCCGTAGCGGGCGGCGATCTGGTCGGCGGCCTCCTTGGCGCCCTTGCCGTAGGTGACGGTGGTGGTCTTGGGCCTGGTGGCCGCGGAGCCGGTCCGACCCTCCTTGAAGCCCAGGCCGGTCAGCGCCTTGGCTTCGGCGGTGGAGGTGACCCCGGCGGCCGAGGAGGCGTTGAAGACGTCCACGGTGACGGCCTTGGCGGCGGTCGGCGTCGACGTCGATGTCGGGGTGGGCGTGGCGGGTGCGGGCGGCGGGGTGGCGGCGTCGGTCGTGTCGTCGGCCGGGGCGGAGGGGGCGGCGGCGTCGGCGTAGCCGAACAGCTGCTTGACCACCTTCTGGATCTTCGCCGGGGTGACCAGGTTGACGTCCTGGCCGTTGCGGGTGGCGAAGCCGTCGAAGGTCAGGGTGTTGAACTCGACGTTGCCGCCGGTCAGCGCCGGGGCCTGCTGGGCGAAGTCGAGGATGTTCCACTCGTTGTCGATGACGAGGTCCTTCTGTATGACGCTCATCAGTTCCTGCATCTTGCCGAGGTCGCCGACGATGCCCTTCTGCTTCAGGTTGTGCACCACGGCGGAGATGAACGCCTGCTGGCGGTGGGTGCGGGCGAAGTCGCCGGAGTTGCCGTCGGGGCCGTCGAGGTTGTGGCGCTGGCGGACGAAGGAGAGGGCCTGGGAGGCGTTGAGGGTGTTGATGCCCTTCTTGAAGTCGGCTCCCGAGCCCTGGCCCTCCATGGCCGGGTCCTTGGTGTCGTGGGTGAGGCAGACCTGGATCGGCTCGACCGCCTTCGCGATGTCGTAGAAGCCCATCAGGTTGACCTCGGCGATGTGGTCGATGGGCTGGTCCAGGAACTTCTGCACGGTGCGGATGGTGGCCGCGCGGCCGATGTCGCGTCCGGCCTTCTCCAGGTCCGCGCCCTTGAGGCCCTTGGCCCGCAGGCCGGCGTCGGCCTTGTCCTTGGCGTTGCCGTAGGCCTCCTTGATCTTGCCCATGCCCATCTGGGAGCCGTCGGCGTTGTAGGTCATGACGTAGTCGTCGCGCGGGACGGACACCGCCTGCACCTTGCCGCCGCCCGCCGGTATGTGCAGCAGGATCAGGGAGTTGGTGTTGTAGCCGCCGACGTCGGAGCTGTAGCCGGCGTGCAGCTGGTCCTGGATGAACTGCGGCGGCAGGTCCGAGCCGTCCATGTTCTTGCGGCTGTCCAGGCCGATCAGCAGCAGGTTCACCGAGTTGTCGAGGTGCTTGGGGGCGTCCTTCTTCGTCTGGGCGATGACGTTGGAGGTGGTCATCCCGTCGGTGAGCTGCTTGTACTCGTACCAGACCACGCCGCTCGCCGCGAACACCGCGATCCCGGCCGTGCAGGCCACCACCCGGCCCGCGACCAGCAGCGGGGACCGGGTGCGGGCCGGGGGCGCGGGAGTGCGGCGGGCGGCGCGGCCGTCGGGCGGCGTGCCCTGGGGGCCGGGGCCCTGGCCGTGGCCGGGGTTCTGGCCGGGGGTGTGCTCGGCGTTGTCAGCCACGGTGCCTCCTCCGGTCCCGGACGACCCGGACCACGATCACCAGGAGGGCCGCCACCGCGGCCTCCGCCATCACGGGAAAGCCGTGCACCACCCATTTCGCGCCGCCGGTGGCCAGGCCCTTGCCCTGGTACAGCTCGCGGTTGGCCAGCAGCTCGGCGGCGGCCGTCACGCCCAGGACGACCAGCGGGGAGGCGGCGAGCACCCACCACCAGCCGTTGCGGGTACTCAGCGCGGCGGCCAGGCCGGTGCCGAGCACCGCGCCCACCGTGAACGCCAGGCCCATGCCCGGGCCGGAGAGTTCGCTGATCGCCGCGCCCACGATCGGCAGGCCGACGGCGGCCAACGCCGGGAGGGCGGGCCCGCCGGAGAAGGGGCGTTTCGGGCGGGTCGTCGGGCGGGCTGCCGAGCGGGCCGCCGGTCGGTTCGCTGCGGCCCGTCGCCGTGAGCCCTGGTCGGGCTGCCTCCGCTGGTCGGGCTGCCGTCCGTGGTCCGGCTGCTGCCGCTGGTCGGACTGTCGTCCACGGTCGGGTGACCGTCCTCGTTGCCCCGCCACGCACTCACCCCCGGTGTTCCCGTGTTCCCGGGCGCCACGGTGGCGCCCGCGCTGGTTGCCCGTCCGTAAGTTCGGTCGTGGCGCTGCCAGTTCTGGACGCCGGTGCCGCTCGGCTGGTTCCCATGGTGGCCCGGGCGGCCCGTGAATCGGGGCCGGCGCTTCCGTTTTGCCTCTACACCGGTGTAGAGATCGTAGGCAGCATAGATCACGTGCGTCCGGTCGCAAGTCCGTTCGTAGTGGGGCCAGGATAAACTACACCGGGTAGTTTCTGAGAGTCGGCCGGTGGGCCGGCGGATGAGGAGTGGGCCGTGGCGGCGACGGGCGGAACGGGGCGGCCGGAGAAGCGCAACGCGATCACGCAGGCCGCGATGACGGTGTTCGGGCGCGAGGGCTACGTACGGGCCAGCATGGACGCGATCGCGGCCGAGGCCGGGGTGTCCAAGCGCACGGTCTACAACCACTTCGCCGACAAGGAGACCCTCTTCCTGTCGGTGGCCCTGCAGAACTCGGCGGAACTGACCGAGACCGTCCGGGCGTTGATGGCGAAGTACCTCGACCGGGTGGTGGACCTGCGCCGGGACCTGACCGACCTCGCCGTCGAGCGGGCCCGCGCGGTGCTGTCCGCCGGGGAGCACGGCGCGCTCGGCCGGGCGATCCGCGCCGAGGTGGCCAACATTCCGGCGGACGTCCTGGAGGCGTGGCTGGAGGCCGGTCCGATCGCCTCGCTGCGCGACCTCGCGGCGCACTTCGAGGCACTGGCCGGCCGGGGGCTGCTGGTGGTCGAGGACCCGGCGCTGGCCGCCGAGCAGTACACGCTGCTGACCTTCCACGGCATCGCCGAGCGCTCCTTCTGGGGCGCCGTCCCGGTGGCGGACGAGGAGGTGGAGCGGATCGCGGCGGTCGGCGTCGACGCCTTCCTGCGGATCTACGGCGCCCCGGCGCCGCCCCGGGCCTGACGGCAGGGAGCGGCTGGACGGGCCCGACGGCCGGGAAAGCCGGGAAGGCCGGCCGGGGCCCGGGCGGGAACGGCAGCGCGCCGCCCCCGCCCGGGGCCCGTACGGGTCACTTCCAGTTGACGCCCTTGCCGAGGGTGTACGGGTCGCCCCAGTACTCGGCGCCCGCGACCTTCGACGCCTCCGGGGACATCGCCACCGCGCAGGAGGTGGCCGACTGGCCGTTGGTGAAGCCCTTGGGCAGCGAGTCGCTCTTGCACTTGGGGAAGGAGCCGATGATCAGCAGGTCCTGCGCCTCGGTGCCGTCCGCCAGCAGGCCCTTCATGTGGTCGACGCTGGTGAAGGACAGGTCGGTGCTGCCGGCGTTGGTGACCTTGTAGTGGATGTAGTACGGCACCAGGCCCTTGGCCTTGTCGCCCAGGTTGAGCGAGGCGAGGTCGGCCGGGTCGCCCTTCTCGATCGAGGTGACCGAGAGCGCGATGGTGCCCTTGGTGCTGCCCGAGCTGAACGGGATGGTCACGGCGTCGCCGACCTTGACCGTGGTGCCGGGCGCCGCGGTGGGGCCGGCCGGCGCGGGTGCGGCGGCCGAGCCGGAGGCCGCGCCGCCCGCCGGGGCGGAGGTCGGGGCGGCCGGGGTGATGGCGCCGCTGCTCGGCGACGCGGCGCCGGTGGCGGGCGCGGACGGCGCGGTCGACGGGGTCGTCGCGGTGTCCGAGGACGAGGCGTCGTCGTTGCAGGCGGTCAGGGTGAGCGTGCCGACCGCGGCCAGCGAGGCCAGCGCCAGGGCATGGCGATGGGTGCGGATGAGCTTCATGAGACGTCCCCCGTGTTCGCGGACCACCGTCCGGCGGTCCTACCGAAGGATGTTCATAGCGCAGTCCGGAGGTCGGGTGCCATCGCTTTGGCGCCGCCTTGACTCCACCGTGACGAGTTCCGCGCGGGTCCGTGACAAGGGATATCGAGCCGTGATCCCGGACAGGCCCCCAGGGCCCGGCCGGCCCTACGCCGTTCCGGACGCGCGGGCGCTCAGCACCAACTCGTTGTAGGTGGCGACGGTGGTGAAACCGAGTCGCCGGTAGAGCCGGATCGCCGGGGCGTTGTCGGTGCGGACGTTGAGGCCCAGGTGGTCGGTGTCGGCGGCGAGCCGGTGGCACAGGGCGGTGACGCAGGCCCGGGCGAGGCCGCGGCCGCGGGCCTCGGGGTGGGTGGCCACGTTGCCGAGGACGGCGACCCGCTGGGCGGGGGAGTGGACGTGCACCCCGGCGGCCGCCAGCAGCCGGCCGTTCTCGCGGACGCCGACGTAGCCGCCGCCGGACAGCATCCGCGGGTCGAACCAGGACTCGGGGTAGGCCGCGGCCAGCAGGGTCCGCAGGTCGGCGAGGTCGGCTGTCGTCAACGGCTGTGCCTCGTACGGGACGTCGCGCACAAGGTCGGCTGCAGCCCGGTCCGGGAGGAGCATCCGGAGCAGCGGGGTGCGGCGCTCGACCGCGTAGTCCGGTGCGAGGGCCCGTTCGGCGCCGTCCGGCAGTCCGGCGGTGAAGCGGCGCGGCAGGAACGGCCGCAGGTCGCCGAGCAGGGCCTCCAGCGGCGGTACGTCGGCGGGCCGGGCGAAGGCGAGCAGGACGGGGGTGTCGCCGCCGCTGTAGAGCAGGGCGACCGGACCGTGGTCGGCGGAGACGGTGTACCACGCGGTGTTGGGCCAGTGGGTGTCGTCCAGGTCGCCGAGCTCGAAGAGGTGCAGCGCCGGATCGGTGCGGAACCGGGCGGCGAGTGCGGCGCGGTCGTGCAGGCTGATGAGGGGCACCCGGTCGAGGATACGGAGCGGCCCGTCCGCTCGTCGGCGCCGACGAGCGGACGGGCCCGATGGTGGCTCAGCCCAGCAGCCAGCGCTGGGCCGGGTCGGCGGTGTTGCAGCCGGCCGTCGTGGTGTACTGGGCGACCCCGGCGGAGGTGAGGCACTGCCCGGTGGCCGCGTTGCGGATCAGGTACCAGCCGCGGTCCTCGTCGGTCAGCCGCCACTTCTGGTTGGCCTGCATCCAGTCCCCGGCCGGGCGGTTGAGACCGTCCCAGCCGCCGGGGGTGTCCCACAGCTGGACGGCGCCGGAGCGGGTGTCGAGGTCGACGACCTTGCCGTTGCCGCCGTGCGAGATGGCCGTGGTGCCGTCGCAGTAGGCCCAGAACGACCAGGTCTGGGCGGTGGACTGGTCGTTCGCCGTGTAGACGCCGATCCGCTGGCCGTTGGCCTCGTTGTTGCTCGGCAGGTCCAGCACACCGGCGGAGCCGTTGTAGACCTTCTGGGGCGTCTGCAGCCCGGGCGCCAGGTCGCACGCGGCGGCCTGTGCCGCCTGCGCCGCCGGTGCACCGACGACGGCCGCCCCCGCGACGGCCGCGACGGCGCCCAGCGAGGCGAGGAGCCTGCGGGTACGGGTGGTGGTGTTCTGCGCGGTTCTCATCGTGGTTCTCCTTCTGGTGTGGTGGGTGGACGGTCCCGCGTCAGCCGCGCGGGACGGGGGTCGGCGTCAGCCGCGCGGGACCTGGAGCGCGGCCCACTGCTTGGGGCCGGGGATGCCGTCGGCGTCCGAGCCGGAGTCCCCGAGCTTGTGCTGCCAGTTGCGGAAGGACTCGCGGTCGGCGTCGGACCACTCGGGGCCGGGGCCCTCGGCGTAGGCGGAGCAGCCTTCGGCGACCAGCCGCTCTCCCATCCGGGTGATCACGTCGCTGTTCTGGCCGTCGTGGAAGAACTCGGCGCCGGGGAAGGGCTCGTAGCCGTCACCGGCGTCGCCGCCGCCACTGCCGCCGTCGGCCGCCGGAGCGCTGCCGCCGGCCGCGCCGTCGCTGGGGCTGTCGGTCGGGGAGGCCTCCTGCCCGAAGTAGAGCGCCCCGGCCCGGTCCTTCCACTCCGGGTCGGCGAGGACGACGCCCTCGGAGAACTCCGGGATGCCGTAGCCGTAGACCCAGTCCGAGCGGCGCTCACGGGTCTTCATGTAGACGCCGTCGCCCTCGGAGCTGCCGCCGTCGTTGGTGTTCGCCTCGACGGTGGTGATGGTGGAGGCGGTGTAGGCCACGCAGATGCCGGTGTGGCTGCCGCCGCCCGGGCCGAAGAAGACCTGGCCGCCGATCACCGGGTACTCGGTGAAGCGGTCGCGCTCCTTGAACCAGGCGACGCCCTCCGCGCAGGAGGCGGTCACCGGGAAGCGGCCGGCGTTGCCGGACTCCTGGGCGCACCAGGCGACGAAGGTGGCGCACCAGGCCTCGCCCTGGGACCACTCCAGGCCGGGGACGGCGGGTGAGAACTTCTGGATGTTGTTCCAGTGCCCGCCTTCGCGACCCTCGTGGTAACCGACCTGGTCACGGGCGACGTTGATCAGGTCCGCCGCGTTCGAGGACATGGGTGTGGACTCCTTGCTGCTGGAAGGCTGGAAGGGTGCCGAATGGCGCCGAAAGGCGCCGGGCGGGGGCTCAGCCCTGGCCGAAGGTCTGCACGTAGCGGCCCCAGTTGCCGCGCTGGCGCGGCGCGTAGCCGATGCCGATGGCGTTGTAGGCGGTGCCCAGGATGTTGTCCCGGTGGTGCGGGCTGTTCATCCACATCTGCATGGCCTCGGCGACGCTGTTGCCCGGGGTGACGTTCTCGGCGGAGGCGCGGGAGACGAAGCCGGCGTCACGGATGCGGTCCCAGGGGGAGCTGCCGTCGGTGCCGTCGTGCTGGGTCAGGTCGTGCGAGGCCATGTCGTTGGCGTGGCGCTGGGCGGCCGCGCTGAGGCGGTCGTCCAGGCGCAGCGCCGGGGCGCCGACGCGGCCGCGCTCGGCGTTGACGGCGTTCAGCATCTCGGTGCGGAAGTCAGCGCCGCCGGGCTGCGGCTGCGGCTGCGGCTGGGGCTGCTGCTGCTGGCCGCCGCCGCTGATGCCGCCGGCCGGGACGAGCTGCCAGCGCTGCGCCGGGTTGCCGTCGTCCTGCCGGGTGAGGGTGAGCGGGGAGCCGGGGGCGGAGGCGGTGAGGAAGAGGGTGCCCTCGTCGCCGCGGGTGGTGCGGATGCGGATCCAGTCGTTGTCGACGGGCTCGAAGCACCAGTGCTGGTTGGGCTGGTTGTGCTCGTTGAACAGCCAGGCCTGGCCGATCGAGTAGTTGTAGTCCATGACCATGGCCTGGCCGCCGGGGTGCTTGCCGGTGGTCAGCTGGGTCTCCAGAAGGAAGCTGCCGTTCTCCTTGGCCCAGAAGGTCCAGCCCTGGGCGGTGGTGCCGTTGGAGCCCCAGGACTGGATGGCGGTGCCGACGGCGGTCTGGCTGGAGCGGACGTCGGCGACCGTTGCGTTGGCGGACTTGAGGGTCCAGGTCTGGCCGTGCTGCGGGAGCGTGGGCATGGGGTGCACCTCTCGTCTGAAGGTGCCCCGGGCCGGGGACACATGGCGACCCGGGGCCTGACGAGGAAGACGTTCCTTCAATGCGGTAGACGGCCGGTCAACGCGCGTAGCGAGTCGGCCCGTTGACGTGCCGTCTACCGGTCCGGGGAGACTCTGCCTACCGGTTCAGCAACCCCCTGACCTGCGCCGATTCCTCGGCGATCCCCAGCCGCTCGTACAGCTCCAGGGCGTCCGCCAGACAGGCCCGGGCCTGGCGCGGCCGGCCTAGGCCGTCGAGTGCCGTGCCGAGGGTGCGCAGCAGGCCGGCCTCCAGGGCGGCGCTGGTTCGGCGGGCGAGCGGGAGGACGGCTTCGGCGGCGTCGACGGCGAGCAGCCAGCGGCCGGCCTCGGCGTGGATGCGGGCGGCGAGGTCACCGGACGCGGCGGCGAAGACGGTGACCTGGAGGGCGACGAACTCCTCGCGGGCGCCGACGGCGTGGTCGAGCGCCGCCTCCGGGTCGCCGCACAGCCGCAGCACCCGGGCCAGGTAGTAGCGGCCGATCGCGGCCGAGACCGGCCCCGAGGCGCTCATCAGGCGGGCGCTGCGCTCGGCGGCCTCCCGGGCCTCGTCGACCCGGCCGGTCTGGGCGGCGCTGAAGGCGAACTCGCCGAGCGCGCTGCCCTCGGCGCGCTGGGCGCCGAGGCGGTGGAAGAGGGCGGCGGCGCGGCCGGCGTGTTCGGCGGCCTCGGCGTAGCGGCTGTGGGTGCGGGCGTTGCTGCCGAGGGTGATCAGGGCCTTGGCGAGGACGCGTTCGGCTCGTGGCCGCCCCTCCGACCCCTGGGTGCCCGACTCGTCCGCGTCCTCCCCGTCCGACAGGGCGACGGCCCGGCGGATCTCCTCCTCGGACTCGGCGTAGCGGTTGATGTGCCAGAGCATGCTGCCGCGCAGGTAGTGGGCGAGGGCGAGCGGCCCGTGCTCGCCGCGGGCGGCGGCCTCCCGGCCGATGCGTTCGGCGAGGTCGACGATGACGCCGGTCTGGGTGCGTTCCGGGAGCACGGCGCCCATCCGGTCGGCGAGTTCGGCGGCGCGGTCGAGCGGCAGCGCCGGGTCGTCGCAGCCGAGCGCGATGGCGGCGGCGTGCACCTCGGCCTGGTCGCGCATCCAGCGCACGGCTTCCGCGCCGTCGGCGATGGCCCGGCCGGGGGAGGCCACGGTGGCGCCGAGCAGGCAGAGTTCGGCCGGTTCGGCCTTGCGGGCGGCGAGGTCGGCGTTGCGGGCGGTGGCGAGGCAGAAGTCGAGCAGCCGGTCGGTGGCGGCGGTGCGTTCGGCGGCGTCGTCCTCGGCGGCGAGCCGGCCGCGGGCGTAGGCGCGGACGAGGTCGTGGAAGCCGTAGCGGCCGAACCGGGGGGAGTGCAGCAGGTTGAGGTCGACGAGGGTTTCGAGCAGTTCGTCGGCCTCGTCCTCGGTGCGCCCGAGCAGGGCGGCGGCGCAGGGCAGCGGCAGGTCGGGGGCGTCGGGCAGCGACAGCAGGCGGAAGGCCCGGGCGAGTTCGGGGTCGAGGCGGCGGTAGGAGAGCGCGAAGGTGGCTTCCACCGTCCGTTCGCCGTCGCTGAGTTCGGCCAGCCGGTGTTCGTGTCGCAGCCCTTCGGCGAGCGCGGCGAGGGTGAGCGCGGGGTCGGCGGCGAGCCGGGAGGCGGCGATGCGGACGGCGAGCGGCAGCAGCCCGCAGGCCCGGACGACCTCCTCGGCGGCGTCGGCTTCGGCGGCGACGCGTTCGGCGCCGACGATGCGGGTGAGCAGTTCCAGCGCCTGCTCGGTCGGCAGGGTGTCCAGGCGCAGCTGGTGGGCGCCGGCGAGGCCGGCCAGCCGGTGGCGGCTGGTGATGAGGACGGCGCAGCCGGCCGAGCCGGGTAGCAGCGGTTCGACGTGGCCGGGTGTGGCGGCGTTGTCGAGGACGACGAGGACGCGCCGGCCGGCGAGCGCCGAGCGGTAGAGGGCGCTGCGTTCGCCGGTGTCGGTCGGGATCTCGGTGGGGTCGACGCCGAGGGCGCGCAGGAAGCCGACGAGGACGGTGCCCGGGTCGGGCGGGGTGTGGTCGGCGCCGCGCAGGTCGGCGAAGAGTTGCCCGTCGGGGAAGCGTTCGCGGACGTGCCGGGCGACGTGCACGGCGAGGGTGGTCTTGCCGACGCCGCCCATGCCGTCCACCGCGGAGACCACGACGGCGCGCCCGCCGGCCGCGGCGAGGCGGTCCAGGAGGGTTTCGACCTCCTCGGTGCGGCCGGTGAAGTCGGGCAGGCCGGAGGGGAGTTGGTCGGGGGCCTGCCAGGTGTCGGTGGCGGCCTCGGCCGGGGCGGCGGGGGTGGCGGTGGGCAGCAGCGAGGCGTCCTCGCGCAGGATGCGCAGCTGGAGTTCGGCCGGGCCGCGGTCGTCCGGCGGCAGCGACGGCCGGGCGTCCTCGTACACGGCGAGCGCTTCGGCCTTGCGGCCCGCCTGGTAGAGGGCGCGCATCAGGACGCTGGTGAGCCGGGGCCGCCCGGGGTGTTCCAGGGCGAGTGCTTCGGCCTCCGCGGTCAGGTCGGTGCGGTCGCCGAGTTCGGCGTCCAGCTCCAGCTCGGTCTCCTTGGCCGAGATCCGCTGCTCGGCGAGGCGGGCCCGGACGGCCTCGGCGTGCGGCCCGGGCAGGCCGGCGAGCGGTTCGCCGACCCAGAGCCGCTGGGCGCTGCGCAGCACCTCCCGGACGTCCCGGGGCGGTGCGTCCGACTCCCGCAGCCGCCCGGCCTCGGCCAGCAGCTCCTCCCAGGCGGCGGCGTCCACCTCGGCGTGCGGCGCCCGGAACGCGTAGCCGTCGCCGACCCGCACCAGCGGCATCCGATCCGGGTCGCCGCCGGTGTACGGCCGGAACGCACTGCGCAGCCGGGAGACGGCCAGCTGGACTGCCTTGCGCGGGTCGGCGGGCTCGGCCCCGCCCCACACGCCCTCGACCAGGACCGGGACGGCCACCGTCCGTCCGGTGGCCTGCAGCAGGACGGCGAGCACGGCCCGCTGCTGCGGCCTGCCCAACTCCAGCTCCTGCTCCCCGTACCAGGCCCGCAGCGGCCCCAGCAGTCCGAACCGAAGCCCGGCTCCCCCCATGTCACCCATGTCCCGTCCCGAAAGTCGTTCTGCGCCGGTATCCCGCCACTTCCCCGCCACTTCCGTCCGGACAGCGGCGCCCCCGTGCGCCGGCGGCCTATGCTCTGTCACTGATTGTGCACCGGAACGGGGGTTTCGAGAGGGGGGCTGTGCGGCTCGAATTCCGCGTGCTGGGGCCGTTGCGCGCCCGGTGCGACGACCGTGAGGTAGAACTCGGCCGGCCGCAGCAGCGGGCCGTGCTGGCCGCGCTGCTGCTTTCTCCGGGGCAGCTGGTGCCGACGGAGCGGCTGGTCGAGGGCTTGTGGGGCGAGGACGATACGCGTTGGCCGAAGGATCCGGTCGGCCAGATCGGCACCCATGCGCACCGTTTGCGGCGGGCGCTGGGCGCCCCCGGGCTGCTGGTGGCGGCGGCCGGCGGGTACGGGTTGGCGGTGCCGCGCGAGTCGGTGGACCTGTTCCGTTACGAGGCCGCGGTGGCCGAGGCCGTCGCGCTGCGTCACCAGGATCCGGTCCGGGCTCGGGAGTTGCTGGTGGCCGCGCTCGGGGCGTGGGAGGGCGACCGCGCGCTGGACGGCGTGCCGGGCGCGTTCGCCGAACGGGCGCGGGAGCGGCTGGCGGCCGGCCGCTTCGCGGCGGTGAAGGCGCTGCTCGACCTGGACGTGGTGCTCGGCCGGCACACCGACGCGGTGGAGCCGCTGGCCGCCCTGGCCGCCTCGCACCCGCAGGACGAGGAGGTGCACCGGCTGCGTCTGCTGGCGCTGCACCGGTGCGGCCGGACGGCCGAGGCACTGGCGGTGTACGAGGAGCTGCGGGAGCGGCTGGACCGCGAACTGGGGCTGGAGCCGGCGGCCGCGGTGGTCGAGCTGGCCGATCGGATCCGGCGGGGACAGCCGCCGGTGCCGCTGCGGCGGCTGCCCAGGCCCGGCCAGCTCCCGCCGGACATCCCCGACCTGGTCGGCCGGGCCGCGCTGGCCCGGCAGGCGGAACGGGTGCTGCGAACGGCCGGAGGTGCGCCGGCGGTGGGTTCGCCGGTGGTGGGGCTGTCGGGCCCGGCGGGCAGCGGCACTTCGGCGTTGGCGGTGCACGTCGCCCACGCCGTCCAGGACGGCTTCCCGGACGGCCAGCTGTACACAAAGGGCGGGGAGCCGGGCGCCGTGCTGGCGGCCTTCCTGCGGGCCCTGGGCGAACGACCCGCCGACGGTGCCCCGGCCGACGAGCTGAGCGCCCACTACCGGGCGGCGCTGGCCGGGCGGCGCGTCCTGGTGGTGCTGGACGGGGTGGCTGACCCGACCCCGCTGCTGCCCCTGGCCGCGGGCTGCGCGGCCGTGGTGACCGGGGCGGACCCCGGGGTGCTGCCCGTCGACGCGGTCCGGCTGGCGGTCGGACCGCTGGAACCGCACGACGCCCACGAGCTGCTGGCGCGGATCGTGGGCGTCGAACGGATCAGCCGGGAGCCGGCCGCGGCGGCCGAGCTGGCCGGCCTGTGCGGCTACCTGCCCGTGCTGCTGCGGACGGCGGCGACCCGGCTCGCGGCCCGGCCCTGGTGGTCGGTGGCGGACCTGGTCAGGTGGTTCACCGAACGGGGGTGAGGGCCGGGGCGCGGAGTCTGTCGGTACGGGCTCTTCCGTACGGGTTCTTCAGTACGGGTTCTTTAGTACGGGTCCGAGCTGCGGATCGTGAACCGGCCGAAGCTCTCGAAACGGGTGTCCTCGAAGACGATGTCGACTCCGCCGTGGTCGGAGAGCGACACGGAGGCCCGCTCGGTGGAGCTGGACTTGAAGCTGTTGCTGGCCCAGCAGACGCGGTTGTTGGCGCCGTAGACGACGAAGTTGCCGTCGCCCTGCATGATCGCCTTCTGGCCGCAGCCCCAGGTGCCGGGGGCGGCCCACACCGCCGTCGGGTACGAGTAGCCCTTGTAAATGACGAGGTTGCCGTCGCCCTGGAGGATCAGCTTGGTGTCGTTGTAGCTGAGGTAGCCGCCCTGGTAGAGGATCCCGGGCTCGTTCAGCGTCGATCCGGCCGAGTAGTCGGCCTGCGCGGTCCCCGCCGACACCATCGTCCCGACCAGTGCCAGCACGCCGGCCGCCGTTCCGACCGCCATGCGTCGCAGCGTCTTCGTCGTCTTCATGTCCCCGTGTCGCCTCTCTCGTACGTTGACGCCCACGAGGTGTCCGGGGCGCCGTGGGAACGATCATGGCTGGCGTCGGTAGACAGACGATAAACGCCGCGTTGAGGGGCGAGGCCGGGCGAGGCCTGGCGGTGAGGCCGACAGGGGCGTTTGGCGTGGAGGCGAAGTGGGAGTAGTGTTCTCTAGTCGCTCGACAGGGAGCACCGGACACGCATCGGCGCGGACGGTCCCGGAGTGGCCAATCCCTTGAAACACCACTTTCCGGCTAGAGCTGGGTCGTGTCTGCGTTTTATCGGATTGCGGCTGGATTCGCTTTTCGAAGCGGGGATCGGCTAGAGTTTGAAACGTCGGACGGGGCGTCAAACCCCGGAAGGCACCAGCGAGTTGGATGAACGAAGCCCCGGAAACGGAGCGGAAGTCATCTGATAAGCTGGGAACACGAAAGAACGAAGCCCGGAGGGTCCGCTGGAAGGCGGTCCGAAGGAAGCATCCGTTCCTTGAGAACTCAACAGCGTGCCAAAAGTCAACGCCAGATATGTTGACATCCCCGGCCTCGGTCATTCTGATCGGGGTTGGAGATTCCTTTTGAAATAACACTAGCGAGGACGCAGTGCGCGGGATCACCCTATTCCGGTGGTTGCCGTGCCGCTCAACGCGAGTGCCGCCCGATTACGGGTAGACATTCACGGAGAGTTTGATCCTGGCTCAGGACGAACGCTGGCGGCGTGCTTAACACATGCAAGTCGAACGGTGAAGCCCTTCGGGGTGGATCAGTGGCGAACGGGTGAGTAACACGTGGGCAATCTGCCCTGCACTCTGGGACAAGCCCTGGAAACGGGGTCTAATACCGGATATGACCTTCCTCCGCATGGGGGTTGGTGGAAAGCTCCGGCGGTGCAGGATGAGCCCGCGGCCTATCAGCTTGTTGGTGGGGTAATGGCCTACCAAGGCGACGACGGGTAGCCGGCCTGAGAGGGCGACCGGCCACACTGGGACTGAGACACGGCCCAGACTCCTACGGGAGGCAGCAGTGGGGAATATTGCACAATGGGCGCAAGCCTGATGCAGCGACGCCGCGTGAGGGATGACGGCCTTCGGGTTGTAAACCTCTTTCAGCAGGGAAGAAGCGCAAGTGACGGTACCTGCAGAAGAAGCACCGGCTAACTACGTGCCAGCAGCCGCGGTAATACGTAGGGTGCGAGCGTTGTCCGGAATTATTGGGCGTAAAGAGCTCGTAGGCGGCCTGTCGCGTCGGATGTGAAAGCCCGGGGCTTAACCCCGGGTCTGCATTCGATACGGGCAGGCTAGAGTGTGGTAGGGGAGATCGGAATTCCTGGTGTAGCGGTGAAATGCGCAGATATCAGGAGGAACACCGGTGGCGAAGGCGGATCTCTGGGCCATTACTGACGCTGAGGAGCGAAAGCGTGGGGAGCGAACAGGATTAGATACCCTGGTAGTCCACGCCGTAAACGTTGGGAACTAGGTGTTGGCGACATTCCACGTCGTCGGTGCCGCAGCTAACGCATTAAGTTCCCCGCCTGGGGAGTACGGCCGCAAGGCTAAAACTCAAAGGAATTGACGGGGGCCCGCACAAGCAGCGGAGCATGTGGCTTAATTCGACGCAACGCGAAGAACCTTACCAAGGCTTGACATATGCCGGAAACGCCTGGAGACAGGTGCCCCCTTGTGGTCGGTATACAGGTGGTGCATGGTTGTCGTCAGCTCGTGTCGTGAGATGTTGGGTTAAGTCCCGCAACGAGCGCAACCCTTGTTCTGTGTTGCCAGCATGCCTTTCGGGGTGATGGGGACTCACAGGAGACTGCCGGGGTCAACTCGGAGGAAGGTGGGGACGACGTCAAATCATCATGCCCCTTATGTCTTGGGCTGCACACGTGCTACAATGGTCGGTACAAAGGGCTGCGATGCCGTGAGGCGGAGCGAATCCCAAAAAGCCGGCCTCAGTTCGGATTGGGGTCTGCAACTCGACCCCATGAAGTTGGAGTTGCTAGTAATCGCAGATCAGCATGCTGCGGTGAATACGTTCCCGGGCCTTGTACACACCGCCCGTCACGTCACGAAAGTCGGTAACACCCGAAGCCGGTGGCCTAACCCGTAAGGGGAGGAGCCGTCGAAGGTGGGACCAGCGATTGGGACGAAGTCGTAACAAGGTAGCCGTACCGGAAGGTGCGGCTGGATCACCTCCTTTCTAAGGAGCACATAGCAGCTTCGGGCGAATGTCCCGGAGTGCTCGCTCATGGGTGGAACGTTGACTATTCGGCACACTTGGTTGGCATCCGTTAGTACTGCTTCGGCGTGGAAGGCGGGTTGTTGATCGGGTGTGTCGGGCACGTTGTTGGGTCCTGAGGGAACGGGTAACCGTTGTCTCAGTGGTTGCCGGCCTCACTTGAGGTGGTCTTCGGATCATTGAGGGTGTGTGACTGGTCGTTGTTTGAGAACTGCACAGTGGACGCGAGCATCTGTGGCCAAGTTTTTAAGGGCGCACGGTGGATGCCTTGGCACCAGGAACCGATGAAGGACGTGGGAGGCCACGATAGTCCCCGGGGAGCCGTCAACCAGGCTTTGATCCGGGGGTTTCCGAATGGGGAAACCCGGCAGTCGTCATGGGCTGTCACCCGCTGCTGAACACATAGGCAGTGTGGAGGGAACGCGGGGAAGTGAAACATCTCAGTACCCGCAGGAAGAGAAAACAACCGTGATTCCGGGAGTAGTGGCGAGCGAAACTGGATGAGGCTAAACCGTTTTGGTGTGAGACCCGGCAGGGGTTGCCATTGCGGGGTTGTGGGAATGAGCTTCAGTCGTCTGCCGGCGGCTGGGCGAGTCAGAAACCGTATGGGTAGTCGAAGGACATGCGAAAGGTCCGGCGTAGAGGGTAAGACCCCCGTAGACGAAATCTGTACGGCTTGCTTGCTCATCTCCCAAGTAGCACGGGGCCCGAGAAATCCCGTGTGAATCTGGCGGGACCACCCGCTAAGCCTAAATATTCCCTGGTGACCGATAGCGGATAGTACCGTGAGGGAATGGTGAAAAGTACCGCGGGAGCGGAGTGAAATAGTACCTGAAACCGTGTGCCTACAAGCCGTGGGAGCGTCGTCGTGGTCTTCGGATCACGGCCGTGACTGCGTGCCTTTTGAAGAATGAGCCTGCGAGTTTGCGGTGTGTAGCGAGGTTAACCCGTGTGGGGTAGCCGTAGCGAAAGCGAGTCCGAATAGGGCGTTTGAGTTGCATGCCCAAGACCCGAAGCGGAGTGATCTAGCCATGGGCAGGTTGAAGCGCGGGTAAGACCGTGTGGAGGACCGAACCCACCAGGGTTGAAAACCTGGGGGATGACCTGTGGTTAGGGGTGAAAGGCCAATCAAACTCCGTGATAGCTGGTTCTCCCCGAAATGCATTTAGGTGCAGCGTCACGTGTTTCTTGCCGGAGGTAGAGCACTGGATAGGCGATGGGCCTTACCGGGTTACTGACCTTAGCCAAACTCCGAATGCCGGTAAGTGAGAGCGTGGCAGTGAGACTGTGGGGGATAAGCTCCATGGTCGAGAGGGAAACAGCCCAGAACACCGACTAAGGTCCCTAAGCGTGTGCTAAGTGGGAAAGGATGTGGAGTCGCAGAGACAACCAGGAGGTTGGCTTAGAAGCAGCCACCCTTGAAAGAGTGCGTAATAGCTCACTGGTCAAGTGATTCCGCGCCGACAATGTAGCGGGGCTCAAGCACATCACCGAAGTCGTGTCATTGCAGCAATACTCCCAACGGAGGCTGTGATGGGTAGGGGAGCGTCGTGTGCCGGGTGAAGCGGCGGTGGAAACCAGTCGTGGACGGTATACGAGTGAGAATGCAGGCATGAGTAGCGATACAAGAGTGGGAAACTCTTGCGCCGATTGACCAAGGGTTCCTGGGTCAAGCTGATCTGCCCAGGGTAAGTCGGGACCTAAGGCGAGGCCGACAGGCGTAGTCGATGGACAACGGGTTGATATTCCCGTACCCGCTTTGAAGCGCCAACGCTGAACCTCTTGATGCTAAGCCCGTGAAGCCGGCCCGGAGTCTTCGGACAAAGGGACGTGGTGGAGCCGGTGACCCAACGGGGTAGTAGGTGAGCGATGGGGTGACGCAGGAAGGTAGTCCAGCCCGGGCGGTGGTTGTCCCGGGGTAAGGGTGTAGGACGAACGGTAGGCAAATCCGCCGTTCACATAGTCTGAGACCTGATGCCGAGCCGATTGTGGTGAAGTGGATGATCCTATGCTGTCGAGAAAAGCCTCTAGCGAGTTTCATGGCGGCCCGTACCCCAAACCGACTCAGGTGGTCAGGTAGAGAATACCGAGGCGTTCGGGTGAACTATGGTTAAGGAACTCGGCAAAATGCCCCCGTAACTTCGGGAGAAGGGGGGCCATTCCTGGTGACGGGCCTTGCGCCTTGAGCTGGGGGTGGCCGCAGAGACCAGCGAGAAGCGACTGTTTACTAAAAACACAGGTCCGTGCGAAGCCGTAAGGCGATGTATACGGACTGACGCCTGCCCGGTGCTGGAACGTTAAGGGGACCGGTTAGCTTGGATTCGTCCAGGCGAAGCTGAGAACTTAAGCGCCAGTAAACGGCGGTGGTAACTATAACCATCCTAAGGTAGCGAAATTCCTTGTCGGGTAAGTTCCGACCTGCACGAATGGCGTAACGACTTCTCGACTGTCTCAACCATAGGCCCGGTGAAATTGCATTACGAGTAAAGATGCTCGTTTCGCGCAGCAGGACGGAAAGACCCCGGGACCTTTACTATAGCTTGATATTGGTGTTCGGTTCGGCTTGTGTAGGATAGGTGGGAGACTTTGAAGCGGCAACGCCAGTTGTTGTGGAGTCGTCGTTGAAATACCACTCTGGTCGTGCTGGATGTCTAACCTGGGTCCGTGATCCGGATCAGGGACAGTGTCTGGTGGGTAGTTTAACTGGGGCGGTTGCCTCCTAAAGGGTAACGGAGGCGCCCAAAGGTTCCCTCAGCCTGGTTGGCAATCAGGTGTTGAGTGTAAGTGCACAAGGGAGCTTGACTGTGAGACTGACGGGTCGAGCAGGTACGAAAGTAGGGACTAGTGATCCGGCGGTGGCTTGTGGAAGCGCCGTCGCTCAACGGATAAAAGGTACCCCGGGGATAACAGGCTGATCTTCCCCAAGAGTCCATATCGACGGGATGGTTTGGCACCTCGATGTCGGCTCGTCGCATCCTGGGGCTGGAGTAGGTCCCAAGGGTTGGGCTGTTCGCCCATTAAAGCGGTACGCGAGCTGGGTTTAGAACGTCGTGAGACAGTTCGGTCCCTATCCGCTGTGCGCGTAGGAGTGTTGAGAAGGGCTGTCCCTAGTACGAGAGGACCGGGACGGACGAACCTCTGGTGTGCCAGTTGTCCTGCCAAGGGCATGGCTGGTTGGCTACGTTCGGGAGGGATAACCGCTGAAAGCATCTAAGCGGGAAGCCTGCTTCGAGATGAGCACTCCCACCTCCTTGAGAGGGTAAGGCTCCCAGTAGACGACTGGGTTGATAGGCCGGATATGGAAGCCCTGTGAGGGGTGGAGTTGACCGGTACTAATAGGCCGAGGGCTTGTCCTCAGTTGCTCGCGTCCACTGTGTTGTTCTGAAACAACGACCGCCCTGTCGGCGGGTCGATAGTTTCATAGTGTTTCGGTGGTCATAGCGTGAGGGAAACGCCCGGTTACATTCCGAACCCGGAAGCTAAGCCTCACAGCGCCGATGGTACTGCAGGGGGGACCCTGTGGGAGAGTAGGACGCCGCCGAACAATTCTTCTGAAGAACCCCCATCCGGATCCCGGATGGGGGTTCTTCGCATTTCCGGACCCTAGTGAGTAGGGCCGGTTCGATGGCAATTCGCGGCAGGAGGCCCGATCGGCAGGGTCCGCCCCGGTCACCCCGCCCGTCCCCGACGACTTCGACTGGTCCGACCTCGAAACCTTCATCCACCACCTGGGCTTCGCCGCCGACGACTCCGAGACCGCCCTCAACCTCTACCGCCTGCTCTTCGCCGTCCAGCGCATCGCCTACCGCGAGGCCGCCGGCCGTAACTCCCCCTGGAACCCCGCGCGCCTCAACCCGCGCCCCCGGTAGGCCTGCACAACGGAAACGCAGCCCCGGGCGGGAAGCCCGGGGCTGCGTACCGATCACGCGATGGATCAGGAGCAGGTGTAGCTGCTGGGGTAGCCGGCGTCGTTCCCGATGAGCTTCTTCTCGTCGGTGCTGATCGCCGCGATCTGGAAGTTCTGCGAAACCGAGGACAGCGAGTCCGAGACCACGCCGTTGCTCCACAGGACCGACCGGGAGACCGAGTTGACGAAGGCGAGGCCGCCCACGGTGCCGTTGCCGCCGATGGCCCGCGCCTCGATGGCGCCGTTGGTGATGGTCCTGACCAGCGTGCCCTGGGCGTCCCATTCGGCCTCGGAGTAGGACGTGTCGCTGTTGATGCTGCCGACGATGCGGCCGTCCCGGATCGCCGTCGGCTCACCCGTGGCGTTGGTGCCCTTCGCGGCGAGCGTGTGCCACTGGCCGTTGAGGTCCGTGACGAAGCCGCCCGCGTCGGTGTACCCGACGGTCCTGCCCTGCTCGTCGATGTCGGTGAGGATGAGGGTACTGGTCGAGGGGGTGGGCAGTTCGCGGTACGTTCCCGGCGCGCTGGCCGGCCACACCACCACGAAGCTCTTCGTGCCGATCGAGGCGACCCCGGCGATGTCACCGGCGTTGTTGATCACCTTGGCCTCCGCGCCGCTCCAGGTCGGGTTGGACGGCAGTGCCGTCTTCGTCCCGGTCGGGCTCACCTTGACGGCCGTGAACTTGTTGTTGACGATGCTGCTGCCCGCCATCAGGCCGGACGAGTTGACGTCCGACGCGTTGGTGCCCGAGGGAAGCCGCAGGACGACCTTCCCGTTGTCCCACAGCGTCGCGAGCCCGTTCTTGATGCCGTACGGGAAGGTGGTGGACATGGTTCCGGTGAGGCCGACTCCGTAGCGGCTGCCGTCGCTTCCGTACAGGATGCCGTCGTTGGTGCCGGTCGGCAGTTCCCATGCCGTCTTCTGCCACACGCAGGCCGCCTGGGTCGCCGCCTGGGCGGTGCCGACCGGGACGAGGCCGAGTGCCGTCGTGATCGCCGCTGCCGCGAGCACGGAGGCGCTTCGTCGGTTGAACAAGGGATCCGCCCTTCTTGGTGGGGAATGAACCTGGAGCTCAGGAGCAGGTGTAGCTGCTGGGGTAGCCGGCGTCGTTGCCGATGAGCTTCTTCTCGTCGGTGCTGATCGCCGTGATCTGGAAGAACTGCGAGGTAGCGGACAGCGAGTCCGAGACCACGCCGTTGCTCCACAGGACCGAGCGGGGAGACGAGTTGACGAAGGCGAGGCCGCCCACGGTGCCGTTGCCGCCGATGGCCCGCGCCTCGATGGCGCCGTTGGTGATGGTCCTGACCAGCCTGCCCTGGGAGTCCCATTCGGCCTCGGAGTACGCCGTGTCGCTGTGGATGCTGCCGACGATGCGCCCGTCCCGGATCGCGTTCGGCGAGCCCGTGCCGTTGGTGCCCTGCGCGGCGAGCGTGTGCCACTGGCTGTTGAGGTCGATGACGAAGCCGCCCGCGTTGGTGATCCCGACGATCCGGCCCTGCTCGTCGATGTCGTCGACGGCGGGTATGTAGTTCGAGGGGACGGGCAGCTCGCGGTACGTGCCCGGCGCGCTGGCCGGCCAGACCACCACGACGTTCTTCGTGCCGATCGAGGCGACCCCGGCGATGTCGCCGGCGTTGTTGATCACCTTTGCGTTCGATCCGTTCCAGGCGGGGTTGGACGGCAGTGCCGTCTTCGTCCCGGTGGAACTCACCTTCACGGCCGTGTACGTGCCGTTGACGTAGTCCGTGCCCACGATCAGGCCTGACGAGTTGACGTCCGCCACGGTGGTGGACGAGGAGAGCCGCAGGACCGGCTTCCCGTTGTCCCACAGCGTCGCGAGCCCGTTCTTGATGCCGTAGGGGAAGGTGGTGGACATCGTGCCGGCGATGCCGACTCCGTACCGGTTCCCGTCGCTTCCGTACAGGACGGCGTCGTTGGTGCCGGTCGGCAGTTCCCATGCCGTCTTCTGCCACACGCAGGCCGCCTGGGGCGCCGCCTGGGCGGTGCCGACCGGGACGAGGCCGAGTGCCGTCGTGATCGCCGCAGCCGCGAGCACGGAGGCGCTTCGTCGCTTGAACAAGGGGTCTGCCCTTCGTCGTAAGGAATGAACCTTGCGCCGATCGACCCTGACAGGACGTACGGGCTGCGGGAAGCAGTTTGCGTGAGGAGGAAACAACTCAGGTGTGGTGTAGGCGAGTTGGGGATGATCTCCGCTGGCCTGATATCGACGGACAGGTGTGACGCGGGTCACGGCAAAAGGGTGACAGCACGCTGTCGCGGACGGCTGCGACGCTCGACCGCATGACGATCACCGATGAGGACTGCCTGCCCGAAACCCTCGCCTTCAACGCGCAGTTCGAGGCCGCCGCCGCGAGCCGCCCGGCTCGCGGACGGGGGCTCGACCCGGCCACCCTGGCGCTGCTGCGGCGCAACCGGCTCGCCGGGGACGCACCGCCGCTGCGGCTGCCGCAGGGCCGGGACCGCACGGTCGGGGGCGGGGTGAAGGTGCGGGTCTTCGTGCCGGAGCGCGTCGAGGGCGTGTACCTCCACATCCACGGCGGCGGTTGGGCGTTCGGGTCCGCGGACGGGCAGGACGAGCGACTGTGGCACCTCGCCGAGCAGGCGCGGCTGGCCGTGGTGAGCGTCGACTACCGCCTCGCTCCGGAGCACCCGTTCCCCGCCGGGCCCGACGACTGCGAGGCCGCCGCCCGGTGGCTGGTGCAGCACGCGGCGGCCGAGTTCGGCACCGAACGGCTGCTGATCGGCGGGGAGTCGGCCGGCGCCCACCTCAGTGTCGTGACGCTGCTGCGGCTGCGCGACCGGCACGGCATCACCGGCGCGTTCCGGGCCGCCCAGCTGCTGTTCGGCCCCTACGACCTGTCGATGACGCCGAGCCAGCGCGCCTTCGGACCGCGCCCGTTGCTGAGCAACACCGATGCCCTCCACGGCAGTTACGCCCTGTTCACGCCCGGGATGGGAGAGGAGGAGCGCCGCAGCCCGGAGGTCTCGCCGCTGTTCGCCGACCTGACGGGGCTGCCGTCCGCCCGGATCGTCGTCGGCACCGAGGACCCGCTGCTGGACGACTCGCTGTTCCTGGCCGCCCGGTGGGAGGCGGCCGGCGCGCCCGTGCAACTCGGCGTCGTCGCGGGCGCGATGCACGGCTTCACCCTGTTCCCGCTGGCCGTCACCGAGCGGGAACTGCGGCGGGAGCGGGACTTCCTGGCCTTTGCAGGACGGTAGCGTCCGCGGCATGAACCGAACCGCTCGGCTGTACGCGTTGGTGGAGGAGCTGCGGGCGGCGGCGCCACGGCCGGTGACGGTCGCGGCGCTCGCCGCGCGGTTCGAGGTCAGCACCAGGACCGTCCAACGCGACCTCCAGGCACTGATGGCGGCCCGGATCCCGGTCCGTGCGGTACCCGGGCGGGGCGGCGGCTGGTCGATCGACCCGGGGATGACCCTGCCCCCGATCCACCTCACCGCCGGCGAGGCCTCGGCCCTGACCACCGCACTCGCCGCCGTCGACGCCGCCACCCCCGTACGCCGACGCGGCCCGCAGCGCGGCCCAGAAGATCGAGGCCGCCATGGCCGGCCCCGCGGCAGCGGCGGCCCGGGAACTCGCCCGGCGGATCGTCACGCTGCCCAGGCCGGGCGACTCCGCGATCCGTACGGCCGTGGAACGGGCCCTCGCCGAGGGCACGGTGCTGCTGCTGTCCTACCGCGACGCGGCCGGGCACGAGAGCGACCGGGCCGTCGAACCGGCCGGGCTGCTCGCCGCCGACGGCCGCTGGTACCTCATCGCCTGGTGCCGCACCCGCCGGGCCGGCCGCGGCTTCCGGCTGGACCGGATCACGGCCGCGGCCCCGACCGGCGAACGGGCGCAGCCCCACGACCTGGCCGAACTGCTCAGCGGCTCGGCCGCCGCGGGTGCCGTACGGCCCACCGCGCTGGGCCCGCTCCCGGTGGCAATAGCCTGACCCGCATGGACGCCTTCGAGACCCGTCTGCACAGCGCCTGGGAGTGGTGGGACGCCGCCATCGAGGACGCCCAGGAGGGCCGGTGGACCCGGACGCCCCTCGAACGCCGGGCGACGGACGAGATCGCCGCCGCGGTCCCGGCGTACCTGGATCCCTCCGCCGACATCCCCTGGCCCGCCCGGCTCGACCGGCTGGCGTCCTGGGCGGGCACGATCCGGCGCGCGGCCCGGGCCGGGGGCTGGCAGCTCCGGCCCGTCGACGGCGTGACCCCGCCCCGGCCGGCGGGCATGGCCGAACTGCTCTGCGCCATCCACGCGGTCGGCGAGCAGGCGGAGGCCTGGCTGCGGCGACTGCCCGTGGACGGCCCGCCGCCCGCCCGGGAGGTCGTCAAGGTCGAGGCCTTCCTCAGCGGACCCGGCTCGGCGGAGGACCTGCGGCAGTTCTTCTACGACTAGCAGACCGGCAGAAGACCGGAGGCCTGCCCGCGCCGACGCCGGGCAGGCCGATGGACCCGTGTCGCGACCGGTGCCCCGGGGGCGGCCCGGAGCAGGAAGTCGGCCGGTCCGACTTCCTGTTCACGGGCGGCGGCGGGCTGGCGAGGTTCCGCGGCTCCGGCTACCCGGCGGGGTGGGGCGCCCCCGAACCGAGCTCGTGCACGATGTCGAGATGGCCCGAGTGGCGTGCGTACTCCTGCAGGACGTGGAAGAGGATCCAGCCGAGCGTCGGCGGCTGCGCCTGGCCGTCGGCGGGGAAGCGGCCCCCGGTGGCGCTGTCGGTGGCGAGGGGCGTTCCGGTGACGATGGCGCGGGTCTGCTCGCCTCCGGCGTGCAGGGCCGCGATCAGCTCGGCCGCGGTCTCGTCCGGGCCGACGTGCCACCGCCCGGAGGCGTCCTTGTCGCCGTGCGGTGCCGGTACGGGCTCGCCGAGGAAGCCCCAGCGCAGCCATCGCCGTTCCATGTGGACCAGGTGCTTGAGCAGTTCGAGCGGGCTCCAGCCCGAGGGCAGGAGGCTGGTGCGCAGGTCGGCCTCGGGCATGGCCGCGATCTTGGCGGCGATCATCGCGCGGAGGTGGTCGAGGTAGCCGAGCAGGAGGTCCTGGGGGTCGGACAGGCGCGGGCTCGGTGCGGGCACGGCTGGTGTCGCGGGCACGGCTGGTGTCGCGGGCACGGCTGGTGTCGCGGGCACGGCAGGTGTCATCGGCGAGGCAGGTGTCATGGGGCGGAATTCTGTCAGCCGGGATCAGCCCCGGAGCAGGAAGTCGGACGGGCCGACTTCCTGCTCCGAGCCCGTCGTCACTGCTTCGGCGTGAGGGGCGTCAGCGGCGCCGTGACGCGGCTCTCCCAGGCCTGCTCCAGGGCCCGGGTGAACGTTTCCGCAGGCTGGGCGCCCGAGACGCCGAGCCGCCGGTCCAGGACGAAGAACGGCACGCCCGTCGCCCCCATCGCGCTCGCCGTGGTCTCGTCCTCGCGCACCGCCTCCGCGTAGGCCTCCGGATCGGCCAGGACGGCGGCCGCCGCCTCGCCGTCCAGGCCCGCCTCGACGGCCAGCTCGACCAGCCGCCCCTCCTCGAACGCCGAGCGCTCCTCGGCGAAGTTCGCCCGGTACAGGGCGTCCAGCAGCTGCGCCTGCCGGCCGTGCTCCTTGGCGAAGTGCAGCAGGCGGTGCATGTCGAAGGAGTTCGCCGCGTCGCGCCCGCCGCTCAGGTACGGCAGGCCCTCGCCGCGGGCGTTCTCGGCGATCCGCGCCTCCGCCGCCTCGGCCTGCTCCAGGCTCATCCCGTACTTGGCGGCGAGCAGCGGGATGACCGGACGGGCCTGGCGCGGGGCGCGCGGGTCCAGCTCGAAGGAGCGGTGGACGACCTCGACCTCCTCGCGGTGCGGGAACGCCTCCAGAGCCTGCTCGAACCGGGCCTTGCCGATGTAGCACCACGGGCAGTTGATGTCACTCCACACTTCGACGCGCACGGTGCAGGGCTCCTTCCGTCGCGCGGGTCCTTCCCGCGTCGACGGCCGGAACAACACGCTCCGGAACCTGAATATTTCTCGTCATGAAATGTTCAGGCGTGGGCCCCGCCGCCAGGTCCCCCGCCGTGGCCGCTCCCGAGCAGGAAGTCGGCCCACCCGACTTCCTGCTCCGGAGCGCTGTCCTGCGGGCTCGTCCTACGGTGCCGGGATCCAGCCGGGGAGGGTGGGCAGGATCGTTTCGGCGAGCCGGTTGAGGGCCGCTTCGTCGGGAGAGCGGCCGTCCTGGCGGAAGACGACGAACTCGTAGGCCCGGCCGCCGGGAGCCTTGGGATCCTGCGCGACGACCAGGTTCCGCGTCGCGGGGCCGGCCTTCGCGTCGGGGCCGGGGATGAGTGGCATCGCGTTGGACCAGTAGGTCGCGGCGGGGTGGCCGAGGACGGTGGCCGGCTTGGCGAAGAACTGCGGCATGCCGAGCATGTCCTCGACCGAGGTGTTGCCGTCCATCAGGGTGGCGACGGTGGACTTGAGGCGCACCTCCACCATGACGTCGTTGCCGAAGACGATGGGCGCCGGGTGCGCGGTGGTGACGCGGTCCTCCGGAGTGCCCAGCAGGGCGGGCAGGTCGGGGCGGTTGAGCGCGGCGCACAGCGCCGGGTACCCGGGCCGGTCCGTCGGCCGGGCGGCGTCACAGGCGACCGGCTTCTCGTCCTCCGCCGGGGGAGTGCCGAGGAGGCCCATCCCCCACAGGCCGGCCATCACACCGGCGACCAGCACCACCGCGGCCGCCAGCTGCAGGCCGGCCCGGTCCTTGCGCCGGGCGCCGTCCCGGCCGGCGTCGTCGACGTGGTCGGCGACCTGGCCGGCGCCTTGCGTGGGCTCCGTGCCTTCCGTGTCCGCCGTGACCTGGTCGACGTTGTCGGCCGCGCCGGCCGTGTCGCTTTCCACCGTGGTTCCCCGTTCGAGACGCTCGCCCCCGACCATCCGAGGGCCCCGTGAGCGGGGCTGATCGTAGCGTCGGCCCGGCGGCAGCGAATCCGCGCCCCCGTGTCCGTGACCTGCGCAGACGCTGCCCGACTCCTCCGTACGGCCGGGTCTGCGGAGCAGGAAGTCGGCTCGCCCGGCTTCCTGCTCCGGCGCTCGACGGAGGTGGGCGGCAGGAGAGCCGCGATCCGTGTCCTTCGGAGGCCGGAGCCACCCCTAAGAGTCGTATCCGATCCGGAAGTTGGCGGCGACCCGCCGTCGGGGTGAACGCGGGACATCGGCCCGCACCGGATAGCCTCCTTCGGAGCGGGGGGACGCGACCGGGGGGAACGGGGACATGAACGTCAGTCACACGGACGGGGACGACGAGCGGCTGGCGGCCGAGGGGGAGGTCGCGGTCGCCCGGCTGGCGATCGACTCCGGGGACCTCGCGCACGCCGCCGACCACCTCGCCGACGCGATCCTCAACGACCCGCAACTGCCCGAACTGCACGAGGCGCTGGCCGAGTTGTGCGCCGCCGCCGGCGGCCCCGCGGCCGCGCGCGACCTGTTCCCGCTGGACGGCGAGGTGTACCTCGGCACGGTCGCCTGCCGGGCCCATGTGGAGGCCGCCGCCGGGGACTGGGACGCGGCGGTCGGCCTGCTCGCCTCCGCCATCCAGTACGAGCCGGCCCGCCCCTGGGCGCACACCGTCTGGCTCGCCCGCGAGGACCTGCCCGGCCTGGTCGACCCGGACGCCATCGCCCAGGCGGTGGCCCGCGCGGCCGGCGCACTGCCCGACCCGCTCCCCGACGAACTGGCGGACGCGGTACGGCCCTTCGACACCTTCGTGCAGGCCGTCCTGGCCCGCCACGGCGACCACGCGATGCTCCCGGCGATGGCCTCCGGTCTGACCCGCCGCCTCGGTGCCACCGCCCGGGCCGTCGAACTCGCCGAACGGTCCCACCGGTTGGCCCCCGGCTACCTGCCCGCCGTGATGCTCGGCAACGCCCTGCGCGCGGACGGTCGGCCGGAACGGGCGCTCGCCGTCTGGGAGGCCGAACTGGCGCGCTCCGGGCGCGAGATGGACGACTCCGGCAGCTACCTCGCCGTCGACGTCGCCGAACTGTACGGCGCCCTCGGCCGCGCCGCCGAAGGCCTGCCCTGGCTGGACCGGGTGCTCGCCACCGAGCCCGACCACCCCAAGGCCGCCCCGGCCCGGTACGGGCTGCGCCACGCGCTCGACGGCGACCCGGCCCACCTGCTCGGCCTGGCCGACCACCACCGCGCCCACCCCGACCACCAGTACGCCCAGGACCTGCTGGCCCGGCTGAGCCACCAGGAGCCGTGGCTCGGCATGGTCCCCGGCACCTCGGAAGCCACCGTCAACCTGCTGCACCAGGTGCTCGCAGCGGCCGACACCGACCGCGACACCGAGATCGACTGCACCGTCTCCACCCTCGAACCGCCCAGCTCACAGCTGGCCCTGCAGCTCGCCCTGCCGCGCTGCACCGTGGTCTACCAGTCCGTCGGCACGCCCGACCCCCGGCAGCCGCTGACCGAGACCGCCACCCGGATCTGGACCTGGGACGGCACCGACCCGCGGCCCGCCGTCGCCCCGCCCGCACCCGAGAGCGCCGAACTCGTCCGCGCCATCACCGGGATCGTCTGGCCGAGCATCCCCGCGGCCTACGACGAGGCCGTCCGCCTCGCGGGGCTGCCGCTCGCCGACCTGCTCGGCGTCCTCGCCCACCCGCCGCAGCCGCGCGAGGACGAGCTCGGCCGGGCCCTGCTCGCCCACCAGCCCGAACTCTGGGTGCGCGCCGTCCAGGCCTTCACCTGCCTGGGCATCGCCCACCACCGCACCGACCAGCCCTGGCGGGGCTCCGACCGCCGCCGCGTGCTGCGCGACCTGTTGCTCGGGCCCGAGGACTGGGTCGCCGAGGCGGCCGGCTTCGCGCTCGTCGCGATCGGCTGGACGCACCCGGAGACCCGCGGCGACATCGCCGCCCAGCTCCGGACCCTGCTGAACCACTGCGTCGACGCCCGGCACACCCGGGTGGTGACGGTCCTGCGCTCGGTCTGCCGGCTGGTGCTCGCCGCGCCCTGGCTGCCGCTCGCCGACCTCGACCTCGCCCGGGCGGCCATCCGCGCCGAGGACGCCGTCGACGACCGAGCGGCCGACGAGACCGAGGAGGCCGATACGGCCGCTCCCGAGCCCGAACCCAAGCCGGCTGCCGCACCCGAGCCGGAACCGGCCCGAGCGCCGCAGCGCCCCGGCTTCCTCGGCCGGCTCCTCGGCCGCGGCTGACACCCCACCGGGGAGCCCGGCGCCCCCGCGCTACCCGACGCCCGGCAGCGGGTCCTGGTCGACGTCGAACCGGGCGACCCGCTCCGCCGGGTCGCGGCACTCCGGCCCCAACCGCAGCATCCGCGACTCCGGGTCGTGCAGCGGCCGGTGGCAGCGGCGGCAGGTCACCCGGGTCCGGAGGGTCCGCGCGGTGTCCGTGCCGGGGAGCGGGTCCGGGAGCGGGGCCGGAAGAGGGGCCGGGTCGGGGCTCGTCATACCGGAGACGGTAACGGGGCACACCGGGGACGGTGACGGCCCTGCGCCGTGCAGGCCCCGGGCCGGTAGGCCGGCGGCTGCGTGAAACCATGGCCCCATGGCCACCGACCGCAGCAGCGCAGGAGATCCGGCGCGTACCCTCGCCCTGCTCTGGGGGCTCACCGCCGAGGAGAAGCCCGGTCGGCGCGGGCCCCGGCAGGCGCGTTCGACCGGTGAGATCGCCGCCGTCGCCATCGCCCTCGCGGACGCCGAGGGCGTGGACGCCGTCACCATGCGCCGGGTCGCGCAGGAGCTCGGTCTCTCCCCGATGGCGCTCTACACCTACGTGCCCGGCAAGGCCGAACTGCTCGACCTGATGCTGGACACCGTCTACGCCACGATGCCCCGCAGCACCCCCGCCGACCAGGGCTGGCGGGCCCGGGTCACCGCCGTCGCGGACGACAACCGCGCGCTCCACGCCGCCCACCCGTGGGTCGCCGCCGTCTCCACCAGCCGGCCGCCGCTGGGCCCCGGCCTGATGGCCAAGTACGAGTACGAGCTGCGCGCCTTCGAGGGCACCGGCCTGCCCGACGTCGAACTCGACGCCGCGCTCACCCACCTGCTCGGCTTCGTGCAGACCTGCGCCCGGATGGCCGCCGACGAGCGCGGCGCCCGGCAGGACAGCGCGATGACCGACGAGCAGTGGTGGGCCGCCAACGCCGACCTGCTCGCCCGGGTCTTCGACCCCGAGCGCTACCCGGTGGCCGCCCGCGTCGGAGCCGCCGCCGGCGCGGCGCACGGCGGCGCGTACAGCCCGGACCACGCGTACGCCTTCGGCCTGGCCCGCGTCCTGGACGGCCTGGCGGCCCTGGTCAAGGAGCGGTAGGCCGGCCGTCGTACTCCTCGCGGGCCTCGGCGACGGCGCACATCCGCGCCTCCACCCAGTGCGCGAGCGCCGAGACGTGCTCGGCGGCCTCCTGCCCGAGCGGGGTGAGGCTGTAGTCGACCCTGGGCGGGATCACGGGGTGGGCCACGCGCAGCACCAAGCCGTCCCGCTCCAGGTTCTGCAGGGTCTGCGCGAGCATCTTCTCGCTGACGCCCGACACCCGGCGGCGCAGTTCGCTGAAGCGGTACCCGCGCTCGCGCAGGGCCACCAGCACCAGCACCCCCCACCGGCTGGTGACGTGCTCCAGCACTCCGCGCGAGGGGCAGTCGCGGTCGTAGACGTCGGGCACCCGGTCCAGCAGGGGCCGCTCCTCCTCGACGACGTCGGCGATGACCTCTTCCATTACCTCCATGCCAGTACCGTACTTCAAAGTGCGTACTATCCAGAAGTAAGTGCCGTTCCTAGGGTGAGTGTCGAAGCAGATCGACAACCCCGCAGGGAGCAGCAGCATGTACGTCGTCACCGGAGCCACCGGACAGCTCGGCCGACTGGTCGTGGAGGGCCTGCTGGCCACCGTCCCGGCGAGCGAGATCGCCGTCCTGGTCCGCTCCGCCGCCAAGGCCGAGGAGTGGGCGAAGCAGGGGGTGCGGGTCCACGAGGCGGACTACAACCGGCCCGAGACGCTTGCCGGGGCCTTCGCGGCCGGCGACCGGGTGCTGCTGATCTCCGGGAACGAGCTCGGCAGCCGGGAGTCCCAGCACGGCGCGGTGATCGACGCGGCGAAGGCCGCCGGGGTCGCGCTGCTCGCGTACACCAGCATCCTGGGCACGGCGACCTTCCGGCTGGGCGACGAGCACAAGGCGACCGAGGACCTGCTGCTCGCCTCCGGCCTGCCGTACGCGCTGCTGCGCAACGGCTGGTACACCGAGAACTACCTGGGCGACGTGTCCGGCACGCTGGAGCGGGGCGTGGTGCTCGGCAGCGCGGGGGACGGCCGGGTGGCGACCGCCCCGCGCCGGGACTACGCGGACGCGGCCGTCGCGGTCCTGACCGGCGCGGGCGACGGCCACGAGAACGCGGTGTACGAGCTGAGCGGCGACGCCGCCTGGAGCCTGTCCGAGCTGGCGGCCGAGCTGGCGCAGGCCTCGGGCAAGCCGGTCGTGCACCGGGACGTCACCCCGGCCGAGCACCGTGCGGTGCTGGTGGGCGCGGGGGTGCCCGAGGGCTTCGCCGACGTGGTCGTGGACGTGGACGCCGGCATCGCGCGCGGCGAGCTGGCCGCCACCCCGGGCGACCTGGCCCGGCTGATCGGCCGCCCGACCGTGCCGCTGGCCGAGTCCGTCCGCACGGCGCTGAGCTCCTGAAACACCCGGCAGGACACCCGGTAGGGCGCCCGGCAAGGCACCCGGAAAGCGCCCGGCCCGGACCGTCCGGAGTCCAGCCTTCGGGCAATGTCATGACCAAAATACGGAAACGGATATGACAGCCTGCCCTCCCGCCGGTTACCGTCACCTGACGACACGCGCGCGCGGGAGGGCACTCGGCCATGCCACAGACAGACCAGCAGGACAGCGGCCGAGGCCTCTGGTACGGCTTCGCGGCCTACGGCATCTGGGGGCTGTTCCCCCTCTTCTGGCCGCTACTGGAGCCCGGCGCCGCCGACGACATCCTGGCCAACCGGATGGTCTGGTCCCTCGTCGCGGTGGTCCTGCTGCTCGTCGCGCAGCGGCACTGGGGCTGGATACGCCCGCTGCTGCGCCAGCCCCGCCGGATCGCCATGCTGGCCTGCGCGGCCGCCGTCATCTCGGTCAACTGGGGCGTCTACATCTGGGCCGTCAACGCCGGCCACGTCGTCGAGACCAGCCTCGGCTACTTCATCAACCCCCTGGTCACCATCGCCTTCGGCGTCCTGGTGCTCAAGGAGCGGCTGCGCGTCGCGCAGTGGACGGCGGTGGGCGTCGGCGCCCTCGCCGTCGCCGTGCTGAGCGTCGCCTACGGGCGGCTGCCGTGGATCGCGCTGACCCTCGCGTTCTCCTTCGCCACCTACGGCCTGCTGAAGAAGAAGGTCGGGCTGAGCGGGCTGGAGAGCCTGGCGGCGGAGAGCGCCTTCATGTTCCCGTTTGCCCTCGGCTACCTGGTCTACCTGGAGGTCAGCGGGCGCGGCACCTTCGGGCACACGGTGGCCGGCTCGTACGGCTGGGGGCACTCCGGGCTGCTGATGCTCAGCGGGGTGGTCACCGCGATCCCGCTGCTGCTCTTCGGCGCCTCGGCCGTCCGGGTGCCGCTGACCGTGCTCGGGCTGCTGCAGTACCTGGCGCCGGTGTTCCAGTTCCTGATCGGGGTCGCCGTCTTCCACGAGTCGATGCCGCCCGCCCGCTGGGCCGGGTTCGGCCTGGTCTGGGCCGCGCTCGCGGTGCTCACCTGGGACGCGCTGCGCCAGGTGCGGACCGACCGCGCGGCGCGGGCCGCGGCGCTGCCGCAGCCCGTACCGGCGGAGACGACCCAGGCAGCCGTCACGCGCTGACGGCCCTCACGCGCTGATGTCCCGGCTGGTGAAGCGCGCCCAGGCCGCCGAGCCGAACACGGCGACGTAGGCGGCCTGCAGGCCGAGGTCCTTCAGCACGCCGTCCCAGTACATCGGCTCCCGCAACAGGTCCGAGAAGCTGAGCCAGTAGTGCGTGAACAGGAACGGCCTGACCGCGTCCAGCTGCGGGAAGGCGTCCAGGATCTGGACGGTGATCACCAGCCCGACGGTGGCCGCCATCGCCGCGATCCCGCTGCCGGTGAGGGTGGAGACGAACAGCCCGATCGCCACCAGTCCGGCCAGCGAGAGCGCGACCACCCCGGCGACCAGCAACGCGCGCAGCAGCGCGTCGGCGAGGCCGATGGTGTCCCCGGAGAGCAGCGTGACCTCGCCGAGCGGGAAGAGCGCGGCGCCGGTGGCCAGGGCCGCCAGCGCGACCGCCGCCGTCGCGGCCAGGCAGAACACCAGCCCGGCGGTGAACTTGGCGGCCAGCAGCCGGGTCCGCCCGGCCGGGGCGACCAGCAGGTAGCGCAGCGTCCCGGTGGCCGCCTCGCCCGCCACCGAGTCCCCGGCGACCACGCCGACCGTCATCGGCAGGAAGACCGGCAGCGCCACGGCCAGCGCCGTGAACACCAGGAACAGCCCGTTCTGGGTGGTCTGCGCGATGAAGCTCGGGCCACCGCCGCCCTCGTGCGGGCTGTCGGTGTTGAGCTTGACGACCACCCCGATCAGGACCGGCAGCACCGCCAGGATCCCCAGCAGCACCTTGGTGCGCAGCCGGCGGAAGGTCAGGTGCAGCTCGTTGCGGAACAGCGCCAGGAACCCGGCCGCGGTCTGCGGCCGCCGGCCCGTGCGCAAGGGAAGCGCCTCAGCCTGCGACATCGAAACCCTCCCCGGTCAGCGCCACGAAGGCGTCCTCCAACGTGCCCCGCTCCAGCCCGAAGCCGTGCACCCGTACCCCGGCCTCGACCAGCGCCGCGCACAGCCTGGGCAGCGCCTCGTCGCCGCGCTCGCCCACCTCGCCGTCCACCCGCTCCTCGCCGGGCACCAGGCCGGTGACCTGGTGGGCCGCCAGCACCTCGGCGGCCCGGGCCACGTCCGGGGTGCGGACCACCAGCCGGCCCTGCGCCCGGGCGGCCAGCTCGGCGACGGTGCCCTGTACCACCAGCCGGCCCCGGGACATCACCGCCGCGTGGGTGCAGACCTGCTCGATCTCGTCCAGCAGGTGCGAGGAGAGGAACACCGTGGTGCCCTCCGCCGCGACCTCCCGGACCAGCGCCCGGATCTCCCGCATGCCCTGCGGGTCCAGCCCGTTGGTGGGCTCGTCCAGCACCAGCAGCTCGCGCGGCTGCAGCAGTGCGGAGGCGAGGCCCAGGCGTTGCTTCATGCCCAGCGAGTACGCGCGGGCCTTCTTGCCCGCCGCCGCGGCCAGGCCGACTCGCTCCAGCGCCGCGTCGACCCGCCGGCGCCTTGTGCGCGGATCGGCGGTCGGGTCGGCGGCGTCGAAGCGGGCCAGGTTGTCCCGGCCGGAGAGGAAGCCGTACAGCGCCGGGCCCTCGATCAGCGCGCCGACCCGGGGCAGCACGGTGGCGACGGACTGCGGCATCGACTCGCCGAGGACGGTGGCCGTGCCCGAGGTGGGGGCGATCAGGCCCATCAGCATCCGGATGGTGGTGGTCTTGCCGGAGCCGTTGGGGCCCAGGAAGCCGAAGACGGAGCCGCGCGGCACGGACAGGTCCAGGCCGTCCACGGCGAGCTGGCCGCCCCGGAAGCGCTTGGTCAGGCCGCGGGTCCTGATCACGTCATCGGCGGTGGAAGCGGAGGGAGAGGCAGCGGGAGAGGCGGGAGGAACGGGAACGGGGGCCGGGCGCGGCTCGGCGCCCGGACCCCCGGCCGACTCCGTAACGTCCCCCGTTACGGGAGCCTTGGTCATCCGTCAGTTCACCCCGGCGGCGTGCTGCAGGACCGGCAGGGTCACCGCGCCGGCGAAGACCCGGCCGTCGTCGGTGAGCAGGACGTTGACGACCTTGGTGCCGATCAGGGTGCCGCCGTCGACCGGCTTGCCGAGCGACTTGATCAGCCCCTGCGGGTTCACCGACCCGCGGCCGCCGTGCTTGCCGTCGCCCTTCGGCGCCTCGACGCTGCCGGGCAGTCGGGTGGAGACCACGGTCGTCCAGCCCTCGCCGATCACGTTCGCGTCCCCGTTGCCGCTCCCGTTGCCGTGCGCCTTGGCCTCGGAGCCCGCCGCCGTGCCTTCCTTGATCGCGTCCTCCGCCTTCTTCTCCGTCACCTTGGCGCCCTTGGGCACGGTGAAGTCGAAGGTCTTGGCGGCCGGCTCGGCGAAGGAGACGTCGGTGAAGCGGACGTCCAGGACGGTGCTGCCGTCGGTGGACTTCACCGCCACCGCGAGCGGCACGCCGTTGTCGGCGGCCACCGCGATCCGGACCTCGGCGACGGTCGAACCGGACTGGGTCGGCTTGACGCTCAGCTGGTAGGCCTTCTGCCCGGCCACGCTCGCCGTCCCGGCGACGGTGACCGAGGTGGTGCCGGCGCTCGCGGCCAGGAACTGCCGGGCGGCCTCCTGCGGGGTGGTGGGCAGCTCGGTCAGCGGCGCGCCGGGGTGCTGGTCGGCGTGCTTGCGGGCGAGCTGGGCCGCCGCTCCGCTCAGGTGCACGGCGCTGTTGGTGGAGCTGTCCCAGGCCCAGGACTGGTCGCCGTTGCGGACCACGGTGTAGCCGGCCATGTTCTCCATGACGTCCACCCGCTGGCGCTCCGGGCCGTCCACCGCGACCCGCAGGGTCCGGTCGCCGCCCAGCAGGCCGAGCAGCTTGGTCTGCGGGTCCGCCGAGGAACCGGCGCTCTGCCCGCCCTGCCCGGCCGCCGAGGTGATCCCGCCGACCCCGCTCAGCAGCTGGGTGGGCAGGCCGAGGTCGGTGCTGATCGAGACCGTCCCGGACAGGGCCTGGGCCTGGGAGCCGAGCGCCTTGGCGACCACCTGCTCCGCCGTCAGCGACGGCAGGTCGGGGGCGGAGTCGGCGGCCAGCGCGGGCACCAGCCCGACCCCCGCGGCGATCACCGCGCCCACCGCCAGCGGCACGCCGGCGCGCATCAGTACGCGCCGGCGCGAGCGGTACGGCACCCCGCCGTCCGGGCCGTCACCCGTCACCGTCTCATTGGTCATGGCGTCCTCAACTCCTCTGCGAACACGTGCGGTTGCGCCTGCCCCTCCATTAGAGGCCGTCGTGCCCGCGCCGGCATCGCCCTGTGGGGCCAGATCGGGTTGGCCTTCTCGGGTACATCGACCCTGAGACGGCCTCAGGGTTGCTCCTCCCGGCGTACGACCGCTGGCGTAGGGTCGCGCCATGGACGGAACCGCCATGGACGCAAGCAACCCCCCGACCGCGAACGCGATGCGCCGCGCCCTGCGCCGCGCCCGGGACGGCGTCGCCCTCGACCTGACCGAGGCCGCCGTACTGCTGCAAGCCCGAGGCGAGGACCTGCGCGAGCTCTGTTCGAGCGCCGCCCGGTTGCGCGACGCCGGCCTCGAAGCGGCCGGCCGCCCCGGCGTCATCACCTACTCCAAGAGCGTCTTCATCCCGCTCACCCGGCTGTGCCGCGACAAGTGCCACTACTGCACCTTCGCCACCGTCCCCGGCAAGCTGCGCCGCGCGGGCCACGGGCTGTACATGTCCCCGGACGAGGTGCTGGAGGTCGCCCGGCGCGGGGCCGAACTCGGCTGCAAGGAAGCCCTGATCACGCTCGGGGACAAGCCCGAGGACCGGTGGCCCGAGGCCCGCGAGTGGCTGGACGCACACGGCTACGACGACACCATCGCCTACGTCCGGGCGATGTCCATCCGCATCCTGGAGGAGACCGGCCTGCTGCCGCACCTCAACCCCGGGGTGCTGAGCTGGACGGACTTCCAGCGGCTCAAGCCGGTCTCCGCCTCGATGGGCATGATGCTGGAGACCACCGCCACCCGGCTGTGGAGCGAGCCCGGCGGCCCGCACCACGGCTCCCCGGACAAGGAACCGGCCGTCCGGCTGCGGGTGCTGGAGGACGCGGGCCGCAGCTCCGTCCCCTTCACCAGCGGCCTGCTGATCGGCATCGGCGAGACGTACCGGGAGCGCGCCGAGTCGCTGTTCGCGCTGCGCAAGGTCTCCCGCGCCTACCACGGCATCCAGGAGCTGATCCTGCAGAACTTCCGCGCCAAGCCGGACACGGCGATGCGCGGCATGCCGGACGCCGAACTGGACGAGCTGGTGGCCACGGTGGCGGTGGCCCGGCACCTGATGGGCCCGACCGCCTGCCTGCAGGCCCCGCCGAACCTGGTGGACGGCGAGTACGGGCGGCTGATCGCGGCCGGCATCGACGACTGGGGCGGCGTCTCCCCGGTCACCCCGGACCACGTCAACCCGGAACGCCCCTGGCCGCAGATCGACCGGCTGGCCGAGGAATCGGCGGCGGCCGGCTTCGAGCTGCGCGAGCGGCTGGCCGTCTACCCCGAGTACGTGCGCCACGGCGAGCCCTGGCTGGACCCGCGGGTGCTGCCGCACGTCCGCGCCCTGGCCGACCCGGCCACCGGGCTCGCCGATCCGGACGCGCCGGTCGTGGGCCTGCCCTGGCAGGAGCCCGAGGACCTGCCGGAGTCGTACGGGCGCACCGACCTGCACGCCACCATCGACACCGAGGGCCGTACCGGCGACCGCCGCGCCGACTTCGAGGACGTGTACGGCGACTGGGAGGTGCTGCGCGAGCAGGTGCTCGCCAAGGGTGCCCCCGAGCGCCTCGCCGGGGACCTGCGCGGAGCCCTGGCGGTGGCCGCCGACGACCCGACGCAGCTGACCGACGACCAGGCACTGGCCCTGTTCCACGCCGACGGCCCGGCCCTGGACGCGCTCTGCCGGATCGCCGACGAGGTGCGCCGCGACGCCGTCGGGGACGAGGTCACCTACTGCGTCACCCGGAACATCAACTTCACCAACGTCTGCTACACCGGCTGCCGGTTCTGCGCCTTCGCCCAGCGGCGCACCGACGCGGACGCCTACACCCTGTCGCTGGAGCAGGTCGCCGACCGGGCCGCGCAGGCCTGGGAGGTGGGCGCCACCGAGGTCTGCATGCAGGGCGGCATCCACCCGGACCTGCCCGGCACCGCCTACTTCGACATCGCCCGCGCGGTGAAGGAGCGGGTGCCCGGCATCCACGTGCACGCCTTCTCGCCGATGGAGGTGGTCAACGGCGCGACCCGCACCGGGCTCTCGATCCGCGACTGGCTGCAGCGGGCCAAGGAGTCGGGCCTGGACACCATCCCGGGCACCGCCGCCGAGATCCTGGACGACGACGTCCGCTGGGTGCTCACCAAGGGCAAGCTGCCGGCCGCCACCTGGGTCGAGGTGGTCAGCACCGCGCACGAGCTGGGCATCCGCTCCTCGTCCACGATGATGTACGGGCACGTGGACACCCCGCAGCACTGGCTCGGCCACCTGCGGTTGCTCGCGGAGATCCAGCAACGCTCGCTCGGATCCGACGGCAGCGGCGGCTTCACCGAGTTCGTGACCCTGCCGTTCGTCCACACCAACGCCCCGGTCTACCTGGCCGGCATCGCCCGGCCCGGCCCGACCGCCCGGGACAACCGCGCGGTGGTGGCGATGGCCCGGCTGCTGCTGCACCCGCACATCCCCAACATCCAGACCAGCTGGGTCAAGCTGGGCGCCGAGGGCGCGGCCGAGATGCTCCGCTCCGGCGCCAACGACCTGGGCGGCACGCTGATGGAGGAGACCATTTCGCGGATGGCCGGTTCGGCGTACGGGAGTTACAAGTCGGTGCGCGACCTGCAGGCGATCGCCGAGCTGGCGGGCCGCCCGCACCGCCAGCGCACCACCACCTACGGCGAGGTGCCGGCCGAGCGCCAGGCCGCCGCCCGGGCCTCGGACGGACACCTGCCGGAGCTGCTGCCCGTACTGGACTGAGGACGCCAGGGCCGAGGGGCCACGGGCACGGAGGGGCACGGAGAAGGAGGGGCAGGGGGCACTGAAGTTCGAGGGAGCGCGTTGACGCGTTCACACCTTCGAATACAGTGCGAGGGCGCGCGCCGGCCGAGGGCCGCGCGGCCCCCCTACCCCGACGAAAGGCGCCCCGTCGTGATGCCACTGTGGTCACGCGCCCAGCAGCAGGACTACCGCAGCCGGGTGCGGGGCTGCCTGCTCGGCGGGGCCATCGGCGACGCGCTCGGCGCCGGCGTCGAGTTCGAGGCGCTGGAGAAGATCCGGGCGCAGCACGGCCCGCAGGGCGTCACCGGCTACGTCCCTGCGTACGGGCGCACCGGCGCCGTCACCGACGACACCCAGCTCAGCCTGTTCACCGTCGACGGGCTCATCCGCGCCCACATCCGGCGCGACACCGGCAGCTGGCACCCGCCCACCGACCTGCACCTGGCCTACCTGCGCTGGGCCGCCACCCAGCGCGACTGGGGCCCGGACGAGCGCCGCCCGGACCTCGGCTGGCTCGGCCGCGAGGAGTGGCTGTACGCCCAGCGCGCCCCCGGCCAGGGCAGCCTGTCCGGCCTCACCGGGCCCGACGCGGATCGGCTCGGCACGCTGGAGCGGCCCAAGAACCCGCACTCCAAGGCCTGCGGCACGGTGGTGCGCTCGGCCCCGTTCGGGCTGCTCACCACCTGGGAGCCGGGCCTGGTGTTCCAGCTCGCGGTGGAGTGCTCGGTGCTCACCCACGGCCACCCCACCGGCTACCTGGCGGCGGGCGCCTTCGCGGTGATCGTCCAGTCGGTCGCCCGCGGCGGCACCCTGGAGGAGGGCGTCCACCTGGCGCTCGCCCTGCTCTCCGAGCGGCACGCGCACGAGGAGACCACGGCCGCGCTGCGGGCCGCGCTGGACGCCGTCCGGGCCGGTGAACCGTCCGCGGACCGGGTCGAGGCACTGGGGGAGGGCTGGGTCGCCGAGGAGGCGCTGGCGATCGCGGTCTACTGCGCGCTGGTCGCCCACGACGTCCGCTCGGGCCTGCTGCTCGCCGTCAACCACTCCGGGGACAGCGACTCCACCGGCGCGATCTGCGGCAACCTGCTCGGGGTGCTGCACGGGGACACCGCGCTGCCGCCGGGCCTGGTGGCCGGGGTCGAGGGGCGCGCCGCGATCCTCGAACTCGCCGACGACTTCGTGCTGGAGCTGATGCACGGCAGCGAGCTGCACGACCGGCGGACCCCGGAGGGCGCCACCTGGGCCGCCCGCTACCCGGTGACCGGCTGAGGCAGGGCCCCGAAGCAGGCCCCGAAGCAGTCCCCCGACAGGGCAGTTGCCCGTAGCGTCGACCGTCGCCGGGGGTGGCGACGGGCACCGCTACGGGCAACTGGCCCGAGTACGGTACCTTCGCGTCGGTTCAGGGGCTGCCGAAGGCGCCCGAGGCCGCCGCGGCGGCGAAGGCGTTCCAGGCCTCGGTCGAGAAGGACAGCTGCGGGCCGTGAGGGTCCTTGGAGTCCCGGACGGCCACCACCCCCGCTCCGGGGACGGCGACCTCCACACAGGCGCCCTGGCCGCCGCTGTGACTGCTCTTCCGCCAACGGGTTCCGTACTCGGGTGGGGTGATCATTTTTCGTGCAGTTCCTTTTCGATGTCGGCTATCAGCGACCGGCTCTCCGCGACACCGAGTGCGGCCGCTCTCAGGTAGTCGTAGAGACCGGTATAGCGGCGCACATCGGCCTCCTTCTCCAGGTAGAGATCGCTCGTCACACCTTCGAAGTAGACAACCGTGGAATCGGCTGACTCCGGGAACTCCAGCAGGGAGAATGTCCCGGTCATGCCGGGGTGGGCGCCGTGCGCGAACGGGATCACCTGGATGGTGATGTTGGGGCGCTGGCTCAGCTCCAGCATCTGCCGCAGCTGCCGGGCCATCACCTCCTTGCTGCCGACCTCGCGGCGCAGCACCGCCTCGTCTATGACGGTCCACAGGCTGCCCAGCTGGTTCTCGCCGTGGACGCGCTCCTGGCGCTTCATCCGGACCTGCACCCGGCGCTGCACGGCGACCGCGTCGGTGTCCGGCTGGGTGCCCTCGACCACGGCCTGGGCGTACTGCTCGGTCTGCAGCAGGCCGGGGACGAAGGAGGACTCGTACGCGCGGATCGAGGAGGCCTCGGCCTCCAGCCCGATGTAGACGCTGTACGGGGTCGGCATGTCGTTGAAGTCGTGCCACCAGCCGCGCTGGCGCGACTCCTTGGCCATCTCCATGAGGCTGGAGCGCATCTGGTCGTCGGCCACGTTGTACACGTCGCAGAGGTCGCGCACGTCCCGCTGGCTGATGCTGCGGCGGCCGTTCTCCAGCCGGCTGATCTTCGACTGGGAGACCATCAGCCGGCCGGCGACCTCCTCCGCCGTCATGCCGAGCCCCTCGCGGAGCTTGCGGAGCTCGGACCCGAGGCGTCGGCGACGCACGGTGGGATTGACGTTGGCGGACACTTCGACCTCCGGCCGGACCTCTGGTGTTCGTTGGAGCGGCAGCCCTCGGAACACTTCGGACATTGGGACCAACCCCCCTGACTCGGAGCAGCATGTCACCTTGGGCCAGGTCGGCGCCGGGGAATCACAGCAGCGCGGTAGAACAGATCATCGGAAAAGTGCTTCCGCGAGACAGCGAAAGACCCCAGGTGGTAATGCGGCTCGGTGACTGGATCAGTGACTGGATCAGTGACTCGGACTGACAGTGCGACGGGTGTCCCCGGGAGTCCCGCGCAGCTGCCCCTGGCATGTGCGGGGGCGGGCTGCTGCGGGCTTCGGGGACGGCAGAGGGGCGGTCGCCGGGCGACTTGCGTCGCGGGGCGACCGCCCCTCGGTGCTCTTGGTGCCTCTGGCGGTTCGGGTGGTTCCGGCGGTTCGGGGTGGTGCTTTCCGGCGGCGCTCTCCGGTGGTGCGTCGGGTCGCTCAGCGCCCCCGTGGGGCGTGGGCGGGGCGGTGTGCGCCGTCGGGCGGGCCGTCAGGGGCGTCGGGCGGTGTATCGTGCCCCGGCCCCCGCGCCGGACCCTCCCCGAGCCCTCCGGTCGGGCCTGCTCCGGTCGGGCCCGCTCCGGTCATCGGACGCCGACCCGGGAGGCGGCGACCCGCCCGCCCGAACCGCGCCCCGCCGTACGGCTGCCGGAGCGGCCGGTGGCGGTCCCGGAGCCCTGGGCGGAACGGTTCTGCTGTGCCGGCAGGCCGTTCTGCACATCCATCACGGCGTGCGCGACCATCCCACCGAGCGGGTCGTACCGGATCAGGTCGCGCAGCCGGGACCGCGAGGACCGGCCCTCGTTGCCCGGGTACAGGTGCTTGCCCAGCCCCACCGAGTGGGCGAGCGCCGCCAGCGCGGCCGTCCGCGGGTCCGGCGGCACGCCGGTGCGGATCGCGGCGTCCAGCCGTTGCTTGATCGCGGCGTTGGTGCAGTCGTCGGACGCCTGGTACCGGATCGTCGGCAGCACCCCGCACACCTGGCCCGGCACGGCCGTGACCATGCCGCAGCGCTCCAGGTGCGCCAGGTACGTCTGCCGCAGCCCCAGCCGGGGCCCGCCGATCCAGTGCGCCGCGCGGACCGGACTGCCGCGTCGGCGCAGCAGTTCCAGTGCGTGGTCGAGGGTCGGGTCACCGGTCGGTCGTGCCAGTACGACGGCGATCCGGTCTCCCTCCGGTACGATCCGTCCGGCCAGGGACAGCTCGACGAGCTGCGCCCCGGCGAGTCCGAGGTCGAGGGTCTGCGGCTGCGCCGTGGTACCCGTGGTCGGGTCCAAGGCGAGCAGCAAGAGTTCCTCGGGAACAGTTCTGCGGCTCTTGCCCATCCAAGCCTCCCCGCGTGGATGAGAGACAGGGTGACGCCTCTCACACGGGCTTGTCGAGTACGCCTCCGAATCGTGACCTTGCGCTGGAGGCGCGGAACCGGCGGCCGCAGGCCCGGCGTCTGACCGGTGAACAGGCCGCAGTGCGTCCGTGCGACGGCAATAAGCGCCGGTCGGGCGGGGTGTGCGCGATGGGATCGGCCGTCGGTGGCGGAAACTGTACAGATACACGGGGCGGGGCGTCGGCTTCCCGAAATCGGGTTCGCCGGTGCCCCGCCGGGCGTTGAGGAGGCTGGGATACGTGGGCGAGTCCCCCGACAGGGTGCTGAGGGACGGCGAGCGGGAGCAGGACCGGGAACGCGAACGGACCGGCACGGACGCCGCTGCGGCCGAGTCGGCCACGTCCGCCGCGTCCGCCACCGGGACGGCCGACGCCGAGACCGCGGCCGAGACCGGGGCTGAGGCCGAGAGGGCTGACGAGACCCCCCGGGACGACTCCGCGGAGACCACCGGCGAGAAGCCCGCGAAGGCGTCCGCCGACGCCCCGACGGCGGCGGCCAAGGGCGGCTCGACCGTACAGCTCCGTGTCCAGGATGTGGACAGCAAGACGACGATGCTGCGGCTCCCGGTGGACAACAAGACCACCGCACTGCGGCTGCCCGAGGAGCTGCTGAAGGCTGCCGGTAACGGGAGTTCCGGTGGTGAGGGGAAGAAGGCGGAGGCCTCGTCGGTGACCGACGGGGTGAAGGAGCCCGCCGAGCGCCCGTCCGGCGCCGACCCCCGTCTCGCGATTCGGACGGCGGTGGCGAAGGCTGTCGAGGAGCCCGAAGACGCCGGGAAGACCGAACGCGCCGAGAAGACCGCCCCGGCCGAGAAGGCCGAAGAGGCCGGGGGCGGCGCGGACAAGAAGGACAGTAAGGACGGCAAGGCCGCCGAGGCCGCTGCCGAGGACTCCTCCGAGGCCTCCGAGGCCGACGCCGACGCTGCCGACGCCGTCGAGTCCGCCGCCCCGGCGGCCGGCTCGGTGCCCGAGCCCCCGGCGCCGCGCCCGCTGCCCGAGCCCGAGCCCGAGCCCATCCCGGACCCCGAGCCCGAGCCCGAACCGCGTCCGAAGCCCCGCCCCCTCCCCACGCCGACGCCCGGCCCGAAGCCGCTGCCCGAGCCGGACCCGCGGCCGGTGCCGCCGGCCCCGCCGCTGCCCCGGCCCGAGCCGATGCCGGAGCCGGCGCCGGAGCCGCTGCCCTCGCCCGAGAACACGGCCGAGGCGATGGAGGTCCTGGCCTCCCTCAACTCCCGCCCGGTCTCGCCGCTGCGCCGCGCCCTCAAGCGGGCGACCATCTGGACGGTCTTCCTCGCCCTGGTGCTCGGTGCGGTCGTGGTGGCCCAGCTGCTGCGCCCGCTGCCGGACGCCAGGGTGAAGATGACCGCCACGGCCAGCTACAGCTTCGGTGGCGACCAGCTCGACCTCGCCTGGCCGGCCAAGGGCCAGTCCGCCGCCGAGGTGGTCGGCATCGGCAGCCTCGGCAGCTCGGGCCAGGAGGCACCGGCCTCGATCGCCAGCGTCACCAAGGTGATGAACGCCTACCTGATCCTGCAGAAGTTCCCGCTGAAGAAGGGAGAGAGCGGCCCCAAGATCACCGTCGACAAGCAGGCCGCCCAGGAGTCCGGCAACCTCGACGAGTCCCGGGTGACGCTCACCGAGGGTCAGGTCATCACCGAGTACCAGGCGCTGGAACTGCTGATGCTGCCCTCGGCCAACAACGTGGCCCGGCTGCTCGCCCGGTTCCACTCCGGCTCCGAGGACGCGTTCGTCAAGCAGATGAACGACACCGCGGCCAAGTTCGGCATGACCAACACCATCTACGCCGACCCGGCGGGCTACAACGCGGACACCAAGTCCACCGCCAAGGACCAGCTGAAGCTGGCCGAGCAGGTCATGCAGGACGAGATCTTCCGGCAGATCGTCTCCACCCCGGAGACCAACTTCAACAACGTGAAGATCTCCAACACCAACAACCTGATCAACCCGAAGACCGGCGTCATCGGCGTCAAGACCGGCTCCAGCACCCCGGCCGGCGGCTGCCTGATGTGGGCCGCGTACAAGGAGATCGACGGTGTGCGGCGGCTGATCCTCGGCGTCACCCTCGGCCAGCCGGCCGCGTCGCCCAACAAGGGCGACGACATCCTGGCGACAGTGCTGAGGGTCAGCGGCAAGCAGATCCAGGCCGCGCAGAGCGGCGTGACCGGTCAGACCGTGGTCAAGAAGGGCGATGTCGTCGGCTCGGTGGACGACGGGCTGGGAGCCAAGGTCCCGCTCGTCGCGACCAAGGACCTGGTGGTGGCGGGCTTCCCCGGCATCTCCGGCACGATCACCCTGGACGCGGCGAAGATCGGCCACGACGAGCCGGCCGGCAAGGAGGTCGGCGTGCTGCGCGTCGGCACCGGCGAGAACACGTCGGAGGTCAAGGTGGCGCTCCAGTCCGACCTCAAGCCGGCGTCCATCCAGTCCCGGCTGCTGCGCATGCTGTGAGCCGGTGAGCAGCTGACCCGGTGCACCGCCGAGCCGCTGAACCGATCCATTGCCGAACGCCGAAGGGGAGCCGGTCCGCACCGGCTCCCCTTCGGCGTTCGGCCCCTCCAGGCCGCCACGCCCCCTACATATCGCGGTCGAGCAGCGCGACCGTGAACCCGCCGAGCGGCGTCACCTGGTCCGGGTCGCCGTACTGGGTGCGGAGCACCTGGGCCTGGTCCGAGGGCACGGCGGCCAGCGGGTCGGTGGTGTCCCCGAGGACCACCAGCCAGATCCGCGACACGGAGCCCAGGCAGTCCTCCGGCTTCGGGCAGGGCGTCGGCGACAGGTCCTCCGCGTCGTCGGCGCTCTGCGCGACGAACACCGGGTACGGGTGCACGTCCGACGGCAGGTAGTGGCTGACGCCGGGCCAGGCCATCGCCCAGGACTGGTCGCCCAGCGGCGCCGCCAGGCCGTCCCCGGAGCGGTAGCCGGACGCTATCGTCCGGGCCGCCGCCTTGAACGGCTCCTCCGAGCCGTTGTGCGAGCCGACGTACCGCACCGCGGGCTGCTTGGGCAGCGCCGCCACGGCCGGCACCGCGAGCAGGCCCGCCGCCAGCAGCCCGGCCAGCGCGCCGGCCCGGCGGGGCGCCAGGCCGCGTCGTGCCAAGGTCGCGGCCGCGCCGTACGCCGCCCCGACCCCGCCCCCGGCCAGCACCGCCCAGGCCGGCACCGTGAACAGCAGGTACCGGTCGATGAAGTACGAGGTGTCGGTCAGCCGCGACACCAGCCAGACGCCCACCACCGGCAGCTCGGCGAGCAGCAGCACCTGCCAGGCCTGCAACCGCCGGCCGGGCAGCACCAGGGCCGGGAGCGCCAGCAGGAGGAAGGCGTGGAACACCCGGTCCGAGCCGAGCAGGTGCTCGCCGAACCAGACGAGGCCGCGGAAGGACGGGGTGGGGATCCAGCCCAGCTGCCGGTCCGACTGCCGGCTGCCGAGCAGCATCACCGGCAGCACCGGCAGGGCAGCCACCGCGACCGCCAGCAGGTACTGCCACAGCAGCCGCCGATCCGCCGCCGACCGGGTGCGCCACAGGTGCAGCGCCACCAGGGCGACCTGCCCGGCCACCGTGCTGAAGGAGATCAGGTGCCCCGCGCCGGCCAGCGTCATCGCCACGCAGTACGGCGCCCAGCGGCGCCAGGTCGGCCGCTCCAGCGCCCGCAGCAGGAAGTACCCGGCGCCCGCGATCGCGCAGGTCACCAGCGCGTACGAGCGGGCCTCCTGGGCGTACCGGGAGACCTCCGGCGGCACCGCGAACAGCAGGCCCGCGCCGACGGCCGCCACCCGGCTGCCGAACAGCCGCCGGGCGGTCAGCGCCACGAACGCGGCGGCCCCCGCCATGGCCAGCACGGAGGGGACGCGCAGGGCCACCGTCGAGTCGCCGAACACCGCCGTCCAGGCGTGCATCAGCAGGTAGTAGGCGCCGTTGCTGGCGTCGATGTGCTGGAGCAGCCGCAGCAGGTCGCCCAGCGAGCGGGTGGCCACCGTCGAGGTCGCTATCTCGTCCCGCCACAGGTCCGGTGTCCCCAGCCGGTACCCGCCCACCGCGAGCATCACCACCGCCGGCCACCACCACACCTGCCCCGACAGCCGGACGACCGGGCGTATCGCAGGTCTCATCGGGTCCTTCGTCTCCTTCACACGGCGTGCCAGGGTGGTCCGGGGCGGGCCAGGGCGGGGCGAGCGCGGCCGAACACGGCCGAGCACTTCCCGGCAGGCTACTTGACCCGCCCTGACACCCCGTCGGCACCCGCACCCCCGTCCGCCAGCCCCCTCTCCACGCCCGATCCGGTACGCTGTGAACGGCCTCGGCACAGCCCGGCCACGCCTCAGTAGCTCAGGGGATAGAGCACGGCTCTCCTAAAGCCGGTGTCGCAGGTTCGATTCCTGTCTGGGGCACGAGAACACGCAGGTCGCAGGCCCCCGCCCCACCCGGGCGGGGGCCTGCGGCCGTTTCCGGAGCCGGCCTCCGCGGAAAGTCGGGGCGGGCGTGCTCAGGGGTGCCGTACCCCTCCGGGAGGAGGCGGCGGGGGCGTTGGTCCGTCCACGGAGTGATCATGGAAGCGACCTGGTGCCGACGGCCGGGACGGCCGTGGTTCCTAGGCTCGGAGCAGTCCCTGCCGGAGCGTCGTGCCCGACCAGGGCGGACGAGCCGGGGAACGATGACGACCTACCGATACACCGTGGCCGAGCTGCGCGGGCAGCTGCGCCAACTGCTCCTGAGCGGCGCCGCGATCGCACTGGGGGTGGCCTTCCTGATCGCCTCCGTCAGCGGCAGCGGGGCGCTGGTGGACTCCTTCAGCCAGACCGCGGCGGCCGAGGTCGGCCCCGGCGACATCCAGGTGACCGGAACGGCCGCGGCCGGTGCGCCGGATGCGGCCGCCGTCGAGCGGGCGCGGGGGACCGCCGGGGTGGCGGCGGTGGCGCCGCGGCTGACCGGCACTGGTGCGGTCCTGGCCGCCGACGGCCGTCCGCTCGACCGGACGGCCGTGGTCAGCGCCGTCGCCGAGGACCCGGCGCTGCGCTGGCAGCTGCTCCGGGACGGCCGCTGGCCGGCCGGACCCGGCGAGGTGCTGCTGGACACCGACACCGCGCACCGGCTCGACGCCGCCCCCGGCACCGAGGTGCAGCTGGCCCGGGCCGACGGCTCCGCGACCACCGCCCGTCTGGTCGGCACCCTGGACGGGCGGGGCGCGCCGAGCTTCGCCGGACGTCCGGTCATCGGCGTCCCGGCGGGCGCGCTCGCCCAGTACGCCACCGGCGTCACCGCCGCCAGGCTCGACGTCCGGCTCGGCCCGGACGCCTCCCGCACCGGCACCGCCGAGGCCCTGCGGGCCGCGCTCGGCAGCGGCGCCGAGGTGCACACCCGCGAGGCCTCGGTCCGCGAGGCGACCCGGCAGAGCGGCACCCTCTACGGGGTCGTGCTGATCGCCTCGCTCTCCTTCGTACTGATCGCGCTCGCCGTGGCGCGGATGGTCGGCGGCAACACCTTCTCGGTGATGCTGGCCCAGCGGACCCGCCAACTCGCCCTGCTGCGCTGCGTGGGCGCCGACCGGCAGCAGCTGCGGCGGCTGATCCGCCGCCAGGGGCTGCTGCTCGGAGCGGGCGCCTCGGCGGCGGGCGTGCTGCTGGGGGTCCTGCTCTGCGCGGTCGGGACGGCGGTGGCCGGCACGCTCGACCTCGGGCCGGTGCACCTCTCTCTGCTGCCCGCGCCGCTCACCTGTGCGCTGGCCGGGCTGTTCGGCATCCTGCTCACCCTGCTCGCCGTCCGCGGACCGGCGAAGGCCGCGGCTGCCGTGCCGCCGGTCGCCGCGCTCGGCGGCACGCCCGCGCCGACCGGCGGGGCGGCCCGGGTGCGGGCCGCGGTCTGGATCTCCGGGCTGCTGCTCGCCGGGACGACACTGCTGGTGACCGGTGCCCTGGCGCCGCCGCCGCTCTCGCTGCTCGCGGTCACGCTCGGGGCGATCGCCAGCTTCTTCGGCGTGCTGCGACTCGCCGACCGGGTGCTGCCTGCGGTCGTCGGCCTGCTGGGCCGGCCCGCCCGGCGGCTCGGCGGCACCGCCGCACGGCTCGCCGCCCAGCAGCTGCGGCTCAACCCCGGCCGCACCGGGGCGACCGGCGCGGCGCTGCTGCTCGGCGTGACCGTCATGGTCGGCGCGGTCACCGCGCTGGAGGTCACCTCCGGCTCGCTGGTCCCGGCGGTGTCCGCGCGTCAACCCGGCGTGTTCTCGGCGGCCGCCGGCAGCGGCGGCGCACTGCCCGCCGGGGCGATCGGCTCGCTCGCGGCCGAACGCGGCCTGACCGTCACCCCGGTCCGGTCCGCCACCGTCGACCTGGACGGCCGGCCCACCCTGGTCGCGGCCGCCGACCCCGCCCGGCTCAACCCCTCGACGGACGGCCTGGACCGGGCCCGGACCCTCGCCGACGGCGCCGCGCTGAGCGGGCTCGGCGAGTCAGGGTCGCGCCGCGTCGGCGGCAGCGGCGGCTCCGGCAGCAGCGCCGGCGGCATCGAGCTGCGGCTCGAACCAGGGCACAGCAGCCTGCCGTTCACCCTGCAGAGCGGCGCAACCCTGCTGGTGACCCCCGCGACTCTGGACCGCCTCGCCCCCGGCGCGCCCGTCACCACGGTGTGGATCACCCCGGCCGACGGCGAGGACCGCCCGACCGCCCGCCGGGCCCTGGACCGGGCCCTCGCCGACCACCCCCAGGTGACCGTCACCGACACCGCCGCGCAGGCCGACACCCTGCGCTCCCTGCTGGACCGGCTGACCACCGTCAGCATGGCCCTGCTGTCCTTCTCCGTCGCCATCGCCGGCCTCGGCGTCGCGGCCACCCTGATGCTCAGCATCAGCGAACGCTCCCGCGAGATCGGCATGCTGCGCGCCATCGGGATGTCACGCCGCCAACTTCGCCGGATGCTCACCCTGGAGGCCGTCCTGCTCTCGCTGGCCGCCGCCCTGGTCGGCACCGCCCTCGGCATCGGCTACGGCTGGGCCGCCGCCCGATCTGTCACCTCCACGGTCGGCACGGTGGGCGGCCCGCCGGTCCTGCCGGTGCTGGCGGCGCTGGCCCTGACCGTGCTGACCGGCCTGGCCGCCGCCGTCCTGCCGGCCCGCCGGGTCGGCAGGATGACCGCGGTTGCGGCCATGCGGGCCACCTGACGGGCCGTGGCGGCGGTACGGGCCGTACGGGCCGGGTTCAGGCCAGCTTTACTTGCGCGCGCGGCTCGGCCGGGCGGGCGGCGGCAAGGGCGAGGTCGGCGAGCAGGGTCTCGGTCTCGCGGGCGGTGCGCAGGACGGTCGGGTCGAGGTCGACGACGATCACCTCGCGCCGGTCCTCGCTCGCCTCGGCGATCAGGCGGCCGTCCGGGCCCCAGACCGCGCTACCGCCGCAGGTGTGCCAACCGCCGGTGTGGCCGACGTGGTTGGCGAGCACCGTGTAGAGGGTGTTGTCGAGCGCGCGGGCGGGGAACCAGGTCCGGGACTCGTGGTGGCCGTGGCCCACGCTGAACAGGGCTCCGACCAGGTAGGCGTGGCAGCCGTCGAGGGCGGCGGCGCGGGCGTGCTCGGGGAAGCCGGAGTCGTAGCAGACGCCGAGGCCGAGCCGCCAGCCGTCCAGCTCCACGGTGCAACCGGCCGTCCCGGGGCGGTAGTAGTCGCGTTCGCTCTTGAAGAGGTGCTGCTTGTCGTAGCGGGCGACGAAGCCGCCGTCCGGGCCGAGGACGAGCGCGGAGACCCGCAGGTCCGCACCGTCCTGGACGGCGGCGCCGACCACGGCGGCGGTGCCGGTCTCACGGCAGGCGTCGGCGATCGGGGCGAGGCGCGGATCGCCGGGCTGGACGGCGTACTTGAGCGGGTCGGTGCGGATCAGCTCGGGCTCGTAGCCGGAGAGGAACTTCTCCGTGAAGAGCACCAGGCGGGCGCCGGCCGCGGCCGCCTCGCGGATCAACTCGGCGGCCTGGGCGGCGTTGGCGGGTATGTCGCCGGCGACGGCCTGGGCCTGGACGGTGGCGATCCGCAGCGGGCGCTCGGGGTATCCGGCAGGGGCGGCGGCGAGAACGGGGTCAGTGGACACGGCCGTCACGCTAGCGGACGGCCCCGAAGCGGTGACCGGGCGCCAGCGGAGGTCAGCGGAGGGTCGGGGAGGTCAGCGGAGGGCCGGGGGGTCAGCGGACGGTCTCGTCGGGCCGGTCGGCTGCCTCGTCCGGAGTGGGGTAGTCAAGATCGGCCTCGTCCGGATCGGCCTCGTCCAGCAGGCCGGCGGGGACGGGCGGCCGCGCGGAGGACACGATGACCCGCTGAACCCTCGGTCTGGTGCGCCAGTTGACCCGCCGTACGTCCCGGGCCAGCGCGCCGGGGCGCCAGAGCTCGATCACGGCGGTGACGGTGCCCAGCACGAATCCGGCGGCCAGCCAGCCGGCCAGCACGTCGCTGGGCCAGTGCACGCCGAGGGCGATCCGGGTCCAGCCGATGGTCAGCACGCTCGCCGCCGCCACCGCGCAGGCGGCGGTCCGGCCGCGCCGGTGGACCCGGTACCAGAGCAGGCCGACCAGGACGGCGCAGGTGATCGCCGAGGCCATGGCGTGCCCGGAGGGAAAGGCCGGGCCGCCGGCGTGCGAGACCGGGTCGGTGAAGGCGGGCCGTCCGCGGTCGAAGGCCGCCTTCAGTGCCCACAGGGCGCCCCAGCCGACCAGGGTCTGGGCGGCCACCCAGCCGGCCAGCACGCGGGCGCCGATCAACCAGAGCCAGACGGCTGCGACGCCCAGGAGTGCACGCATCGTGACGGTGCCGCCGATGTCGGAGAGCGTCTGCACGGCGGCGGTCCACGCCCGGTGTTCCCGGGCGTAGTCGTGCAGTTCGCCGATCCACTCCTGGTCGAAGCGGTCCAGTGGTTGCCAGTGGCTCGTCACCAGAGCCGCCAGGACGCCGAACAGCGCGGCACAACCCAACGCGAGCGCTGCGTCCCGAAGGAGACTGCGGTAACGCGCAGTGACGGAGGTCGTGCTGTTGGTCAGGTGCATGGCTGACACCTTCCCAGTGTCCCGCACCGATCAGGAGCTGGGCCGATAGCGATTTGGCATCTTTTGTGGGGAGGTCCTGCGTGCGCCGGGGCGTTTGCGCGGGCGGAAAGCGGGGGCGTGCGGGAACGTGTGCGGCCGTTCGCGGGTTCAACGGAAGGGCGACCTCCGCGTGAGGGTCGAGTGAAGAAATCGCTCCCCGAACGGTCGTGTCGGGAAGCGGACCGTGCCCGGGCGGTCACCGAGCGTCCAAAGTCGGTGTGAAAACCGGCAGGATACTGCATCGCGCGGAAGAATCGGAGTGACTTGGGAATGTTGTCCGGATTCTGTTCGTTGGATCGTTACGTGTGAGCCCCAAGGGCCCGCACTTCTTGCCCTCATGGCAGGCAGGCAGACCTCGGCAACACCAGCAAAGGGAGCAAGCATGGCCACCCGTGCCGTCGTTCGCGACAGGGCCGACCGGACTCGCGCGGCCCGCCCGACCAACCTTGAGGCCGACCGCGACCTGGTCGGCATGTACCTCGACGAGATCGCCAGGACGCCCCTGCTCGATGCCGCCGAGGAGGTCGAGCTCTCGCTGCGGATCGAGGCCGGCGTGTACGCCCAGCACCTGCTGGACGAGGGCGAACTCCCCGACGGCAGCACGCGCGAGGAGCTGGAGGCGATAGCCGCCGACGCCGAGCGCGCCAAGGACGTGTTCATCCGTTCCAACCTCCGTCTCGTCGTCGCCGTCGCCCGCCGCTACCCGCGCAGCGGCCTTCCACTGCTGGACCTCATCCAGGAGGGCAACGCGGGCCTGGTGCGCGCCGTCGAGAAGTTCGACTACGCCAAGGGTTTCAAGTTCTCCACGTACGCGACGTGGTGGATCCGGCAGGCGATCACCCGGTCCATCGCCGACCAGTCCCGCACCATCCGGCTGCCCGTGCACCTGGTGGAAGAGCTGGGGCGGATCCGGCGGGTGCAGCGGGAGAAGTCCAAGGAGCTGGGCCGCGAGGCCGAGCCGGCCGAGATCGCGGCCGACTTGGACACCACCGAGGCCCGGATCAAGGACGTGCTGGACTGGGCGCGGGATCCGGTCAGCCTCAACATGTCGGTGGACGACGAGGGCGAGACGCAGTTCGGGGACCTGGTCGAGGACACCGGGGCGACGTCCCCCGAGGACGCCGTGATGGTGATGCTCCGCCGTGAGGAACTGGACGACCTGATCGGGCGGTTGGACGACCGCACGGCCTCGATCATCCGCTCCCGGTACGGCATGGAGGACGGCCGCGAACGCACCCTCACCGAGGTGGGCAAGCAGCACGGCCTCACCCGTGAGCGGATCCGCCAGATCGAGAAGCACGCGCTGGCCGAGCTGAAGAAGATCGCCGACCACGCGGGCTTCGAAGCCGCCTGACCGGCCCGTCGGCGAACTTCCGGCGAACCGGAACTGGCTGCAGAGCCCCACCCGGGCCCTGGTGCGGAGCGCTCCGCAGCAGGGCCCGAGGCGTGCCACGGGACTCTTAGGCTGGAGGGGCGGGACGAGGTGGACCGGGACCGGGACCGGGACCGAGACCGAGTGGACGGAGTGGACGGAGTGGACGGAGTGGACAAGGTGAGCGAGCAGGGGCAGGACGAGCCGGGGCAGGAACAGGACCAGGCCTCGGAGAAGAAACCCGCGGCCAAGGCCCGGCTGGTCTTCCGGGATCCGCTGGACCAGCAGTCCGGGGACGACACCGACGCCGGCTGGGGCGACGGCCCCGGGGCGGGCGGCGGGCGGGGGCTGGACTGGTACCTGAGCCAGCGCCCGCCGCACCACGGGGGCTGAGGGAGAACCGGGAGTGAGAAGCGAACGGGGGCAGGAGCCGGACCGCGACGGTCAGCGCAGCGGCGCGACCAGTGCGTCGCGGATCTCGGTGAGCAGTTTGACCTCCTTGGCCTCGGCCTCCGCCGCCTCCTCGGCGAGGGACTTGCGGCGGGCCGCCATCCTGTTCATGGGCACGATCAGAACGAAGTAGACGACCAGCGCGGTGATCAGGAACTGCAGGGCGGCGCTGAGCACCGATCCCCACAGGATGAGGACTCCGGACGTGACCTCACCGGCCGGACCCGTCTCGCAGGGCCCCTTGAGGCAGGAAGTGTAGGAAGCCAGGTCCTTCGTCCCGAAGGCGCCGACGATCGGATTGATAACGCCCTTGACGAAGGTGTTGACGATGTTGGTGAATGCCGCGCCGATGACCACGGCGACGGCGAGTTCGACGACATTTCCACGCAGCAGGAATTCCTTGAAGCCCTTCATGCCGCCTCGAACGACGAAGTCGCCACCGGGTTACGGGTGATCTTCCGCAGCCCCGGATTGACAACCCGTCCGGCCCAGCGCGCCCCCGACGGGCGGCGGCAGTCCGGCCCGCGCGGGCCCGAGCGCCAGCGCCGCCGCCACCGCCAGCAGGACCAGGACGGGCACCCCGGCCCGCCGTCGGACGGCGCTGCGCCAGCGGTGCCACCCGCCGCAGCCGCGCCGGATCGGCGGGAAGCTGGGCACCTCCTGCCGGGGCGGCACGGTGGGGGCGGGCAGCGGGACGGAGAAGCTCACGGTGGTCATGGACGCACCTCCGGATCGGTCGGCGGGCCGGCCCCGGTGGACCGGCTGGGCCCCACCGTGCACGCTCCGGCCGACGCCGGAAAGCCTCTTTCCCCAGCCTGTGGATAACTCCGCCCCTGTGGACAAATTCGTACACTCACACGAGTGAGTCGACCCTGCCCGAGCTGACAACGGCACCGAAACGGGCCTGGAGCACGCGGAAAGGCCCGCCGCCCCCGCGTGATGCGGGGCCGACGGGCCTTGCCGAGGTCTGCTTGCCGGGCGTCCGGGAGGATCCGGCGCCCGGGTCAGCTCGCGGCCGGAGCCGGGCTGGACGGCGCCGAGGAGCCGGAGCCGGCGGAGCCGGACGCGGCGGGCGTGCCGGACGACGTCGAGGTGGTCGACGACGAGCCGGAGCTCACCGAGCTGCTGGAGGAGGAGCGGCTGTCGGTCCGGTAGAAGCCGGAGCCCTTGAACACGACACCCACGGCCGAGAAGACCTTGCGAAGCCGTCCCTGGCAGTCGGGGCACGTGGTCAGCGCCTCGTCGGTGAACTTCTGCACCGCCTCCAGGCCGTTGCCGCACTCGGTGCACTGGTACTGGTACGTGGGCACTTGTCTTCCTCCTGGCACTCTCGCCTGATGAGTGCTAACGATGGTCAATGATGCGGCATTCCGCTGGATCAGTCCAGCGACTCCGGTGTGACATCGGCCCCGCTTCGGCCCAAGCCCGGCCCGAGCCCGGCCCGGGCCCGCCCGTCGGAACGCCGCCCGCTCAGCCCTTGGCCGCGCCCACCAGCTCGCGCTCCACGAAACCGTCGGCAGCGCCGGCGGCGGAGTCCGGGACGGAATCCTTGGCCGCTCCCCGGGCCACCAGCAGGTGCCGCAGCGAGGCCAGCACGACCAGCCCCAGGCCGGCGCCGATCAGCGGTACCAGGAACCCGGTCGACGGCCCGTGCCCGTCGATGAGCTTGCCCGCCGCCATCGAGCCGACCGCCAGCCCCAGCCCGATGGCGCCGGTCAGCCAGGTGAAGGCCTCGGTCTTGGCGCCGTCCGCGACCAGCGTCTCGACCAGGGTGTAGCCGCTGATCAGGGTCGGCGCGATGGCCAGGCCGCAGACCAGGCCGGCGACGGTGAGCGCGACCAGGTTGGGCATCGCCCACAACGTCGAGCAGCCGAGCACCAGCAGCGTGTAGCTCATCAGCATCCGCTGCTGCACGGGCCGCCGCCAGGCGATCACGCCGTACAGCACGCCGGCCAGCATCGAGCCGCCCGCGAAGATCCCGTACACGGTGCCGCCCGCGTCGTGCTGCCCGACCGAGTCGGCGAAGGCGTTCACCGAGACCTGCATGCCGCCGAAGACCGCGCCGACGCCGAGGAAGGTCCCGGCCAGCAGTCGGACGCCGGGGGAGGCGAGCGCCGAGGCGCGCTTGGTGCCGGGCTGCGGCAGGATCCGGGCGGGGGCGGTGCGCCGCTGGGCGGCGAAGGCCAGGCCGCCGACGAGGGTCAGCGCGGCCTCGGCGACCAGGGCGGCCGCCGGGTTGGCGAGGGCGGCGATGCCGGAGGCCAGGATCGGGCCGATCACGAAGGTGAACTCGTCCGTCACGGACTCGAAGGCGAAGGCGGTGCTCACCCGGGCCGCGGAGCTCTCGGTCGGGCCGTCCGCGGTGAACCGGGCCACCCAACGGGCCCGGACCATCGCGCCGATCTGCGGCACGCTCGCACCGGCCGGGACGGCGGCCAGGAACAGGCTCCAGGCCGGCGCGTGGCCGAGCGCCAGCACGATCAGCGCGCCGACCGAGGCGGCGTGCACCAGGACGGTCGGGACGAGCACCGCGGCCTGACCGTAGCGGTCGGCGAGCCGTCCGGTCTGCGGCCCGATCAGGGCCTGGGAGACGGCGGCGACGGCGGTGACCGTACCGGCGGTGCCGTACGAGCCGTGGGTCTGGGTGACGAGCAGCAGGATGCCCATGCTGAGCATCGCGTACGGCAGTCGGGCGACGAGCGCGGGGACAGGAAGGTCCAGGCCCCGGGGGTGCGCAGCAGTTCGCCGTACCCGACGCGGGCGGGGGCCTGGGCTGCGGTGGTGTCCGCGGTGTCCGCGGAGGTAGCGACCGTTCGGCGGGCCGTCACGGTCGGTCCTTCCTGCTGCCTGGTAGCGCGGCAGGGCATGGGGTGGCCCCGACGGCGCCGAGAGTCGTCCTCTCGCGCGTCGACCGGGGTAGATACCGGGTCGGCCCGGCGTGGTTGCCGGGGGCCGGACCGCGGCCGCCGAGCGGTCGCGCCAACTCTGCGTCAGGCAGATGCTGGGGTGGTCTAGCGATGGTTATGCGGCGTGGTCCTATCAGCATACAGTTACGCGCGTAGATCCCGCCAACCCACCCCTTGTTCGCAGGCCCTACTAGCCTCGCAAGCCCCACGAGCCTCGCAGAGCTCGCGAGACTCGCAGGCCCCACGAGCCTTTACAGAGCTCGCGAGCCCCACGGCCCCACAGGCCCCCCGCCTCACCGCCCGTCGAGCCACCCCGCGAGCTTGCCGCCCCGGTCCACGGCCCGCAGCCGCCGCTCCGCCGCCTCGCCGACCTCGTCCGTGGTGACCACCAGCAGCTCGTCCCCGGCCCGCAGCACCGTCGCCTTGTCCGGCACGAAGGAGTTGCCCTCGCGCACGACCAGGGTGACGGCCGCGCCCTTGGGCAGCCGCAGCTCGCTGATCTCCACGCCGGACATCCGGGAGGTGGGGGAGAGCGCGACCGAGAGCAGGTGTCCGTGCAGCTTCTCCAGCGGGGCGGACTCGATGCCGAGGTCCTGGCCCATCGCGCCCTCGCCGATCCGCAGCCGCTTGGCCACCCACGGCAGGGTCGGCCCCTGGAGCAGGGTGAAGACGACGACCAGGATGAAGACGATGTTGAAGACGTCCTCGGCCTCGTGGGCGCCGGACACCACCGGGATGGTGGCCAGCACGATGGGCACCGCCCCGCGCAGCCCGGCCCAGCTCAGCAGGGCCTGTTCGCGGGCGGGCACCTTGAACGGGGTCAGCGAGAGCACCACCGACAGCGGCCGGGCCAGGAAGACCAGCACGCCGCCGATCACCAGCGCGGGCACCACCGAGGAGCCCATGGTCGCGGGCGTGCAGAGCAGGCCGAGCAGGACGAACATGCCGATCTGGCCGATCCACGCCAGGCCGTCGGCGAAGCCGCGGACGGCGGGCCCGTGCGGCAGCTTGGAGTTCCCGAGGATCACCGCGCTGATGTAGACGGCGAGGAAGCCGGAGCCGTGCAGCAGCGCGCCGCCCGCGTAAGCGAGCACGGTGAGCGCCATCACGGCGATCGGGTAGAGGCCCGAGGAGGGCAGTGCGACGTGCTTGATCCCGAAGGCGCCGAGCTTGCCGACGGCGAAGCCGACCGCGGCGCCGATCGCCAGTTCGGCGAGGATCGTGCCGATCATGACGTACCAGGGGTCCAGCTCGCCGGCGGTGGCGAAGGCGACGACCAGGATGACGACGGGCGCGTCGTTGAAGCCGGACTCGGCCTCCAGCAGGCCGGTCAGCCGGTGGGGCAGCGGGACCATCCGCAGCACCGAGAAGACGGCCGCCGCGTCGGTCGAGGAAACTATCGCGCCGAGCAGCAGTGAGGTGCGCCAGTCCAGGCCGACCAGCCAGTGCGCGCCGGCCGCGGTGGCGAACACGCTGACTCCGACGCCGACGGTGGCGAGCACGGTGGCCGCCGGCATCACCGGCTTGATCTCCCGCCAGCTGGTCTTGAGGCCGCCCTCGGCCAGGATCACCACGAGCGCCGCGTAGCCGATCACCTGGGTCAGCTCGGCGTTGTTGAAGGTGACGCCGATCCCGTTCTGCCCCAGCGCCACGCCGATCCCCAGGTAGATCAGCAGGCTGGGCAGCCCTGACCGGGTGGAGATCCGTACGGCGACCACCGCGAAGAGCAGGATCACGGAGGCTTCGAGGAGGAGCTGGTTCAGATGGGAGACGTTCACGCAGGGGCACCTCGGGCAGGCAGGGGCGGACGGGGTGTCTGGTGGTGCTGGGGGCCGACCCGTTAAGGAGGCGTCAATGCTCCTCTTGCGGATCGTTACTCAGTCTAACATTTTGCCATATCTTTAGCTTGGTCCCCCGTTCACGGCTCCCGGCCGACTCGGCCTAATGTGGTGCCCTGTCACGGCCGCAGGCCCTGGACACGCCCGCCCGCCCCGAAGTCAGGACCGCAAGGACCCAGATGCCCCGCTCGAAGAAGTTCCGGCGCGCCCGTCTGTTCGTGATCGTGCTGGTCGTGCTGCTGGTGGCCGGCGTCGGCTACGGCGGCTACCGCGGGGTCACCGCGGTCCGCGCCTCCTTCCCGGAAGTGGACGGCAGCGTCAAGGTGGCGGGCCTGAGCGCGCCGGTCGACGTGAAGCGGGACGCCAACGGCATCCCGCAGCTGTACGCCGACACCTCCGAGGACCTGTTCCGCGCCCAGGGCTACGTCCAGGCGCAGGACCGTTTCTGGGAGATGGACGTCCGCCGGCACATCACCGCCGGCCGGCTCTCCGAGATGTTCGGCGACGGCCAGGTCGACACCGACACCTTCATCCGCACCATGGGCTGGCGGCAGGTGGCGCAGAAGGAGTACGACACCAAGCTGTCGCCGGAGACCAAGAAGTACCTGCAGGCCTACTCGGACGGCGTCAACGCCTGGCTCGCCGAGCACCCCGGCGGTGAGAAGGCCTCGCTGGAGTACGCCCTGCTCGGCGCCGTCAACAGCGGCTACACGCCCGAGCAGTGGAGCCCGGTGGACTCGGTGGCCTGGCTCAAGGCGATGGCCTGGAACCTCTCCGGGAACCTCCAGGAGGAGATCGACCGCTCGCTGCTGACCCAGGACTTCGGCCCGGACAAGATCGCCGAGCTGTACCCGGACTACCCGTACGCCCGCAACGGCACCATCGTGAAGACCGGCACCGTCAACGGCGACAACTACCGCCCCGCCGACGGCTCCCCGCAGCCCGGCGCGGGCAACGGCACCGCCACCGCCCAGGGCGCGGCCACCACCAAGGCGCTGCTGCAGGGCCTCACCGACCGGATCGACGGGATGCCGCAGCTGCTCGGCCGCCCCGGCCAGGGCATCGGTTCCAACTCCTGGGTGGTCGCCGGCAGCCACACCACCACCGGCAAGCCGCTGCTGGCCAACGACCCGCACCTCGGCCCCGGCCTGCCCTCGGTCTGGTACCAGATGGGCCTGCACTGCCGGACCGCCTCCCCGGCCTGCCAGTTCGACGTCTCCGGCTTCACCTTCGCGGGCATGCCCGGCGTGGTGATCGGCCACAACAAGGACGTCGCCTGGGGCTTCACCAACCTCGGCGCCGACGTCACCGACCTCTTCCTGGAGAAGGTCACCGGCCCGGACACCTACCAGGTGGACGGCAAGGACGTGAAGTTCGACCTGCGCAAGGAGACCATCAAGGTCGCCGGCGGGGACGACCGCACCATCACCGTCCGCACCACCCAGACCGGCGCCCCGCTCATCTCCGACCAGAGCAACGAGCAGCAGAACGTCGGCAAGTACGCCCCCAACGGAACCTCCGCCCCCGACCGCGGCACCGGCGGCTACGGCGTCGCCCTGCAGTGGACGGCGCTCAACCCCGGCAAGACCATGGACGCCGTCTTCGAGCTCGACAAGGCGAAGAACTGGGACGACTTCCGCGCAGCCGCCAAGGACTTCGCCGTCCCCGCGCAGAACCTGATCTACGCCGACGCCAAGAACATCGGCTACCAGGCCCCGGGGGACGTCCCGGTCCGCGGCAAGGGCGACGGCACCTACCCGGCCCTCGGCTGGGACTCCGGCTACCAGTGGAAGAGCTCGATCCCCTTCACCGCGCTGCCGTGGAGCCTCAACCCGTCCTCCGGCTACATCGTCACCGCCAACCAGGCCGTGGTCGACCCGAGTTACAAGTACAGCCTGACCAAGGACTGGGAGTACGGCACCCGCGCCAAGGAGATCACCGACCAGATCGAGGGCCTGCTCAAGAACAACGGCAAGATCTCGCCGGACGACATGCAGACCCTGCAGCTGGACAACACCAACGTGATGGCCAAGACGCTGGTCCCGCTGCTGCTCAAGCAGCAGATCGACGACCCGTACGTGCGCCAGGCGCAGGACCTGCTGAAGGACTGGAACTACCACCAGGACGCCGACTCGGCCGCCGCCGCCTACTACAACGGCGTCTGGCGCCAGCTGCTCACCCTCGCCTTCGGCCAGAAGTTCCCGGCCGACCTCCGGGCCAAGGACAACTGCCTGCTGGTGCGCCAGCAGGACGACCCGACCAAGCCGGACAGCACCACCAGGATCGTCACCGAGTGCGGCACCCGCGACCCGGGCAAGGCCCAGCCGGACGGCGGCGACCGCTGGACCGAGGTGGTGCGTGCGCAGCTGGACAAGCCCGACAGCTCGTGGTGGACGTACATCGACTCCCAGCACACCGTGCAGAAGGGCCTGGACAACCTCCTCAAGGAGGCGATGAAGAACGCCCGCCAGGAGCTGACCTCGCTGCTCAGCAAGGACATCTCCACCTGGAGCTGGGGCCGGCTGCACAAGCTGGAGCTGCGGGAGCAGACTCTCGGCACCGACGACTCCTCGATCGCCTCCCCGGTGCTCCACAAGCTGCTCAACCGCGGCCCGTACCGCCTCTCCGGCGGCTCGGCGGCGGTCGACGCGGCGGGCTGGAACGCGGCGGCCGGCTACCAGGTGGACTGGATCCCGTCGATGCGGATGGTGGTCGACCTGAACGACCTGGACTCCTCGCGCTGGATCAACGTCGGCGGCGCCTCCGGCCACGCCTTCCACGCCAACTACAACGACCAGACCGACCTCTGGCTCAAGGGCAAGCTGCTGACCTGGGCCTTCGGTCCGGACGCGGTCGAGAAGGCCACCACGCACAAGCTGGTGCTCACCACCGGCTGACGCCGGTACTCGCCGGCGGCCCCGTTCCCCTCAGGGAGCGGGGCCGTTCACCCCTCCGGGCCCAGCCGCCGGACCCCCGAGGGCGTGACCGCCAGGTCCACCGGCCGGTCGTGCGGCTCGGCCGGCACCCGGTCCAGCAGCTCGTGCTCGTACAGCAGCACCGCCAGCACCGGCCGTACGCCCGCCCGCCCCAGCCGGGCCAGTACCCGGTCGTAGCTGCCGCCGCCCCGGCCCAGCCGCAACCCGTCGCGGTCCACCGCCAGGCCCGGCAGCAGCACCACGGAGGCCTCCGTCACCGCCTCCGGCCCGAGCCGCGGGCCGACCGGCTCCAGCAACCCGCGCCCGGCCGGGGCCAGTTCCCCGGGCCCTGCGTACTCGGCCCAGTCCAGGTCGTTGTCGGCCAGCAGCACCGGCAGCAGCACCCGCACCCCGCCGGCCCGCAGCGCGTCCAGCAGCGGCCGCGTTCCCGGCTCGGTGCCCACCGAGACGTACGCGGCCACGGTGGCGCCCGGACCGGCCAGCTCCCCGGCGTGCCCGGCCAGCGCGCGGGCCGCCGCCACGCGCCCCTCAGCGGAGAGTGCGCGCCGTTCCGTCAACAGCCGTGTCCTCAGGTCGCTCTTCTCGTTGTGCATCGGATCCTCCACGTGTCCAGACCGTCGACGCGCAGAGCCTGCCACGCGAAAGGGCGCCCCGATTGTCCACCCCGCTGCTGGTCCAGGCCCTGGCCGCGCTGAGCGCCCCCGCGGTGGCCGGCGCCACCGTCCTCGGACTGCGGGGCCGCCGGGCCCGGGCCTCGGCCGCCGCCGGCGCCGAGCGGCTGAAGGTCCGGATCGCCGAACTGGAGGAGCGCTGCGCCGAGCTGGAACGCACCGCCTCCTGCGATCCGCTCACCGGCGTGTGGAACTACCGCCACCTGCAGCTCACCCTCGACCGGGAGATCGAACGGGCCCGCCGCGCGGAGCAGACCGACCAGGCCGACGGCCCCCGCCCGCTCGCCGTGCTGATGCTGGCCATCGCCGGCTTCGACGCGGTCGTCGCCGAGCACGGCCGCGGCCGTGCCGGTGCGGTCCTGCGGGACCTCGCCCAGCGCCTCGCGATGGAGATCCGCCGGGCCGACACCCTCGGCCGCTACAGCGGCGAGGAGTTCCTGGTGGTGCTGCCCGACACCGGCGCCGAGGGCGCCGCACAGGTCGCCGAGCGGCTGGTCTGGTCGGTCCGCCGGCACCTGCTGCTCGACTGGTCCTTCGGCACCCGCGCGCCCCGCCCGGCGCACGGGAACGGCCTCACCGCCGCCGTCGGCATCGCCGTCCTGCCCGAGGACGGCACCCACGCCGCCGTCCTGCTGCGCGCCGCCGACGCCGCGCTCGCCGAGGCCCGGGCGGCCGGCGGCGACTGCTGGCGGAGCACCGCGGGGGCCCCCGAGCGGGCCGCCGCCGGGCGCCCCGCACCGGTCGCTTCGGGCGCCGGACAGGGGCCGACTGCCGAACGTAACCGTTCGGAAAAGCCGGGTAGTCTGTCGGCCTGTGCCGGCGGGGACCCCCTCGCCCAGCCGGTCACGTCCCATACGCCAGCCAGTGTGGCCGTGCCCCGCGACGTGCTGTCCTAGCCGTCCCCGCGCGTGCGGCCGGGCGAAAACGTGCCTGAGTAAGGTAAACGCATGACGACGACCAACTCCCGAGTTCCGGTAACCAAGGCCGTGGTACCCGCGGCCGGACTGGGCACCCGCTTCCTCCCGGCGACCAAGGCCACCCCGAAGGAGATGCTGCCCGTCGTCGACAAGCCGGCCATCCAGTACGTCGTCGAGGAGGCCTCGGCCGCGGGCCTGTCGGACATACTGATGGTCACCGGCCGCAACAAGCGCGCGCTGGAGGACCACTTCGACCGCGCCTACGAGCTGGAGGAGCTGCTGGCCCGCAAGGGCGACGAGCAGCGCCTCGCCCGGGTCCGGGAGTCCGTCGAGCTGGCCAACATGCACTACGTCCGCCAGGGCGACCCCAAGGGCCTCGGCCACGCCGTCTCGGTCGCCGAGCAGCACGTCGCCGGCCAGCCCTTCGCCGTCCTGCTCGGCGACGACCTGATCGACCCGCGCGACCCGCTGCTCTCCCGGATGATCGAGGTGCAGCAGGAGCTCGGCGGCTCGGTCGTCGCCCTCATGGAGGTCGAGCCCTCCCAGATCCACCTCTACGGCTGCGCCGCCGTCAAGGCGAACGGCTTCGGCGAGGACGTCTTCCAGGTGACCGACCTGATCGAGAAGCCCGAGCCCGGCGAGGCCCCCTCGAACTACGCCGTCATCGGCCGCTACGTCCTCGACCCGCTGGTCTTCGACGTGCTGCGCGAGACCCCGCCCGGCCGCGGCGGCGAGATCCAGCTCACCGACGCCCTGCGCGAGCTCACCGCCCGTGAGCCGGAGGACGGCGGCCAGGTCCACGGCGTGCTCTTCACGGGCCGCCGCTACGACACCGGTGACCGCGCCGACTACCTGCGCGCTATCGTCCGTCTGGCCGCCGAGCGCGAGGACCTGGGCCCGGAGTTCCGCTCCTGGCTGCGGGAGTTCGTCGGCTCCGAGATGCAGGACTGACCGCACGACAGAGAGCGAGCCGCCGATGACCGGGTCCACCGAGCACAGCACCACGCCCGCAGCCTGCTGCGACGCAGGAGCGGACCCGGCACCGGCGGCGCCCCGCCTCTGGACCGTGGACGAGCACCTCGCCGACGTGCTCTCCGCGGTCGGCCCGCTGCCCGCGATCGAACTCCAGCTGCTCGACGCCCAGGGCTGCCGGCTCGACGAGGACGTCGTCGCCGACGGCGACCTGCCGCCCTTCGACAACAGCTCGATGGACGGCTACGCGCTCCGCACCGCCGACACCACCGGCGCCACCGACGCCTACCCCTCGGTCCTCTCCGTGGTCGGCGACATCGCCGCCGGCGCGGGCGAGCTGCCCAGGGTCGGCCCCGGCCAGGCCGCCCGGATCATGACCGGCGCCCCCCTGCCGCCCGGGGCCCGGGCCGTCGCCCCGGTCGAGTGGACCGACGGCGGCACCGGCACCGGGGTGGCCGCCGCCGCGATGACCGCGCCCGTCCCGGACGAGGAGGTCCGCGTCCTGCGCCCGGTCGCCGACGGCGCACACATCCGCCGCCGCGGCAGCGACGTCGCGGCCGGCACGAAGGTCCTGGAGGCCGGCACCCGGCTCGGCCCCACCCAGCTCGGCCTGCTCGCCGCGATCGGCCGGGCCACCGTGAAGGTCCGCCCGCGCCCGCGGGTCGTGGTGCTGTCCACCGGCAGCGAGCTGGTCCAGCCCGGCGAGCCGGTCGGGCCCGGGCAGATCGCCGACTCCAACAGCTTCACCCTCACCGCGGCCGCCCAGGAGGCCGGCGCCATCGCCTACCGGGTCGGCGCCGTCCCGGACGACGCCGAGCGGCTGCGCGCCGTGCTGGAGGACCAGCTCGGCCGCGCCGACCTGATCGTCACCAGCGGCGGGGTCAGCGTCGGCGCGTACGACGTGGTCAAGGAGGTCTTCGAGACCTACGGCGGGATGGACTTCCGGAAGCTGCGGATGCAGCCCGGCAAGCCGCAGGGCTTCGGCCGGATCGGTGGCGCGAGCGGGGTGCCGCTGCTCGCCCTGCCGGGCAACCCGGTGAGCGCCTACATCTCCTTCGAACTCTTCGTCCGCCCGGTCATCCGCACCATGCTCGGCGCCGCCGACGTGCACCGCCCGGTCGTCCGCGCCCTCTGCCCGACGGCGCTGCGCTCCCCGGCCGGCCGCCGGCAGTTCCTGCGCGGCCGCTACTCGGCGGCCGACGGCACCGTCGAGCCGGTCGGCGGCGCCGAGTCGCACCTGGTCGGCGCACTGGCCCGGGCCGACTGCCTGATCACCGTCCCCGAGGACGTCACCGACCTGCCCGCCGGCAGCGCGGTGGACGTGGTGCTGCTGGACTCCTGAGCGCGCCGGGTCAGGAGTGCCCCGGAAGCGGGCGGGCGAACAGCAGCGGTACGGTAGCGCGGTATTCGACCTGCGCGCCCCTGGAGTTACCCGTGACGACACCCCCCGGCGACCGCCTCACCCACGTCGACGACCAGGGCGCGGCCCGGATGGTCGACGTCTCCGAGAAGGCCACCACCGCGCGCACCGCCGTCGCGGCCGGGCGGGTGACGGTCTCCCCGAAGGTGGTCGAGCTGCTGCGCGGCGAGGGCGTGCCCAAGGGGGACGCCCTCGCGGTGGCGCGGATCGCCGGCATCATGGGCGCCAAGAAGACCCCGGACCTGGTCCCGCTCTGCCACCCGATCGCCGTCTCCGGCGTCAAGGTCGACCTCGCGGTCGTGGACGACGCGGTCGAGATCACCGCCACCGTGAAGACCGCCGACCGCACCGGCGTCGAGATGGAGGCGCTGACGGCCGTCGCGGTCGCCGGGCTGACCGTGATCGACATGGTCAAGGCCGTGGACAAGGGCGCCGCCATCGAGTCCGTCCGGGTGCTCAGCAAGACCGGCGGCAAGAGCGGCGACTGGTTCGCGCCGGAGGTGGGCGCGTGAGCGGGCGAAGCGAGCTCACCATCGAGAGGTGCGGGTTGCGCGAAGCGCCTGCCGAGCGAAGCGAGGCGGGCGCATGAGGGCGCTCGCAGTGACGGTCTCCAACCGCGCCTCGGCCGGGGTCTACGCGGACAAGGGCGGCCCGCTGCTGGTGGCCGGCCTGACCGCGATGGGCTTCACGGCCGACGGCCCCCGGGTCGTCCCGGACGGGGAGCCGGTGGAGGCAGTGCTGCGCGAGGCCGTGGCGGCCGGTTACGACGTGGTGCTGACCACCGGCGGCACCGGCATCTCGCCGATGGACCTCACCCCCGAGATGACCGCCCGGGTGATCGACCGGCCGGTCCCCGGCATCGCCGAGGCCATCCGCGCGTACGGCCGGGAGAAGGTGCCCACCTCGGCGCTCTCCCGCGGGCTCGCCGGGCTCGCCGGACGTACCCTGATCGTCAACCTGCCGGGCTCGACCGGCGGCGTCAAGGACGGCCTGGCCGTGCTGGAACCGCTGCTCGCCCACGCCGTCGACCAGCTCGGCGGTGGGGACCACCCCCGGCCCGACGCCCCGGCCTCCGGGGCTCCAGCATCCGGGAGAGGGCACTGAACGCCGGCTGGCCGGTAGAACTCCACGAGGGGGAGGTCACGCTGCGCCCGATCCGGGCCCGTGACCAGCGCGAGTGGCAGGAGGTGAGCCGGCGCAACCGCGACTGGCTGCGGCGCTGGGAGGCCACCGTGCCGCCCGGCCCGGCCGGTCAGGTCGCCGGTCCCCGCCCGACGTACCGGCAGATGGTCCGCTTCCTGCGAGGCGAGGCCGCGGCCGGCCGGATGCTGCCCTTCGTGGTGCTCCACAAGGGCCAGCTGGTCGGCCAGTTGACCGTCGGCGGGATCACCTGGGGCTCGATGTGCTCGGCGAACGTCGGGTACTGGGTGGACGAGGCGGTGGCCGGCCGGGGCATCATCCCGACCGCCGTGGCGCTTTCGGTGAACTACTGCTTCCGCACGCTCGGACTGCACCGGATCGAGGTCTGCATCCGCCCGGAGAACCTCCCGAGCCGACGGGTGGTGGAAAAGCTCGGCTTCCGCTCGGAGGGAATCCGCCCGCGCTATCTCCACATCGACGGCGACTGGCGCGACCACCTGGTGTACGCGCTGACCGACGAGGAGGTGCCGGAGGGGATGCTGGAGCGCTGGCGGGCACTCAGCTCGGGCCGCGAGCCGAGAAATTGAATATATGTTCGAAAGAAATATCGATATGGCATCGACGCGATGGCGGACCGTCACAAATGCCGGCAAAATAGTCGGAGAATCAGCTTGATCACACGACACGCCGCGCCAAATTGCTGCCAGGCCTTCCCCGGCGCCCGTACGGTGTGAATCGTGAGCAGTAGCGGCCTTATCTACGCCGTCATCGTAGGGGCCTGGGCCGCCTATCTGGTGCCGATGTGGCTCCGCAGGCAGGACGAACTCAACGAGGCGCGCCCGACGGAACGCTTCAGCACCGCCATCCGCCTGCTGGCGGGACGTTCGGCGCTGGAGCGACGGGCAGCCCGGGCCCTGGGCGACGAACCGCGTGACGACGAGCACAGCAACGACGGCCCTCCCGGACGGGACGAGGCCGCCTCCGGCGACCCCGTCGCGCGGGAGCCCGAACCCCCGGTGGAACGCCCGGCCGAGCGGCCGGTGCCGGTGTCCGCGCCGGGAGCCGGGGGCGAGCGCCGGGCGCGGCTGCTGGCCCGCCGGCGCCGGATGGTCACCGCCCTCTTCCTCGCCTTCGCGCTCGGCGCGGTCGTCGCGGCGGTCGCCGGACTGGCCTTCCTCTGGGTCCCGGCCGTCCCGGCGACCCTCCTCACCTTGTACATCGGGCACCTGCGCAAGCTGGAGCGCCAGCGGTACGAGGTGAAGCTCGACCGCGTCCGGGCCGCCCAGGCGGCCGAGCGGCTGCGCAAGCGCGAGCAGCAGCGCGCCCAGGCCCCGGCCGACGGCGGCCCGGCCGAGACCGCCGCGGCCGCGCAGCCGGCCCCGGCCGCGCCCGCCGAGGAGTGGACCGGACGCCGCCCGCACCTGCGGCTGGCCGCGGATCCCGAGGAGGCGACCGTCTCGGTGCCCTCCGCCTCCGCGGTGGCCGAGGCGACCGAGCACGAGGAGTGGGTCGACGGCATGCGCGAGCGCGGTGCGGCCGGCCCGGACTCGTGGGAGCCGGTGCCCGTCCCGCTGCCGACCTACGTGACCGCGCCGGTCGCCCCCCGGGTCTCCCGCGGGCTCGACCTGTCGGCCCCCGGCACCTGGACCGCGGGCCGCCCCGCCGAGCCCCGCACGACCCCGCTCTTCGACCAGTACGCCGAACCGCAGGGCCCCGAGACCCGCCCGCGCGCGGCCAACGAATGACCCGGGCCGCCCCCCGACCAGCACCGCATCCCGGGGGGTGGTCACGGACCCCCTCCGAAAGGTGCTAGAGTTTCTTCTCGTTGGGGCTGTGGCGCAGTCCGGTAGCGCACCTCGTTCGCATCGAGGGGGTCAGGGGTTCGAATCCCCTCAGCTCCACCCAACGGACCGGCTCCGGCCGGTTCACCGAATCCCGCCGGGAGGCAACTCCCGGCGGGATTTCGCGTTTTGTGGCACCGGGCCCGCTCCGGGGCGCACTGTGGCTGGGATCACAACCCCTTCCGGGGGCGGTTTCTGACGCGGTTTGAGCCTCAGGGGGGTCGGTTATGGTGGGTGGGCCCAGACGCTGACGACGGAACGATCTGGTCTATCTCAACGGGGTGCCATCGAGGTGCGCGAGTTCGGTCTGACACGGTGGGCGCGGCAGTCCGGCCCGGAGGGATCCGGCGACGGCCCGGCACCCGGTAGATCGAACTCCTGGACCATCGCGGCGACCTGTGCGGCGGCGGTCTCGCTGGCGGTGTTCACCGTCTTCCGGCACGGCCACGCGGCCACCATGGTCGACATGCTGGTCTACCGGGCCGAGGGCCAGGCCGTCGTCCGGGGCGAGGACCTGTACGCGATGCGGCTGCCCGGCTGGGACCTGCCGGCCACCTACCCGCCGTTCGCGGCGATGCTCTTCGTGCCGAGCACCTGGTTCGACGTGAGCACCCTGCGCGTCCTGGTGATGCTCCTCAACTACGCGCTGCTCGCCCTGGCCGTCCACCTGTCGCTCAAGCTGGCCGGGTGGGGCAAGCAGCACCGCACGGCCGTCGTGATCCTGGCGGCCGGCCTGGGGATCTGGCTGGAGCCGGTCTTCACCACCTTCCAGTACGGCCAGGTCAACCTCGGCATCCTCTGCCTGGTCCTGTGGGACCTGACCCGCTCGGACCGCAACCGGTTCAAGGGCGTGGGGATCGGCCTGGCCATCGCCATCAAGATCACCCCAGGGCTGTTCGCCGTCTACCTGCTGCTGACCGGAAGGATCCGGGCCGCGCTGGTCTCGGGCGGCACGTTCCTGGCGGCGGGCCTGATCGGCTGGGCCGCGCTTCCGGACGCCTCGTACGGGTTCTGGACCAAGTACCTCTGGGACCCGAGCCGGGTCGGGGTGACCGTCCTGGTGGACAACCAGTCGCTGCGCGGCGCCGTCTGCCGGCTGCTCGACGTCAACGACCCGGGGCTGGTCGGGCTGATCGCCTCCGCGCTGGTCGGCGCCTTCGGGCTCGGGGTGGCCGTGCTGGCCGGGCGCTCCGCGCGGGTGCTGCGCCGGGCCGACGCCTGGGGCGGGGTCTGCACCGCGTTCACCGCGCTGCTGGTCTCGCCGATCAGCTGGACCCACCACTGGGTCTGGTGCATCCCGCTGATCGCCCTGCTGGTGGTGGAGGCCAGGACCAGGGCGCGCCGGGTGCTGCTCGGCGTGACCGTGGTGGTGTTCTTCTCCCACGTCATGTGGACCGTGCCGCACCGGTGGGGACGCGGGGTCGCCTGGTACTGGCAGCTGCCCGGCGCGCTCTACGCACCGCTGGGCATTGCCGTCCTGGTCGTCCTGGGAGTGCGGCTGTACCGCGCCCGGCGGCAGGCCGTGGACGACAGCGGTGGCGGAGCCTGGGCGCTCCTCGCCGCCAAGCTCGACCGCGATCCCGCACTGACCAACCGCACCTGACGGAACGGACCCGACGGCCCAGGACCCGACGGCCCCGGACCGGACCCGACCGACCCCGACCGGACGGACCAGAGCTCACGTGACCACCCAGACCGCACCCCCGTCGCCTCCCGCTGCCGGGCCCGCCGCCCGGACGTCGGCCGCGGCCCTGCTGATCGGCCCGGCCCGGCGCACCGTGCTGCTCACCGCGCTCTGCTTCGCGGTGACCTGTGCCATCGGCCTGCAGGGTTGGACGTCCGTGTCGCTCGGCGGTTTCGACCTCGGCATCTTCGACCAGGGCGTGCGCGGCTACGCCCACTTCGGGCTGCCCGTCTCCACCCTGAAGAGCTTCCACCACGAGTTCCCGCCCGGCTTCTCCCTGCTGGGCGACCACTTCTCGCCCGTCCTGGCGCTGCTGGCGCCGCTGTACTGGATCTGGGACGACCCGCGCTCGCTGATCGTCGGCCAGTCGCTGCTCTTCGCGGCCGGGGTGCCGCTGATCCGGCGGATCGCCGTGCACAGCTTCGCCGGGGCCCAGCCGCGCACCGCCCGGCGGGCCGCCGACCTGGCCGGCCTGGTCTACGCGCTCGGCTGGCCGCTGCTGGTCGCTGCCCGGGTCGGGTTCCACGAGGTCGCCTTCGCCGTACCGCTGACCCTGCTGATGCTGGAGCGCGGACTGGTCCGCCGGTACGGCACGGTGGTGCTCGCCGCCGTGCTGCTGTGCTGCACCAAGGAGGACCTCGGCCTGATGGTCGGGGCGTACGGGCTGGTGCTGCTACTGCGCACCCGCCGCACCCGGGACCGGGCGGGCCGGTACACCGGCCTCGGCCTGCTGCTGGGCGGGCCGATCGCCTCGGCGGTGGCGATCACGTGGCTGATCCCGGCGATGGGCGGGGAACCGGGCTACTACTGGAACTACGGCTCCCTCGGCACGGACGGCGGGGACGCGCTGAGCAACCTGCTGCACAACCCGTTCCTGCTGGTGCAGGCCGCCTTCGACCAGCCGCTCAAGCCGCTGCTGCTGCTCTGGCTGTTCGGCACCACGCTCCTGCTGCCGCTGCGCTCGGCCACCGTGCTGTGCGCGGTGCCGCTGCTGGCCGAGCGGATCCTCTCCAGCAACCCCAACCACTGGTCGATCGCCCGGCACTACGACTCGATGCTCTGGCCGATCCTGCTCACCGCCGCCGTCGAGGTGCTGGGCCGGCTGAGCAGCGCCGAACGGCCCGCGCGGACCGTCCGGCGGGCCCGCCTGCTGGGCCTCGGCACGGCCGGGATCGCGCTGGTGGCCGCCGTACCGATCGGGCTGCTGCACCTGGCCATGCCCTCCTCGTGGGAGGCCAAGCCGAGCGAGGCCGCGCTGGTGCGGGCGGCCGCGCTCATCCCGGACGGCGCCTCGGTGGAGGCGGACAACCAGATCGCGCCGCGGCTGACCGCCCGGACGGACGTGGTGCTGGTGGACGGCACGCCGCGCGGGCGCGCGTACGTGCTCACCCGGGCGGACAAGCGGTCCTTCCCGTTCGCCGCGGACACCGAGCAGGCCGCGCGGATCCGACTGCTGCTGGCGCACGGGTACCGGCAGCTGTGGGCCGAGGACGGCGTGGTGCTGCTGCACCGGGAGAGCAGCGAGCCCGTCCCCGGCGAACAGGTGCCGGGGCCGGGCAGCAAGCCCGTCCAGGACAAGGTCCCGTCCGACGTGGGGCACGACCTCTTCCGCGGCTGAGCCGCACGGCCCGGGACGGCCGAGGGCCGACCGGAGACGCTGCTCCGGCCGGCCCTCGGGTCGTGCCGACGGTCAGGGACGGTCGGCGTAGGAGCCGCTGTGGTGGCTGCCCTGCGGCGGCACGGAGCCGTGGTGGCCGGGGCGCCGGCCGTGCGGGTGCCGGGTCAGGTTGTAGCCGAGGACGCCCGCCAGCGCGGCCAGGAAGCCGCCGCCGATCGTCCAGTACCAGCGGCTGTTCCAGCCGGAGAACCAGCCGGTGTACCAGTGCTCCTCCTCCGCCACCGGGGCGGCCGCCTTGGCCGTGCTCGCACCGCCGCCGACCGGCGGGACCAGCGGGGCCTTCAGCTCCCCGCCCTCCGGCTGGGCGTTGTCGGCGTTGCCCTTGGCGGCGACGTGCAGCCGGACGGCGGAGGCCAGGCCGAGGTCCGGCTGCGGGACGTCGGTGACCGACAGCCGGACGTAGTAGGTGCCGGGCAGCGGGTCGCCGGACCACGGCTCGGCCCAGGTGCGGACCTCGCGCAGGGTGCAGTCGAGCGTCAGGGCGGTGGTGTTCTGGTCACCGGTGGCGTTCTGGGTGCCGGCCGTGCAGGACTGGCGGCGGCGCAGCCCGTCGAAGACCTCGACGGACCAGGTCTGCGGGCCGTGCCGGTCGGTCGCCGGGGCCAGGTCGACGGTCAGGCCGACCGTCGGGGTCTGGCCCTCGGAGGCGCCGAAGGCCCAGTACAGGTAGTCGCCGGTGGAGACGGAGACCTTGGCGTCCTGGCCGGGGGAGAGGTTGACCGCGGTCAGGAAGGAGGTGCCGGCCTTGGTGGCCGGGGCCGGGGTGCCGCTCGCGCTGGGCGAGGGCGAGGGCGCGGCCGAGGCGGCCGGGGCACCGAGCGCCCCCACGGCGAGGGCGGGCAGCAGGGCGAGGGCGGCGAGGGCGCCGCGAATCGTCGTACGCATGGTCAGTTCTCCCGCCAGACGGCGATCCGCCAACGTGCGATCCAGCCGAACAGCAGGCCGAAGACCAGGCCGGCCAGGGTGAGGGTGAGCAGCAGGATCCAGCCGCGGCCGAGGCCCATCGCGGCGCCCTCGGGGGCGGGCGAGGAGGAGGCCAGGTCCACGGTCAGCTCCAGCGGCAGGCCGGGGTCGGCCTGGACGCCGGCCTGCGGGGCCAGCGAGTTGCTGACGACCAGGCAGACGGTCGTCTCCGGCTTGTCCTTCGAGTCCTTCGCGGAGCCCGAGGAGGCGGTCGGGCTCGCGGTGACGTAGCCCGTGGAGTCGGCGGTGGACCAGCGCAGGCCGGTGGAGACCAGGTCGGTGCGGCTGCTGCCGGCGTCGGTGCCGCGGACCAGTTCCTGGCCGGTCGCGCTGGTGGCCTGCAGCAGGACGCCGTAGTCCCGGGCCACCGGGCGGTCGAGGCCGACGCTGACCGAGGCGCGCAGCTCCTGGCCGGCCTTGACCGGGACCTTGTAGACGCGGTGCTCGGAGAACTTCTCGCGGTCGGTGTAGACGCCCGGGGCGAGGACCGGGGCGCTCTCGCACTTGTCGGTGCCGGCGGTCTTGACCGGGGTCACCGTGTAGGTGTCGTTGGAGCGGTCGACCAGCTGCTTCACCTTGTCGGTGAGCTGCTCCTGGGTGCGGACGTCGGTGTAGGTGCCGCCGGTCGCGTTGGCGATGCAGAGCAGCTGCTGGCGGGTCTTGTCGTCGTGGGCCAGGCCCAGGGTGTCGACCACCAGGTGGATGCCCTGGGAGGCGAGCTCGCGGGCGACGTCGCACGGGTCGGGCGGGGTGCAGGTGTCCTCGCCGTCGGTGATCAGCACCACGCGGCGGGTGGTCTCGCCCTTGCCGAGGTCCTGCGCGGCGCCGCGCAGGGCCAGGCCGATCGGGGTCCAGCCGGTCGGGCGCAGGGTGGCGACGGCGGTCTTGGCCTCGACCTTGTTGGTCTTTCCGACCGGGAACAGCTGCTTGGTGTCCTGGCAGCCCTGGTTCTTGTCGTTGCCGGGGTAGTTCGCGCCCAGGGTGCGGATGCCGAACTCGGTCTCCGCGGGCAGGGCGTCGATCACCTCGTTCAGCGACTGCTGGGCCACCGAGATGCGGCTCTTGCCCTGGATGTCGGTGGCGGTCATGGAGCCGCTGACGTCCAGGACCAGGTCGACCCGGGGGGCCTCCTTGGGCCCGGGGGCGGCACCGGCTGATGGTTCGTCGGCGTGGGCGGGCAGGCCGAGGAGCAGCGAGGCGCCCGTTATCGCCAGGGCGGCCAGCAGGCTGCCGAGCCTGGTCTGTGGTCGTCGTCCGGTAGTCACCCGGCCGATCCTAGGGATCATCAGTTCGTCGTGGCGAAACGAGTCCGGATCGTGCACCGGCCAGCCCCGGCGTGAACTCCGGCGCGCGGGACCGGAATCCGGGACTCACGGCGGCCTTACGCGGGCTGGATAGCCTTCGTATCCGGTGGGCGGAGACGGGGGCGCGATGGAGCTGGCGGCGGTCGGCAAGCGGTACGGGCGGGGCGGGAGGTGGGTGCTGCGCGGGGTCGACCTGGCCGTCGGGCCGGGGGAGTTGGTGCGGATCGCCGGGGCGAACGGGAGCGGCAAGTCGACGCTGCTGCGGCTGGCCGCCGGGATCGAACGGCCGAGTACGGGTCGGGTGGCGCGGCCCGGTGCGACGGCGTACGTGCCCGAACGCTTCCCGCCGGCGCTGCCGTTCGACGCGGCCTCGTACCTGCTGCGGGTGGGCCGGGTGCACGGGCTGTCGGCGCGGACGGCGCAGCGGCGGGCGGGGGAGTGGCTGGACCGGTTCGGCATCGCGGACCGGGCGGGCACCCCGCTGAGCCGGCTGTCGAAGGGCACCTGCCAGAAAGTCGCGGTCGCCCAGGCGCTGCTCGCCGAGGCGCGGGTGCTGCTGCTGGACGAGGCGTGGACCGGGCTGGACCCGGAGGCCCGGGCGGTGCTGGACGAGGCCGCCGCCGAGCGGGCGGCGGCGGGCGGCACGGTGCTGTTCGTCGACCACGACCCGGCCCGGCTGGCCGGGCTGACCAGCGCCGCGTACCGGGTGGGGGCGGACGGCGGCCTGCGGCCCGTCGAGGACGTGGCTGCGGCGTCGGAGGAGCGCGGCCCGGTGATGGAGGTGGAGGTGGACGTACCGGACGGCGCGCCGCTGCCGGAGCGGCTGCCCGGCGCGCCGGAGCGCACCTCGCTGGCCGGGACGGCGGTGCGGCTGGCCGTGCCGGCCGCGCACTCGGACGCGCTGCTGCGTCGGCTGCTGCTGGGGCGCCCGGCCGTGCGGGTGCTGGCGGTGCGGGCGCGCGGGGAGGCCGTGGCGGGGGAGCCGTCGTCCGGGAAGTCCTTGGAGGGGAAGTCCTCGGCGGGGGAGGCCTCGGTGGGACGACCCGGGCCGGGGGAAGCGGAGGGGGAGCGGTGAGGCAGCTCGGCTCGCTGACGCGGTACCACCTGGAGCTGCTGGTGCGCTCGCACGCCTGGCTGCCGCCGTTCCTGGCGTACGTGCTGCTGCTGGTGATCGGGGTGACGGCGGGCGACCCGCTGCTGGGCGCCCTCGGCTTCGGCGCCGGGGTGCTGCTGCCGGTGAGCGCCTGGTACGTGCGCAGCGTGCTGGCCGCGGAGCCGCCGGCCTCGCGGGCCTGCCTGGTCGCGGTGGCCGGACCGGCCCGGGTGCACCTGGGTGCGCTGCTGGCGGCGCTGACGGTCTCGCTGCTGCTGGCGGCGGGTCAGGTGGCGGCGCTGTGGTGGGCCGGTGGTGCGGTGGCCGACCCGGGAGCGGGGGCGACGCCCGGGGTGGGGACGGCGCTGCTGGCCGGGCTGCTGACCTCGGTGGTTTGCGCGCTGCTCGGGGTGCTGGCCGGGGCGCTGACCAACCGTCCGCTGGCGGCCCGCGGGCCGTACGGCATCCCGGCGGCGTTGGCGCTGGCCACGCTGCTGCTGGTGGTGCCGGTCTCGCCGGCCAACGCGGCCCTGCGCGCCCTGGTGAGCGCCGGGCGGACCGGCCGGGTCGCCCTGCCGTGGCTGGAGCTGCTGCTCGCCGTCGTGCTGCTGGCCGCGGGCTGCGCGGGTGCGGCGGCGCTGGCCGGGCGCCGGCCCGAGTGAGCAGCCGGGTCGGTCCGGGTGGGCGCCGGAGGCTGGTGCGGGCGAGCACCGGGGCAATCAGGGCAATGGACGACACACCACGACGAAGAGCGAATCCTGGCGGATAGCACTCGTTAGGGTGCGGAACCAGGGCATCGGGCGCCGCTGCCGGTCCGCCCCGAGCGGTATCCCCTGATCGGCATCGCCCGGACGGCGGCATCGGGCTCCCCGCGATTTCCAGGACGGTCCGTGGCGACACCCTCCGCCGTGACGCGATCCGCCGCCGGGCCGAGCCGGCCGGTGGCGACCGGACGCACCACCGAGCTCGTCCTGCTGCTCGCTGCCGTCCTGACCGCCGTGTTCGGTTACGTCGAGGTCGGCGTCAACCTGGACGGCGAGGTCCCGGCCGACGCCGCCGAGTACGGCGGCGCGCTCGGGGTGCTCGCCCTGGCGGCGCACGCCGTGGTGCGGTGGCGGGCCCGGTGCGCGGACCCGCTGCTGCTGCCGATCGCGGTGCTGCTCAACGGGATCGGCCTGGTGGTGATCTACCGGCTCGACCGGGCCACCCCGGGCCGCGGCGCCGCCTCCACGCAGCTGCTCTGGTCGGCGCTCGGGGTGGCGCTGTTCATCGCGGTGGTGCTGCTGGTGCGCGACCACCGGCGGCTGCAGCGCTACGCCTACCTCGGGGCGCTCGCGGCGCTGGTCCTGCTGGTGCTGCCGATCTTCTTCCCGCCGGTGTACGGCTCGCGGATCTGGATCGTGATCGGGCCGCTCTCCTTCCAGCCCGGCGAGTTCGCCAAGGTCCTGCTGGCCGTCTTCTTCGCCGCCTACCTGGCCGTGCACCGGGACGCGCTGGCGCTCACCGGCCGGCGGGTCTGGCGCCGGCAGCTGCCGCGCGGGCGGGTGCTCGGTCCGGTCCTGCTGATCTGGGCGGCCTTCGTCGGCGTGCTGGTGCTGGAGACCGACCTCGGCACCTCGCTGCTGTTCTTCGGCCTGTTCGTGGTGATGCTCTACGTGGCCACCGCGCGCACCGGGTGGATCGCGATCGGGCTCGGCCTGGCCGCGGTGGGGGCGGTGACGGTGGGCTGGCTCTCACCGCACGTGCACAGCCGGGTCGCGGACTGGCTGGACCCGCTGGGCTCGATCGCGGCGGGCCGGGGCGCCAACCAGATCGCCCAGTCGCTGTTCGCCTTCGCCTGGGGCGGCGAGCTGGGCACCGGGCTCGGCAGCGGGCACTCGGTGCTGATCGGCTTCGCTGCCAAGTCGGACTTCATCCTCGCCACCATCGGGGAGGAGCTGGGCCTGACCGGGCTGATCGCGGTGTTCCTGCTGTACGCGGCGTTGGTCTCCCGGGGCTTCCGGACCGGCCTCGCGCTGCGCGACCCGTTCGGGCGGCTGCTGGCGATCGGGCTGGCCTCGATCGTCGCCCTGCAGGTGTTCGTGGTGGCGGGCGGGGTGCTCGCGCTGATCCCGCTGACCGGGATGACCATGCCGTTCATCGCCCAGGGAGGCTCCTCGGTGGTCACCAACTGGATCATCGTCGCGCTGCTGGTACGGATGAGTTCCGTCGCGCGGCAGCCGGCGCCGGAGGCGGAGTGATGGCGCGGGTGCGGCCGCGCGGCAACGGCCCCCAGGGGCTGCCCGGCATCTCGGTCACCGGGCGCCGGGCGGGCACCTTCTGCCTGCTGCTGGTCGTGGCGCTGTGCGTCCAGGCCACCCGGGTGCAGGTGTTCCAGGCCAGGGAGCTCGACCGCAACAGCGCCAACCAGCGGCTCACCATCGAGCGGTACGCCCGGCCGCGCGGCGACATCCTGGTGGGTACCGAGCCGGTCACCGGCTCGGTACCCACCGGCGGCCGGTACGCCTACAAGCGCAGCTACCCCGAGGGCCCGACCTACGCGGCCGTCACCGGCTACGCCTCGCAGGCGTACGGCACCACCCAGCTGGAGGGCACCGAGGACGAGCTGCTGACCGGCACCGACGGCCGGCTGGCGGGCTGGTCGCTCCGGGACGCCGTGGCCCGTCGGCAGAACCCCGGCGGGGACGTGCACACCACGCTGAACCGGGCCGCCCAGGAGGCCGCGATGCGCGGACTCGGCGAGCAGAAGGGCGCGGTCGCCGCGATCGAGCCGGCCACCGGGCGGATCCTGGCGCTGGCCAGCACGCCCTCCTACGACCCGGGCAGCTTCGCCGGCCACGCCGCCGACGACCAGGAGGCCTGGAACCGGCTGCAGGCCGACCCCGACCAGCCGATGCTCAACCGGGCGCTGCGCCAGACCTACCCGCCGGGCTCGACCTTCAAGGTGGTCACCGCCGCGGCCGCGCTCGCGAACGGGGTGGTCACCGACATCGACGCGCCGACCGGGGCGCCCTCCCCGTACGTCCTGCCCGGGACGACCACGCCGCTGGTCAACGACACCCCGGCCTGCGACCGGCCCGGCCTGTCGCTGGACGCCGCGATGACCGCCAGTTGCAACAGCGTGCTCGGCTGGCTCGGGGTGCGGACCGGGCTGCACCGGATGGCGGCGATGGCCGGGAACTTCGGCTTCGACGACGCCAGGCTGGACGTCCCGGTGCGCGCGGCCCGCTCGGCCTTCGACACCCGGATGGACGAGTCGCAGCTGGCGCTCTCCTCGATCGGGCAGTTCGACACGGCGGCCACCCCGCTGGTGATGGCGATGGTGGCGGCCGGGGTCGCCGACAACGGGACGGTCATGCGTCCACAGCTTGTGGACAGGCTCACCAGGAGCGACGGGACCGTGGTGCGGCAGACGGCGCCGGTGACGTACCGGCAGGCGATGGCGCCGGCGGTGGCCGCGCAGCTGCAGAAACTGATGACCGACGTGGTGGAGAACGGGACCGGCGGCAACGCCCGGATCGCCGGGGCCGTGGTCGGCGGCAAGACCGGGACGGCCCAGCACGGGGTGGAGAACAGCGGGACGCCGTACGCCTGGTTCGTCTCCTGGGCCAGGCCGGCCGGCTCGACCGGGGTGCCGCCGGTCGCGGTGGCCGTGGTGGTCGCGGACAGTGACGCCACGGATGTCACGGGTGGCGCCCTGGCCGCGCCGATCGCCCGCTCGGTGATGCGGGCGGTGCTCGGCCTCTGACCGTCGCAGGGGCGCTGAGCTGCTGCTTTAGCTGCTCGGTGGCAGATGCGCCGTTTGCGAAGTGTCCGGTTTGTACAGCGATATGTGCCAATTCGGACAATGCGCCGATCCGGACTGTTCGTTTGCGACACTGGTGCTTTCGCCGGGTACTGTCCCATGTTTGTTCGGTTGGTCCCTGATGACACCCCACCGAGTGTCGGGCGGCCAGCCGCTAGGACACCCTCCCCCGCCTAGAAGGACCGCAGTTTTGGCCAGCAACACCCTTGGTGCGCGTCTGCTGCGACGCAAGCCCGTCTCGTCACTGATCGCGGAGAGCGAGGGCAAGGACGCCCTCCCGGCCGGCGCGCCCGAGGAGGGCGGACGCTCCGGCATCCACCTGCGCCGCTCCATCGGGCTCTGGCAGCTGTCCGCGATCGGCATCGGCGCCACCATCGGCACCGGGATCTTCTTCGTGCTGAACACCGCGGTGCCCTCCGCGGGTCCGGCCGTCATCCTGTCCTTCGTGATCGCCGCGGTCACCGCCGGACTCACCGCGCTCTGCTACGCCGAGATGGCCTCCGCGATCCCGGTCTCCGGCTCCTCGTACTCCTACGCCTACGCCACCCTCGGCGAGGGCGTGGCCTTCGGCGTCGGCATCTGCCTGCTGATGGAGTACGGCGTCTCCGCCTCCGCGATCGCCGTCAGCTGGGCCGAGTACCTGAACAAGTTCCTCGACCTGGCCTTCGGGTTCAAGATCCCCGAGCAGCTGTCCGGCGCGCCGGACAGCACCCACTGGTTCAACCTGCCGGCGCTGCTGCTGGTCGCGATGGTCTGCTTCCTGCTGATCCGCGGCGTCAGCGAGTCGGTGAAGGTCAACGCGGCGATGGTCGCGATCAAGATCGTCATCCTGCTGCTGTTCATCGGCGTTGCGTTCACCGGCTTCCACTCCGGCAACCTGACCCCGTTCATGCCGCTCGGCATCGGCGGCGTGCAGGTCGCCGCGTCCAGCATCTTCTTCTCCTTCATCGGCCTGGACGCCGTGTCCACCGCCGGTGAGGAGGTCAAGAACCCGCGCCGCACCCTGCCGATGGCGATCATCATCTCGCTGGTCGTGGTGACCCTGCTCTACATCCTGGTCGCCCTGGCCGGCATCGGCGCCCAGCCCTGGGACAAGTTCGACGGCCAGGAGGCCGGCCTCGCCCAGATCCTCCAGGACATCACCGGCCAGAGCTGGCCCGCGATGGTCTTCGCGATCGGCGCGATCCTCTCGATCTTCAGCATCACCCTCGTGGTGATCTACGGCCAGACCCGCATCCTGTACTCGATGGGCCGCGACGGCATGCTGCCCAAGCGCTTCGCCGAGCTCTCCCCGCGCACCGGCACCCCGGTCTGGAACACCATCGTGGTGGGCCTCGGCGTGGGCGCGCTGGCCGCCTTCGTCCCGCTGAACGTCCTGGCCGACATCACCAGCCTCGGCACGCTCATCGCCTTCTCGGTCGTCTCGCTCGGCGTGATCGTCCTGCGCCGCACCCAGCCCGACCTGCCGCGCGGCTTCAAGGTGCCCGGCTACCCGGTCGTCCCGCTGGTCAGCGTCGCCTTCTGCATCTACCTGATCACCGGCCTGCACGCCGACACCTTCCGGGCCGGGGCGATCGCCCTCGCCGTCGCCGTGGTCGTCTACTTCGGCTACAGCATCAAGCACTCCAAGCTGGAGCGGGCCGCGCAGGCGGCAGAGCCGGTGGACTCGGCGGAGTCGGCGGAGTCGGCGGAGCACGCCGACCGCACCGACCGCACCGCCGGCTGACCGGAAGACGAACCAGACGTGAAGGGCCGCCGACCGCAACGCCATTCGGCGGCCCTTTTCGTGCCATCCCCCGCCCAGTGCCCCACGCCATGGCGACAGGGCCGGGCCCGCACCCCTAACCTTCCACCATGGTGAGCACCCGCACGCCCGGCTTGACCCGCCCGCGCGGCCGCTTCACCGGCCGCAGCAGAACGCCGGCCCAGACCATCGCGACCGAGACGTCGTCCAGACCCGGACGACCGCCGAGAGGCTTCTCCGTCCGCCCGTTCCCCCGTCAGCGTGGCGAGAGCACCTTCCCGCCCACGCACGATCGGCTGAATCCCGCCAAGCTCGCCTCGATGCGGAGCGTCCAACTGTTCGGCTGCCTCATCGCGGCCGGCTGGGCCGGCGCCTTCCCGCTCGTCTCCGACCTGGACAACCAGCGGGTCTGGGGCCTGATCGCCGCCCCCGCCTACCTCCTCGCCGGACTGCTCTGCCTGACCCTGCCGCGCCGATTCGCGGCCCACGCCGCAGCCGCCGTCGCCCTCGTCGGCGCCGTCCTCGCCCCGCTCGGACTGCTGGCCCTGCACGGCCGCCACCAGTCCGAGGTCATGGTGGTCGAACGCTCGGCCCACCTGCTGCTCACCACCGGTGACGCCTACCTGCCGCACCCGGCGGTGGTCACCGACTACAACCCCTACCTGCCCGCGATGGCCCTGTTCGGCCTGCCGCGCCAGCTGCTCGGGGACTCCACCGCCTTCGCCAGGGTCGCCGGGGACGCCCGGATCTGGTTCGCCCTGACCTTCTTCGCCTGCCTGCTGGCCGCCTGGCGGCTGCTGCGCCCGTCCAGGGACCGCGCACCGCTGCTGCCGCTGGCCGTCCTCACCGCGTCGCCGCTGATAGCGCTCGCCCTGGCGGTCGGCGGGGTCGACCTGCCCCTGATCGGGGTCTGCTGCCTGGCCATGGCGCTCGCCGAGCGCGACCGCACCGTCGGCGCCGGGCTGGTGCTCGCCCTCGCCTGCAGCCTCAAGTGGACCGCCTGGCCGGCCCTGCCGGTGGCCGTCCTGCTCCTGTGGCGGCTGTACGGGCGCCGGCCCGCCGCCCGGACCGCGCTGATCGGGGTCGGGGTGAGTGCGGCGGTGATCGTGCCGTCCGTGCTGACCCAGGCGGACGCGCTGGTCGAGCAGGTGGTGCGCTTCCCGCTCGGGATGACCGCGATCCGCACCCCGGCGGGCAGCCCGCTGCCCGGCAAGGTGCTGGCCGGCTTCGGGCCGACCGGGCACAGCATCTCGATGGCGCTGATGACCGTGGCCCTGATCGGGGTGGCGATCTGGCTGCTGGCCCGCCCGCCGGTGTCCGCGATCGCCGCCGCCGACCTGCTGGCCGCGGGGCTGGCGATCGCCTTCATGCTCGCCCCGGCCGGGCGGTTCGGGTACCTGGCGCTGCCGGCCGTCCTGGTGATCTGGCCCCGACTGGCGGCCCGGCGCTGGAGCAGCCGCCTGCCGGTGCCTCCGCTCGGGCGGGTGCCGGACGAGCCGGAGCCCGCCCTGCCGAGAGGCTGAGGGCGGGCTCCGTACGGCGGCGCCGCTAGCGGCCCGCGGCGGCCTTCAGGAGGGAGGCGACCGCCGGGCCGGCCGCGTCCACGCCGTGGCCGCCGCCCTGGACCTCGGCGGCGACCGCGAGGTTGCCGCGGAAGGCGGTGAACCAGCTGTTGGTGGTGGACGCGCCCTGGACCTCGGCGGAGCCGGTCTTGGCGCCCGCGTTGTCGGTGATCCCGGCCATCACGGCCTGGGCGGTGCCACCGGTGGCGGTGGCGTTCATCATCGCGCGCAGCTTGGCGGCGACATCCGGCGAGATCTGGCGGGCCGCGGTCTGCTGCGGCAGGCCGGCGACCAGGATCGGCTGCTTGAAGGCGCCGCTCTGGACGGTCGCGGTGATCGAGGCGATGGCCAGCGGGTTCATCTGGACCTTGCCCTGGCCGATGTAGTTCATGGCCTGCTCGTCCTTGCTGCCCGGGGTCGGCGGCACCTTGCCGTCGGCGTTCGGCAGGCCGGTCTTCCACTCCAGGCCGATGCCGAAGACGTCCTTGGCCGTGGCGGAGAGCGTCTCGGGCTTGAGGCTGGTCAGGCCCTGGTTGATGAAGGCCGTGTTGCAGGACACCATGAAGTCCTGCTGGAGCGTGTTGTTCGGGAAGGCGCCGGGGAAGTCGTTCGGGATCGCGACCGCGTTGCTGCTCTTCTCCGGACAGGCCACCGTGCTGTCCGGGTTGAGGCCGGCCTCCAGCAGGGCCGTCGAGGTGACGATCTTCATCGTCGAGCCCGGCGCGAGCAGCCCGGTGAAGGCCCGGTTCTGACCGCTGGCGGGGGCGTTGGCGAAGGCCAGCACCTGGCCGGTGCTCGGCTCGATCGCGACGATGGAGCCGGACTTGCCGCCCAGGTCGGTCATCGCCTTCTCGGCGGCGGCCTGGATGGTGTTGTCGATCGTCACCTTGAACGGCTTGCCGGGCTTCGGCTCGACGATGGTGAACAACTTGTCGGCGGCGGCCTTGCCGGCCGGGTCGCTGATCACCACGGCCTTGCCCGAGTCCGCGTCCTTGTTCGGGTCCGGCGGGAGCAGCTTCTGGGCGTTGTCCTGCAGGGTGGCCATCAGCGCCGGAGTGAGCGAGGCGCCCTGCAGCACCTTGCCGTTGCGGTCCACCACGGTGGACGGCGGGGCGAAGACCTGCTGGGTGGCGATGGTCTCGTTGCCGGACAGGTGCGGGTGGATCACCGAGGGCGCCCAGTGCACGGCCGGGGTGTTGTCGCTCATCTTCACGACGCCCAGGAAGCCCTGGTAGTCCCAGGCCCGGTTGGTGCCCTCGAACTCGGCACGGGCCTTGAAGCTCATCAGCGTGCCGGTGGGCCCGGGCGTGGCGGTCGCGGACGGCGAGTCGGTGGCGCCCGGGGTGCCGGCCGCCGGGGGCGTCGCGGAGGTACCGGCGGCGGGCTTGGCGGGGGCCGGGGTGCCGGTGGCGGCGGAGAAGACCTGCTGGGTGGTCGGACCGGTCGGGGTGAGGGTCAGCGCGCTCGGCTTCACCTGGTCCCGGAAGGCGGTCAGCGCGGTGGTGGCCGCGGCCGGGTCGTCGGTCAGCGAGGCCGCCTTGGCGATGTCGCCGGAGGCCCAGGCCGCCAGGAAGTCCTTGGCGCCGGCCGCCGCCTGCTCGGCGGTGGGCGGCTCGGCGACCACCGTACGGGCCTTCTTGCCGCCGGACCCTGAGTCGTCCGAGCCCATCAGGCTGTACGCGCCGTAGCCGCCGCCCGCGAGGACGACGATGGACACGCCGGTGATGATGCCGATCTTCGCGCCACTGCGCATGGTGCAGGTCCCCCAGGGGTCTCGCGGCCGGGCGCAACCGGCCGGAGCCGGAAACGCGGTACGACCCCACCCTAGGCAGCGCGGATCGGTGCGCTGACGAATCGCCCGTCACTTGTGACGGATCTGGTACGTGTCGTGCACCGCATACGGACGAATCGGGGGGACGCGGTGTGGGCCGGACCACTTTCGAGCGCCGGGCCGGCCTCGGCTCCCGCCGTCAGATCCAGCTGTTGAACCACATCCGGCGGCGCCAGTCCTCCAGCGGGATCGTCTGCCCGGTGAACAGCGGGAAGAAGAACAGGAAGTTCCAGACGATCAGCAGCACCAGCAGGCCGGCCGCCGTGGCGCCGATGATCCGGCGGTCCCGGGAGGCGCCGGGCGGGCCGATCAGGGCGCCGACCAGCATCGTCACCGCGAGCACCAGGAACGGGACGAAGACCACCGCGTAGAACAGGAAGATCGTCCGCTGCTGGTAGGCGAACCAGGGCAGGTAGCCCGCGGCCAGGCCGCACAGCAGTGCGCCGGCCCGCCAGTCCCGCCGGAACGCCCAGCGCCACAGGCAGTAGACCAGGGCCACCACGGCCGTCCACCAGAGCAGCGGGGTGCCGATGCCCAGCACCTCGCGGGCGCAGTCGGCGGCGGTGCAGCCGGCCTGGCCCAGCTTGGGGGACTCGTAGTAGAAGGAGACCGGCCGGCCCAGCACCAGCCAGGACCACGGGTTGGACTGGTAGGTGTGCGGGTCGCTCAGGTGGGTGTGGAACTCGTAGACCGTCGAGTGGTAGTGCCACAGGGCGCGCAGGCCCTCGGGTATCCACGGGTAGTCGGTGGAGCGGCCGACCGCCCAGTCACGGCCCCAGCCGCCCTTCCCGGGGGCGGTGCTGCTGGCGAACCAGCCCCACCAGGACGCGACGTAGACGACCACCGAGACCACGACGACCGAGACGAAGGCCGGCACGACGTCCCGGGCGAGCACCGCCAGGTACGGCCGCGGGGCCCCGGCCAGCCGGCGGGCGCCGACGTCCCAGAGCACGGTCAGCACGCCGAAGGCGGCCGCCACGTACAGGCCGCTCCACTTGGTGGCGCAGGTCAGCCCGACGCAGACGCCGGCCGCGATCCGGTACGGGCGCCAGCCCAGGTTCAGCCGCTGGGCGAGCTCCGCGTTCTCCACCCCGCCGAGCCGCGAGGCCAGCAGGGCTCGGGTGCGGTCGCGGTCCAGCAGCAGGAAGCCGAAGGCGGCGATGATCCAGAACATCACCACCAGGTCCAGCAGGGCGGCCCGGCTCAGCACCAGGTGCAGGCCGTCCACCGAGAGCAGCAGGCCCGCCACGCAGCCCAGCAGGGTCGAGCGGAACATCCGGCGGGCGATCCGGGCCAGCATCAGCACCGACAGGGTGCCGAGCAGGGCCACCGCGAAGCGCCAGCCGAAGGGGTTCATCCCGAACAGCTGCTCGCCCACGCCGATGATCCACTTGCCGACCGGTGGATGCACCACGTACGAGGGCGTCGACCGGTACGGGACGGCCGCGCCCGGCGTCATGATCGTCGTGTTGGCGTCCTCCGGCCAGCTGATCTCGTAGCCGCCGTGCCAGAGCGCGTAGGCGTCCTTGGCGTAGTACGTCTCGTCGAAGATGATCGCGTGCGGCTGACCGAGGTCGGTGAACCGCAGGGCCCCGGCGAACAGCGCCACCGCGATCGGGCCCAGCCAGCCGGACCAGCGGCACAGGAAGTACCAGAGGCCCTGCGGCAGCGAGATGCCCACGCGCAGCAGCAGCGGGGACTGCGGCACGTCGCGCGGCGTCACCCGCGGGCCGTCCGGCATCGGCGGCACCAGGCGCTCGGCCAGCGGCGCCGTCGGGCGGGCGAGGTAGCCGTGGCGGGCCAGGCGCTCGCGCCAGCCGGCGGCCGGCGGGGTCGGAGGGGCCGGGGTAACCGCCGGGGCCGGCGGGGCTGCCGGGGGTGCGGGGACGGTGGCGACGGCGGGCTCCGGTGGGCGGGGAGACGGCAGGCCGGCGCCGCCCCGCGCGGAGTGGTCCGTACCAGTGGGCGTCTGCGCCGCCTTGTCGCCGTTCATCCGCCACATCGTAGGGGCGCTCTTCGCACACGTGTCCGCTCCCTCGGAAGCTGACCGAATCGTCACCAAACGCCCCGCACCGCCGGTAGCTGGAAGGATGGGGCCCGTGACAGGAGTACTCGTTCTCGCAGGCACCCCCATCGGCGACGTCTCGGACGCCCCGCCCCGGCTGGTCCACGAACTGGCCACGGCCGACGTGATCGCGGCCGAGGACACCCGGCGGCTGCGCCGGCTCACCCAGGCCCTCGGGGTGACCCCGGCCGGCCGCGTCGTCTCGTACTTCGAGGGCAACGAGGTGGGCCGCACCCCCGAACTGGTCGAGGCGCTGCTCGGCGGCGCCCGGGTGCTGCTGGTCACCGACGCGGGCATGCCCTCGGTGTCCGACCCCGGCTACCGGCTGGTCGCCGCGGCCGTCGAGGCCGAGGTCAAGGTCACCGCGGTGCCCGGGCCGTCCGCGGTGCTCACCGCGCTCGCCCTGTCCGGCCTGCCCGTCGACCGCTTCACCTTCGAGGGCTTCCTGCCGCGCAAGACCGGCGACCGCGCCCGGCAGCTCGCCTCCATCGCCGCCGAGCCGCGCACCATGGTCTTCTTCGAGGCGCCGCACCGGATCGCCGAGGCCCTGGCCGCGATGGCCGAGGCCTTCGGGCCGGAGCGCCCGGCCGCCGTCTGCCGCGAGCTCACCAAGACCTACGAGGAGGTCAAGCGCGGGCCGATCGGCGAGCTGGCCGCCTGGGCGGCGGAGGGCGTCAAGGGCGAGATCACCGTCGTGGTCGCGGGCGCCCCGCCGGCCGCGCCGCAGGAGCTGACCCCGGCCGAGCTGGCCCGGCTGGTCGCCCTGCGGGAGGAGGCCGGGGAACGGCGCAAGGAGGCCATCGCGGCCGTCGCGGTCGAACTCTCGCTGCCCAAGCGGGAGGTCTTCGACGCGGTGGTGGCGGCGAAGAAGGAAGGCCTGGGGAAGGCCTGAGGGGACACGTGCGGGAAGGCCCGGGGGAAGCCTGGACGGAGGCCTGGGGGACGCTTGGGGGAAGGCCTGGACGGGGGCCGAAGGAGCGGTGAATTCGGGGGGGTTGCGTCGCGCACGGGGCGTCGTACCTTTGAGGGAAGGCCCCGGTAAACGCCCGCTGAGCTGAAGTTTCGGTCGCGGTTTTCGGCTCCCGGGAGGCCCTTCGTATAGGACTTCCCAACCCGCATCCAAGTCTTCACAAGTGGGGCGTCGGCCGAGGCGGTCCGGGCATTTCCTGAAAGGGAAAGACCCAGCCGGGCGAGCGCCCGGCGGGCGCTGGGAGACGGCTATGAGCGAGACGATCGGTAGCCCCCGCAATGGCAGCGCACTGAGCACCGCCGGCCTGGCCGGGCGGGCGCACACTCCCGTCGAGACCGTACGGGAGGCCTACTCCTTCGCCTGCCTGCGCTGCGGGTACGGGTGGGAGCAGGCGTACGACATCGAGCACCACGTGGCCAACGACGGGCACGTCGTGTTCGAGTACCACGCCAACGGCGTCCGGGTGCCGTCCCCGCTGCTCAAGCCGACCTGCCCGGGGTGCGGTGGCCACACCGTCCGGATCATGCGCGAGGGCCGGGTCGCCTCCGCCGACCAGCCCTGGCAGCACGCCCCCGGCTACCCGGCGCACGCGGAGCCGGCCGAGCCGGTCCCGGCCCCCGCGCCCGCCGAGCCGCGCGGCCGCTGGGCCCGGTTCTGGGCGCGGCTGCTGGGCTGACGGTCGCAGCTGCCGGTGCGGGCCCCGGTTACCCGGCCCGCACCGCAGGACGCGGGCGGACCGCAGGAGACCGGACGGACCGTCCCCCGGCCGGGAAACAACTCGGTCGAGGGCGGTCCGCGGGCCCGACTAAGCTTTCCGACCATGGCGGCCACTGCAGACCACAGCACCACCGGGGCGAACGCCCCGGCGTACTACGTTTCCACCCCGATCTACTACGTCAACGATCGCCCGCACCTGGGCCACGCGTACACCACCGTGGCGGGCGACGTCCTCACCCGCTGGCACCGCCAGCGCGGCGAGAAGGTGTGGTACCTGACCGGCACCGACGAGCACGGTCAGAAGATCATGCGGACCGCCGAGGCGAACGGCGTCACCCCGCAGGAGTGGTGCGACAAGCTGGTCGAAGAGGCGTGGAAGCCGCTCTGGGAGCACCTGGAGATCGCCAACGACGACTTCATCCGCACCACCCAGCAGCGCCACACCGACCGGGTGCAGGAGTTCGTCCAGGACCTGTACGACAAGGGCGAGATCTACAAGGGCGGCTACTCCGGCCCCTACTGCGTCGGCTGCGAGGAGTTCAAGCTCCCGGCCGAACTGCTCGACGGCGCCACCGCGGACGAGAAGCTCTGCTCCGTCCACAAGAAGCCCGTCGAGTGGCTGGAGGAGGAGAACTACTTCTTCCGCCTCTCCGCGTACGGCCCCAAGCTGCTGGAGTTCTACGCCGCGAACCCGGACTTCATCCAGCCGGCCTCGGCCCGCAACGAGGTGCTGCGCTTCGTCGAGCAGGACCTGAAGGACCTCTCGATCTCCCGCTCCACCTTCAACTGGGGCGTGCCGCTGCCCTGGGACGAGAAGCACGTCCTCTACGTGTGGGTGGACGCGCTGCAGAACTACATCACCGCGGCCGGCTACGGCAGCGACCCGGAGCGCTTCGCCGAGCTGTGGCCCGCCTCCGTGCACCTGGTCGGCAAGGACATCCTGCGCTTCCACGCCGTCATCTGGCCCGCCATGCTGATGGCCGCCGGGCTGCCGCTGCCCAAGCGGGTCGTCGCCAACGGCTGGCTGATGGTCGGCGGCGAGAAGATGTCCAAGTCGAACCTGACCGGCATCGCGCCCACCGACCTGACCTCGCACTTCGGCGTGGACGCCTACCGCTACTACTTCCTGCGGGCGATCCCGTTCGGCACGGACGGCTCGTTCTCCTGGGAGGACTTCAGCGCCCGCTACACCTCCGAGCTCGCCAACGACTTCGGCAACCTCGCCTCCCGGGCCGCCGCGATGGTCGGCAAGTACTTCGGCGGCGTGCTGCCGGCCGCCACGGCCGACGGCGAGGCCGAGCAGGCCCTGAAGGACGGGCTGGCCAAGGCCGTCGAGGCGGCCGACCGGAAGATCGGCGAGGAGCTGGACTTCGCCGGCGGCCTCGCGGCGATCTTCGAGTTCGTCAAGCAGGTCAACGGCTACATCACCGAGCAGGAGCCCTGGAAGGTCGCCAAGGACGAGTCGGAGGAGGGCCGGGCGCGCCTCGCGACCATCCTCTACGCCGCCGCCGAGTCGCTGCGCGCCACCGCCGTCCTGCTCAACCCGGTGATGCCGTCCACCGCCGAGAAGCTGTGGGCCTCCCTGGGCGCCGAGGCCGAGCTGGGTGCGCTGTCCGCGCAGACCGTCGCCACCGTCGCCGACTGGGGCCGGCTGCCCGCCGGCGTCACCGTCACCAAGGGCGAGATCCTCTTCCCGCGCCTCGAAGAGAAGCCCGCCGCCTGATGGCCGCCAAGGACGACGACCGGTCGACCCCGCCGCCGCTGCCGGAACCCCTGGCAGTGGCGGTGGCCGACTCGCACACCCACCTCGACATGCAGTCCGGTACCCCGGCCGAGGGCCTGGCCCGGGCCGCCTCGGTCGGCGTCACCACGGTCGTCCAGGTGGGCTGCGACGTGCCCGGCTCGCGCTGGGCCGCCGACCTGGCGGCCCAGTACGAGCAGGTGCACGCGGCCGTCGCTCTGCACCCCAACGAGGCGCCGCGGATCTTCCTCGGCGACGCGGACGGCTGGTCCGGACAGCAGCGCAAGGCCGGCGGCGCCGCCGCACTCGACGAAGCCCTCGCCGAGATCGACCGGCTCGCCGCCCTGCCGCAGGTCCGGGCCGTCGGCGAGACCGGACTGGACTACTTCCGGACCGGGCCCGAGGGCGTGGAGATCCAGAAGGAGTCGTTCCGCCGCCACATCGAGATGGCCAAGCGGCACGGCAAGGCCCTGGTCATCCACGACCGGGACGCCCACGAGGACGTCATCGCCGTCCTGCTGGAGGAGGGCGCCCCCGAGCGGACCGTCTTCCACTGCTACTCCGGCGACGCCACGATGGCCAAGACCTGCGCCGAGCACGGCTGGTACCTCTCCTTCGCAGGCCCGGTCACCTTCAAGGCCAACCAGCCGCTGCGGGACGCCCTGCTCGCCACCCCGCTCGACCGCATCCTGGTCGAGACCGACGCCCCCTTCCTCACCCCGCACCCCTACCGCGGCCGGCCCAACGCCCCGTACCTGATCCCGGTCACGGTGCGCTCGATGGCCGCCACCCTGGGGCTGCACGAGGACGAGCTGTCGACGGCCATCGCGGAGAACACGGCGCGGGCCTTCGGGTACTGATCTACCCGGCACCCAGGGCCTGCCCGTCGCGCAGCACGAGGGAGTGCTCCGCACTTCGGTGCCGTACCCGGTGGAGATCGACCTGGCGGCCCTGGTCGAACTCTGAGCCCCGCCCGCGCCCGTATCCTTGGCGCGTGAGCACCACCGACCCCACCCCTGACAGCCACCTGCTGGGCGCCGCCGACATCCGCGAGCTGGCGGCCGCGTTCGGCGTGAAGCCGACCAAGCAGCGCGGGCAGAACTTCGTCATCGACGGCAACACCGTGCGGCGGATCGTCCGGGCGGGCGGCGTGACCGGGGAGGACGCGGTCGTCGAGGTCGGGCCCGGGCTCGGGTCGCTGACGCTCGCGCTGCTGGAGGTGGCGAAGCACGTCACCGCCGTCGAGATCGACCCGGTGCTCGCACAGCACCTGCCGGACACCGTCGCGGCCCGGATGCCCGGCAAGGCGGACAGCTTCGACCTGGTGTTCAGTGACGCCATGGAGGTCACCGAGCTGCCCGGGCCGGCCCCCACCGCGCTGGTCGCCAACCTCCCGTACAACGTGGCCGTGCCCGTCCTGCTGCACATGCTGGCGACCTTCCCCAGCATCGAGCGGACCTTGGTGATGGTGCAGAGCGAGGTCGCCGACCGGCTCGCCGCCAAGCCCGGCAACAAGGTGTACGGCGTCCCGTCGGTCAAGGCCAACTGGTACGCCGAGGTGAAGCGGGCCGGTGCCATCGGGCGGAACGTGTTCTGGCCCGCCCCCAACGTCGACTCCGGGCTGGTCTCGCTGATCCGCCGCGAGCCCCCGAAGACCACCGCCAGCCGCGAGGAGGTGTTCGCGGTGGTCGACGCCGCGTTCGCCCAGCGGCGCAAGACCCTGCGTGCCGCCCTGGCCGGCTGGGCCGGCTCCCCCGCCGGCGCCGAGCAGGCCCTCGCCGCTGCCGGGATCGACCACAAGCTGCGCGGCGAGATGCTGACGGTGGAGCAGTTCGCCGCGATCGCCGAGCACAAGCCCGAGCACAAGCCCGAGCGCAAGCCCGAGCGCAAGCCCGCGAAGGACAGTGAGTGATCACCGTACGGGTCCCGGCCAAGGTCAACGTCCAGCTCGGCGTCGGCGGACTGCGTGCCGACGGTTTCCACGACCTGGCCAACGTCTTCTTCGCCGTCGCCCTCGGTGACGAGGTCACCGCGACGGCAGGGGAGGGCGTCACGCTCTCCTGCACCGGACCGGACGCCGCCGTCGTCCCGCTCGACGACAGCAACCTCGCCGCCCGCGCCGCCCGGCTGCTCGCCGCCCACCACGGCATCGCCGACCCCGGCGTGCACCTGCACATCGCCAAGGCCATCCCGGTGGCCGGCGGCATGGCCGGCGGCAGCGCCGACGGCGCGGCAGCCCTGGTCGCCTGCGACGCGCTGTGGCAGCTCGACACCTCGGTCGAGACCCTGTTGGAGCTGGCCGCCGAGCTCGGGTCGGATGTGCCGTTCGCCCTGCTCGGCGGCGTCGCGCTGGGCCGCGGCCGGGGCGAGATCCTGGACCCGCTGGCCGTCGAGGGCACCTTCCACTGGGTCTTCGCGGTCGCCGACGGCGGCCTGTCCACCCCTGCCGTCTTCCGCGAGTGCGACCGGCTGCGCGAGGAAGCCGGCACCGGCTCCAGCGACACCGACGTCCCCACCCCCGACGCCGACCCGGCGCTGCTCGCGGCACTCGCCGAGGGCGATGCCGTCGCCCTGGCCGCCGCACTCGCCAACGACCTCCAGTCCGCCGCCCTCTCGCTGCGCCCCGCGCTCGCGGACACCCTGCGGGCCGGCACCGAGGCCGGCGCGCTCGGGGCACTCGTCTCCGGCTCCGGGCCGACCTGCGCCTTCCTCGCCAAGGACGCCGACGCGGCCGCTGCCGTCGCCGAGGCGCTGCGGGCCTCCGGAACCTGCCGGACGGCGCACGTCACGTACGGGCCGGTGCCGGGGGCTTCGGTCGTGGCGTAGGCGGGGCGTCCCTCGGCGTCCCTCGGCCTGCTGCGGCGTCCCGGGCTTCACCTGGTGGCCGGGCTCCCCGTGGTGGCCCGGCTCGCTCCCCGTCGTGGCCCGGCGCGCTCCCCGGGAGCGCGGTGAGGCCGTCGCCGCGAGCCCATTAGGCTGGGGAGATCGGGGTGTCCCCGAGACGGGGCCGGTCGTCCGCCCCGCGACCGCCGATCCCAGGAGCGCAGCACACGTGGCCGTCAACCTCGCCACCATCGAGTCCGTCACGAAGGTCTACGGCACCCGCACCCTGCTGGACGCGGTCAGCCTCGGCGTCAGCGAAGGCGACCGGATCGGAGTCGTCGGACGCAACGGCGACGGCAAGACCACCCTGATCCGGATGCTCGCCAAGCTGGAGGAGCCCGACGGCGGCCGGATCACCTGGAGCGGCAACCTGCAGCCGGCCGTCCTCACCCAGCACGACTCGCTCGACCCGAACGCCACCATCCGGCACGAGGTCATCGCCGACCGGGCCGACCACGAATGGCTCGGCGACGCCCGCATCCGCGACATCATCGAAGGCCTCTTCGGCGGCCTCGACCTCCCCGGCTTCGCCGACGGCCTGGACACCGTCATCGGCCCGCTCTCCGGTGGCGAACGCCGCCGGATCGCCCTCGCCAAGCTGCTGCTCGGCTCGCCCGACCTCATCATCCTGGACGAGCCCACCAACCACCTCGACGTCGAGGGCATCAACTGGCTCGCCCAGCACCTCCAGAAGCGCCGCTCCGCGCTGGTCTGCGTCACCCACGACCGCTGGTTCCTCGACCAGGTCTGCACCCGGATGTGGGACGTCCAGCACGGCACCGTCCACGAGTACGAGGGCGGCTACTCCGACTACGTCTTCGCCCGCGCCGAGCGCACCCGGGTCGAAGCCGTCGAGGAGCAGAAGCGCCAGAACCTCGCCCGCAAGGAACTCGCCTGGCTGCGCCGCGGCGCCCCCGCCCGTACCTCCAAGCCGCGCTACCGCATCGAGGCCGCCAACGCGCTGATCGCCGACGTGCCGGAACCGCGCGACAAGTCCGAACTGATGAAGTTCGCCAACGCCCGGCTCGGCAAGACCGTCTTCGACCTGGAGGGCGTGACCGTCAAGGCCGGCCCCAAGCTGCTCCTGGAGAACCTCACCTGGCAGCTCGGCCCCGGCGACCGGATCGGCCTGCTCGGCGTCAACGGCGCCGGCAAGACCTCGCTGCTGCGCGCCCTGCGCGACGCGTACACCAGCGAGGGCGACGTGCAGCCCGCCTCCGGGATCATCAAGGTCGGCAAGACCGTACGGCTCGCCTACCTGTCGCAGGAGATCGCCGAACTGGACCCGGAGATCCGGGTGCTGCAGGCCGTCGAGCAGGTCCGCTCGCGAGTCGACCTCGGCAAGGGCCGGGAGATGAGCGCCGGGCAGCTGTGCGAGCAGTTCGGCTTCGGCAAGGACAAGCAGTGGACGCCGGTCGGTGACCTCTCCGGTGGCGAGCGCCGCCGCCTCCAGCTGCTGCGGCTGCTCATGGACGAGCCCAACGTCCTGTTCCTGGACGAGCCGACGAACGACCTGGACATCGAGACGCTGAACCAGCTGGAGGACCTGCTCGACGGCTGGCCCGGCTCGATGATCGTCATCAGCCACGACCGCTTCTTCATCGAGCGCACCACGGACGTCGTCCACGCGCTGCTCGGCGACAAGAAGATGCGGATGCTGCCGAACGGCGTCGACGAGTACCTGGAGCGGCGGGCCCGGATGGCTGCGGAGGCGGCTTCCGCCGCCGCCGCTGCTTCCGGTGCCGCTGCCGCCTCGGCGGCGGCGGCCGGCGCGGCCGGGTCGGGGCTGACTGGCGGGGACCTGCGGGCGGCGAAGAAGGAGATGCAGAAGCTGGAGCGGCAGATCGCCAAGCTGGACGAGAAGGAGTCCAAGCTGCACACCCAACTCGCCGAGCACGCCGCCGACTTCTCCAAGGTCGCGGAGCTGGACGGGCAGCTGCGCGCGGTCCGGGAGGAGAAGGAGGAGCTGGAGATGAGCTGGTTGGAGCTGGCGGAGCAGGTGTGAGTCGAAGCGAGTCGGGTCGGCTGGTTCGCTAGCCGTTGGTGAGGAGCGCTTCGAGTTCGTCCGCCGCACGGCCCAGCGCGCTGCGCGTGGGGTCGTGCGGCTCGGTCGGACGGTCGACCGAGACGGTCGTGCTGCCCGTCGGAGCACTCGGTGGGCGGTGGGCGCGGGCGGCGACGGTCAGTTCGTCCAGCGCGCGGCGGACCCGGTCGACCTCGTCCGGGTCCGGCACTCGGCCGCCGTACCGGATCTGCGCCGCGAACGCCGCCACCGCGCCGCCCAGCCGCTCCAGCGCCGCCGTCGCCGGCAGCCACTGCTCCGCGAGCCGCCCTGTCGGCGGCGGCTCGGCCAGGCCCTGCCGCACCTCCTGGCGGGCCTCCGCCAGCGAGCGGTAGGCGGTGCGGCGCAGCCACACCTCGGCGCGGTCGGTGCGGCCTGTGCTGCTGTCGGGGCTCTGGCTGATTTCGGGGCTCCGGTTGTTTCCGGGGCTCAGGTTGTCTCCGGGGCGCGTGCGCGTGGCGGTGACGGCGTCCAGGTAGGCCCGTAGCGCCCCCGTCGCGTCCACCAGCCGGGGCTCGATCCGGTGGCGCGGCCGCTCGGGCCACAGCAGATAGCCGAAGAGCAGCACGATCGCGCTGGCCAGGACGGTGTCCAGGACCCGTGGCCAGAACTCCGCCGCGCTGCTCTGGCCGCCCAACTGGAGCAGGACCAGCGCCATCGGCGTCATCGCGACGGTGTTCAACCCGTAGTGTGCCGCCGTCGCGTACGGGAGCAGGGCCACGCACAGCGCGGCGATCGCGGTCAGCGCCCACTCCTCGGTGGTCAGCACGAGCAGCGCCGCCGTGACCGCCACCCCGAGCACCGTGCCGATCGAACGGCTCACCGCGCGCAGGAACACCGAGCCGAGGTCCGGCTTGAGCACGAAGGCGATCGTCATCGGCACCCAGTAGCTCTTGCTGAGCGGGAAGTTGGCGGTGACCGCCGAGCCGACCGCGATGCACAACGCCACGCGCAGCCCGTACCGCACCGAGCCCCGGGACAGCAGCCGCACCCGCAGCCGCCAGGGGTCGGGCGGGGGCACGGGCGCCGTGCCGAGCCGCGCCTCCCGGCCCGCCACCGTGTCGGCGGCGGCGCGCAGCGCCACGTCCAGGGCCTGCCGCGAGGGCGTGTCCGGCTGCCAGTCCGGCATGGCGACCTCGCCGCCCCCCTGCCGTACGGCGGCCGCGAGGCGGTGCGGCACCGCGGCTACCTCGGGCGGGACGGCACGACGGGCCCACAGCAGGCCGGTCGCCGCCTCGGTGGCGGCGAGGGCGGCTTCGTACTGGTCCTGGCTCCGCGTCTGGTGCTGGTTCCGGTTCCGGCTCCGAGTTCGGGTTCCGGTTCGGTTCGGGAGGAGGTCCTGGAGCTGGTTCAGACGGGCCGTCAGCACCTGGCGCGAGCCGGCCGCCCGTGAGGTGCCCAGGTCGGCGAGCGTACGGCCGAGCGCGTCGTACGCGGCCGCGAGCGCCCGGACCCGCGGATCGGCGGCGGGCCGGCTCGGCACACCCGCCGGCAGCCCGAGCAGCACCACGAACGCCGCGCCCACGAGCATCATCGGCGCCGCCGCCCACCACGGGTGCGGCAGCGGCATCCCACTGCCCAGCGCCGCCGACACCAGCAGCAGCATCCCGGCCGCCGAACCCCGCGGACCCGTCGCACTCAAGGCGCCGGAGACGAAGGCGGTGGACGTCAACGCCGCACCGAGGGCCAGGCCGTTCGCGTCGGCGCGCTGCAGGGCCGTACCGACCAGCATGCCGAGCGCGGAGGCGAGCACGGCCGTCCCGATCCGGGCCGCCCGCAACCGTGACGGCTCAGCCCGGTCGTTCATCGTCGCGTGCATCGCACCCAGGCCCGCGAACACCCCCAGATCCAGCCGGTGCAGCAGCAGGCCCGCCGCCAGCGGCACCGCCATCCCCACCGCGGCCCGGACCATCAGCGCCAACGGCAACGGCGGCCGCTCGGGCCGTACGGCGCGGGCCCACCAGGAGGCGGCGTCGGAGGAAGGCATGCGGTCACGTCCGTTCTGCGGCCTTGGGTCGCTGCTGTGCGACATTGCGCGGCAGATGGGGCGTACCCGGGCAGTCTACCCAGGGGCGGGTAGGGAGTTGTACGTGTCGGGTTCGTACCGATCGCGTACGGGCAGACCAAGGGCCCTGCCCGGCCGACAGAGGCGGTGGCTACGATGACGGAGGCGAAAACCGCCCTCAGGGTGGACGGTTCGCCGACCAAGACGGTACGACGACGGCACGACCCACAAGTTGACGGTGTGTTGCGGCACGGCACCACCCGGGGACACCCCCCGGGGCGGCGGCCGGCCGAACGGGGGAGAGGTGAACTGCTATGGCAGGAAATAGCGCATCGGGTTCGGGGACGCCGACCCCTTCGGCAAGTCCTTCGGCGAGTCCGTCCCCGAGCCCATCGCCGAGCTCGTCGGGGACACCCACGCCCAGCGCGTCCCCGAGCCCTTCACCGAGCCCCGCCCCCAGCCCGTCGGCGAGCGCCACGCCGAGCCCGTCGGCGAGTCCGGCCCCCTCCTCCAGCCCCGCGCCCAGCTCCTCGGGGGACGGCACGAACGCCCAGGGGCTGACGGGTGACGCGACGCCGTTCATGCTGGACAAGAAGATCCCGTTGCCGTGGGGCGCGATCAACATCGCCCCCGTCGTCAGCACCGCGCAGACGAACGTCAGCGCCAACGACCTGGTGGCGGCCTTCGGCAAGCAGGACGTCAAGGTGGAGCTGCAGACGCTCTCCGCCTTCGCTGCCAAGGTCGAGGCGCTGCTCGCCGCGATGGAGGGCTCGGCGGCCGCGCCGTACAAGCTCGAAGAGCAGAAGCTGACCCAGACGAGCTTCGTCAGCGGGGGCAATCCCGGATCGTTCACCGAGGCGGTGGCTCTGACCACTGCCTACGGCAAGGTCCACTCGCAGCTCGTGAAGTTCCACAAGGACTTCAAGGCCCAAATCGAGGCGATGCAGAACGCGGTCACGAAGACCGCGGGCACCTACTCGACCAACGAGGACAACACGACGGCCGATCAGAACGCGGTCGCGAAGAACGCGGGGGTCAGCCCGACGACGACGAAGGAAAAGACGACCCTCTGACGGCGTTGCGGGGAGAGACTCACGGGGAGACGGGGAAGCAGGTCATGGCAGGAGAATCGAAGTACCACGACATGGAGCACGCCGAACTCAGGGAGTTCGTCGTGTCGACGCAGCCGGACTTGGTGTTGAAGCGAGCCGGTCAGCTCCAGGACGCCGGTCGTGTTCTGACCGAGCTCAGCACGGCACTGCAGGGGCACCTCGGCCAGGTCCACTGGGAAGGCCCGGCGGCCGAGAACTTCAAGGCCTGGGTCGGAAACCTGTACAAGTCCGCGGCGATCATCGGTCAGCACTCGGCGACCGCCGGCGGTGCGATGACCCAGGCCGGTGAAGCACTCAGCACGGCCAAGGTCGCGATGCCCCCGGTTCCCACGGAAGCGATGAAGGTGGTCGCCAAGTACGAGGGGCAGGCCACTCCCGCCGGAGTGCAGGCCAAGCTCGCCGTCGGTCAGTCGGTCGACGATTACATGAAGACCGTTCCGGGCTCCGGCTGGGTGAGCAAGGCGGAGTACGACCAGGCCAAGGCGACGGTCGAGAAGGAGCACCAGGAAGCCAGCCATCAGGTGGTGAACCTGGCCCAGGCTTACAGTGCGGCGACGACGACGCTGAACGGGATTCCCGAGGACGTGACGTTGCCGGGGACGCCTGGGGATGACAAGGCAAGGGCATCCAGTACGGAGTACGGAGGCTCCGGAGGCGGCGGCTACAGCGGCTCCGTCCGTAGCCCTCGTACGGGTGGCGGGAGCGTCGGAGGCAGCTACAGCCCGTCCGGTGGAGGCAGCTACGGCGGCGGGTCGGTCGCGCCGCAGAACCCGGGGTCGGGTTCCACCGGGCCGTCCGGGCCGGGGCACACCACCCCCATTCCTCCGCACGGTGGTGGCCAGGTTCCCCCCAACCCGCAGGACCCGGGTTCCGTCCCGCCGTCCCACCCCTCGGACCCGGTCAATCGTCCCGGCACGGGGCTGGACAGTGTGCCGACCCTCCCGACCCAGACCGGTCCGTACGGTCCCGGAGGCGGCCCGCTGCCGACCGGTGGTCCGACCGCCACACCCGTCTACCCGAGCGGCCCCAACGGGCCCGGCGGCGGTCCTGGTGTCCCCGGTGGTGGCCCGGTCCCCGGATTCCCGGTCGGGCCCGGCGGTGGTTCGGTGCAGGCCAAGGGCGGTGGCGGCGGATACCAGCCCGGCAAGGGCGGTAGCTTCACCCCCCGTCCGGCTCCCTTCGGCGGCGGCCAGATCCCCGGGAAGAACGGCACCCCGGGTCTGCCCAGCGGGACGGTCTTCGGCGGACGCGAGGCGGGGCCCGGCGGTGGCCGGGCCGGCGGGCCCAACGGCATGGGCATGCAGCCCGGCATGGGTGGGCATGGCGGTGGAGCCGTCGGTTCCGGCGGTGGTGGGCGTGGCCGGGGTCTGTCCTCGACCAGCGGTGGCACGGTCGGCGGCCGCAAGGGACCGGCCGTCGGCGGGGAGTTCACGCCCGGCGGCACGGGCCTGCGCAACCGCGCGGCCGCGGCAGGAGCTGCGGAGGGCGGTTCCCGGTCCAGGCAGAACGGCATGATGGCCCCCGGAGCGGCGGGCCACGGAGGCCGCAACGAACGCGACCGCCGCAAGCGGGCCGACTACCTCCACGAGGACGAGGAGACCTGGACCAGCGGTACGCCGCAGAGCAACCCGGACGTGGTTGAGTAGGACGGCAACGACTGCCCGGCCACTGGGCTCTCCCAGTGGCCGGGCAGGCTTGTTCGGGGCACGCTTCCCGGTCGGGTGGACAGATTGACGAGGAGTTGTGATGGGGCGGAAGCAAGGTCGGTGGCGGATGCTTTCAGCCGCGCTCCTGGCTGCAGGAATTCTTGCTGGTCCGGTTGCTGGGCCTGCGGTTGCCGATGATTCGATCCGCGCTGATCAATGGCACCTGGATGCCATGCACGCCCCTGAGATGTGGAAGGTCTCGAAGGGCGAGGGAATCACTGTCGCGGTCATCGACGGAGGATTCAAACTGGATCATCCGGACCTGGTCGGGCAGTTTCTTCCGGGAAAGGATTTCAGCGGTGGCTCCAGTGGCTTGGGCGTAGACCGCAACGGCCATGGCACCGAAATGGCTAGCCTCATCGCAGGCACGGGCAGGAACCGAGCCGGGAACGGCGCCTACGGCCTTGCGCCTGGTGTGAAGGTTCTACCTCTGAAGATCAATAGTGGATCTGAGGGTACTGTCATCACGGCCGAATTCCTCGATCAGATCGGCCAGGCGATCAGCTATGCGGTTGACCAGGGTGCGAAGGTCATCAGCATTTCGCAGGGCACATCTGCGGTTACCGCCACGTCAGACGATGTGGCCAAGATAAATCGAATCCTTGCAAATGCGCGCGCGAAGGGCGTCCTCGTGGTCGCCAGTGTCGGGAATTCTGCGCAGCAGGGCAATATTGTCGAGTATCCGGGTGGTCTGCCGAATGTGGTCGGCGTCGGGGCTGTTGACCGGAACGGAACCGTGACGGATGAGTCCGAGCGTGGGCCGCAGGTCGCTCTCGTGGCCCCTGGCATGGATGTGATTGCTGCTTGTACGGCGTCCACCGGCTATTGCAAGAGCCATGGCACCTCCGATGCGACTGCCCTGGTCTCCGCTTCGGCGGCGCTGGTTTGGGCGGTTCACAAGGACTGGACGGCGAATCAGGTTCTGCGGGTGCTGATCAACACCGCTGGCCGGTCGAATGGTGGGGACGGCCGCACGGACGGTGCGGGGTGGGGGGCGGTTCGGCCTCGGGTCGCGCTGACGGATCCCGGCGATCCCGGTCCGGCGGGTGTGTCGCCGCTGCCGGCAGATGCGGTTTCGCCGTCGGCGGCTCCGTCTGCTTCGGCGAGTGCGTCCGCGCCCGTGTCGTCGGCGCCGAGTGCGGCCGGGAGCCCGACCGATGTCGCGGTGGGTGCGCCGCCCGTGGAGCCCAAGGCAGGGTCGAGTAGTTCGGCGCCGATCGTGGCGGGCGTCCTTGCCGGGTTGGTGCTGGTGGCCGGCGTGGTGTTCGTGCTGGTGCGGCGGCGGAAGTCGGCCGTGCAGCCTGAGGCCGCTGTTCCGCTGGTGCCGCCGCATCAGCCGATGCCGCCGTCGTACCAGCCGCCGGTGCCGCCGGAGGACAATCCGTACGCGAGGTAGTAGGGGCGCTTCTGTGGTGGGGGATCGGGTGGGGAACCGTTGGACTCGGCGGTTTGTGGCCGTTGGGGTGGCGAGTCTGTGGGTGGCGGGGGCATTGGCGGGGCCGGCGGCTGCGGACGAGACGGTTCGCGCACGGCAATGGCACCTGGACGCCATGCATGCTCCCGAGATGTGGAAGACCTCGACAGGGCAGGGCGTCACTGTCGCGGTGATCGACGGAGGCTTTCGACTGGACCATCCTGACCTGGTCGGACAGTTCCTGCCAGGCAAGGATTTCAGCGGTAGTCCCGGCGGGGTGGGGACCTTCGGCGACGGACACGGTACGGAGATGTCCAGCTTGATTGCGGGTACTGGCAAAGGCGTGGGCGGAACAGGCGCCTACGGTCTGGCGCCCGGAGCCAAGATCCTCCCACTCAAGATCAACAATGGGTCTGTCGGTGCCCTCGTTTCGGCCGACTTCCTGGACCAGATCGGACAGGCTGTCAACTATGCCGTAGACCAAGGGGCGAAGGTCATCAACATCTCGCAGGGCATTGCTGCAGTGACGGCCATGCCGAGTGATGTGGATAAACTGGACAGGATTCTTGCTGCTGCGCGATCCAAGGGTGTCCTGGTCGTATCCAGTGTCGGAAATAAGGCGCAGTCCGGAAACCTGCTGTCGTACCCGGGTGGGCTGCCCAACGTAGTCGGAGTGGGGGCCATCGACCGACAGGGAACCGTTACGGCTGAATCGGAAACCGGACCTCACGTTGCCCTGGTTGCTCCGGGCGATGAAATTCTCGCGGGTTGTACCTCGGAAACGGAATACTGCAAGAGCCATGGAACGTCGGACGCGGCGGCTTTGGTTTCCGCTTCGGCTGCGCTGGTTTGGGCGGTTCACAAGGACTGGACGGCGAATCAGGTTCTGCGGGTGCTCATCAACACCGCGGGCAGGCCGAACGGTGGGGACAAGCGTACGGATGATGCGGGGTGGGGGGCGGTTCGGCCTCGGGTCGCGCTGACGGATCCCGGCGATCCCGGTCCGGCGGGTGTGTCGCCGCTGCCGGCTGATGCGGTTCTGCCGTCGGCGGCTCCGTCGGGTTCGGCTTCGGCGAGTGCGTCCGCGCCCGTGTCGTCGGTACCGAGTGCGGCCGGGAGTCCGACCGATGTCGCGGTGGGTGCGCCGCCGGTGCAGCCGAAGGCTGATTCGTCGTCCGGGTCGGGCAGTTCGCTGCCGATCGTGGCGGGTGTGGTGGCCGGGTTGGTGTTGGTGGCCGGTGTGGTGTTCGTGGTGGTGCGGCGGCGGAAGTCGGCCGTGCAGCCTGAGGTCGCCGTTCCGCCGGTGCCGCCGCAGCAGCCGTTGCCGCCGTCGTACCAGCCGCCGGTGCCGCCGGAGGACAATCCGTACGCGAGGTAGTTCGAGCGTTCCATGGCGGTAACGGCGCCCCGGCTGGTGTGGCCGAGCGGGGGCGGGTGGCTCGGTACCGGTGGTCGTGGTGGTGCGGCGGCGGTAGGGGGCGCCGGGTGGGTGGGGGTGCGCCGGGGTCACTCGGGTGGGGGCTGGTGGGGGAGGGGGTTGGTGGTGAGGGTGGTGGTATGGATGCGGAGGGTGCTTGGCGGGTAGGGCAGTTGCGGCGGGCGGCGGCTGCGGCGCTGATCGGGACGGCGATCGAGTTCTACGACTTCTTCATTTACGGCACGGCGGCGGCGCTCGTGTTCGGGGTGGTGTTCTTCCCCGGGTTGGGTGCGGTGGGGGCGCTGTTGGCGGCGTTCTCGGTGTATGCGGTGGCGTTCCTGGCCCGGCCGTTGGGGGCGGTGGTGTTCGGGCACTTCGGGGACCGGGTGGGGCGGAAGGCGACCTTGGTGGTGTCGCTGCTGTTGATGGGGTTGGCGACGGCGGCGGTGGGGTTGTTGCCGGGGTTCGCGGCGTGGGGGTGGTGGGCGCCGGCGGTCCTGGTGGTGTTGCGGGTGTGCCAGGGCGTCGGGTTGGGCGGGGAGTGGGGCGGGGCGGCGCTGCTGATCGCGGAGAACGCGCCGGCCGCCCGGCGGGGGCGGTACGGGGGCTTCCTGCAGTTGGGGCCGACGATCGGGTTCGTGTTGGCGAACGGGGTGTTCTTGGCGCTCCAACTCGGTTTGGACGAGCGGGCGTTCCGTGCGTGGGGTTGGCGGGTGCCGTTCCTGGCCTCGTTCGCGCTGGTCGCGGTGGGGTTGTTCGTACGGCTGCGGGTCGAGGAGTCGCCGCTGTTCCGGGCGATGGAGCGTACGGAGGAGCGCGGGGAGAAGGGGGCGCACGGGGAGCGGCCGCCGGTGCTGGAGGTGGTGCGGGAGCACTGGCGTCCGGTGGTGGCGGGTGGGGGCGCGATCACCGTGGGGTACGCGCTGTTCTACCTGACCACGACGTACTCGCTGGCGTACGCGACCTCGGGGCTCGGGGTGGCGAGCACGCTGGTGCTGGCGATGCTGCTGGTGGGCGCGGTGGGGATGGCCGGGACGGTGTGGCTGAGCGCCGAGCGCAGTGACCGGTGGGGGCGGCGGCGGACGTTGCGGTGGGCGACGGGGCTGGCCGCCGGCTGGGCGCTGGTGCTGTTCCCGCTGCTGGAGTCGGTGAGCCGCCCGCTGATGTTCGTGGCGCTGGCGGGGGCGATGGTGGTGCTGGGCTGCATGTTCGGGCCGGTGGCGGCGTTCCTGCCGGAACTGTTCCCGACCCGGGTGCGCTACACGGGTGCGGCGCTGACGTACAACCTGGGCGGTGTGGTCGGCGGTGCGTTGACGCCGCTGGTGGCGACGCGGCTGACGGCGGCGTACGGGACGGCGCAGCCGGTGGGCTGGTACCTGGCCGGGCTGGGGGTGCTGGCCCTGGGGTGTCTGCGGCTGCTGCCGGAGACCACGGGTGCCGAGTTGGGGGCGGTGGACGGCGGACGCCGCCGGGCGCCCCTGTGGGGGGCGGATCCGGCGGCGTAGGCGCAGGGCGCGGCGGCGCGGGCGGGTCGACCGACCGGGTCAGCCGCCCAGGGCGGCGCGGCCGGCGAGGACGATGGCGGTGTGCGCGGCGACGCGGGCGCCCAGGTGCTCGGCGGTCGCGATGTCGGCCTTGTGGACGGCCTCGGGGCCGGCGTCGGCCGGGGTGGAGGCAGCGGCGCCGCTGGAGAAGCCGAGGCGGTTGAGGTCGTTCTCGGAGGCGGTGGTGGCGTTCCAGCCGGGCTTGAGGCCGAGGTTGACCCAGGACATGCCGTGCTGGGCGGCGAGGGTCTGGAAGAAGCCGAGGGTGCCGGCCTTGTCGCCGTACTTGGAGGCGGAGTTGGTGAAGCCGGCGGCGACCTTGTCCTTCCAGGCGTCGGCGAACCAGCGCTTGCTGCTGGCCTCGGCGAAGACGTGGAAGGCGCCGGAGGCGGTGCCCATGTAGGTGGGGGAGCCGAAGACGATCGCGTCGGCGGCGTCCAGCTGGGCCCACTGCTCGTCGGTGATGGTGTCGACGGCGATCGTGACGACCTCGGCGCCCGCGTCGGCGGCGCCGCGGGCGACGGCCTCGGCGATCACGGCGGTGTGGCCGTAGCCGGAGTGGTAGGCGAGGGCGACGGTCGGACGGATGGCGGTCATGCGGCACTCCATGGGGACAGGCGGGCGGGCAGGGACAGGACGGGGCGGCACGGGCGCAGCGAGAACTGCGGCGGACCGAACCTGCTCCAGGCCCGTCCGGCGGTCTCTAATATAGACCAAGTCTCTATTGGTTACCAAGGGTGGATTGGAGACCGAAGGGCTACCCTGGATGGCATGACGACGCAGGAACGGCCAGAGCACGACGTGTTCGCCCAGCTCTGTCCCAGTCGCGAGGTGTTCGCGGAGCTTGCCGACAAGTGGTCGATGCTGATCCTGATGAGCCTCTCCGCCTGCGGCCCGCGGCGCTTCTCCGAACTCCAGCGCGGGGTCGGCGGGGTCAGCCGCAAGATGCTCACCCAGTCCCTGCGCAACCTGGAGCGCAACGGCCTGGTGCGCCGTACGGTCTTCCCGGAGACGCCGCCGCGGGTGGTCTACGACCTGCTACCGCTGGGCCGCGAACTGGCCGAGCTGGTCGCGCCGCTCGGCCGGTGGACCGAGCGCCACGCCGGCCGGCTGATGGCGGCCCGCGAGGAGTTCGACGCGGCGCACGCCGAGGGCTGAGGCCGGAGCGGCGGGCAGGAGGGGCCGATTTCCCTTCCGGCCCCACGGCCGTGTAATGTCTTCCTTGTTCGACCGGCCCGGTGAAAACCCGGCAAGCCCCTATAGCTCAGTCGGTAGAGCGTCTCCATGGTAAGGAGAAGGTCTGCGGTTCGATTCCGCATGGGGGCTCAACTGGAAGACCCCCGCCTCAGGGCGGGGGTCTTTCGCGTTTCCATCGACAGTCGATGCGTCACGGCCTAGCGGGTCGGGTGCGGAATGCGCTGTGATGGGGCGTCATCGGCCGCCCGCCCGTGGGGTGTGGGCGGGAGCCGGACCCCGACCGGGAGGGCGTCATGGGCGTTCGACTCGTGGTGGTGGACGACCACCGGTTGCTGGCCGAGGCCCTGGCCACCGCGCTCCAGCTGCGCGGTCACCGGGTGCTCGCGGTCGGTTGCCCGGCCGCGGTCGCCGCCGATCTGGTGGCCGGGCGCCGGCCCGAGGTGTGCCTGCTCGGCGTAGCCGCGCCCGCCGAGGCGGGCGCCTTCGACGGGCTGCGCCGGATCCGCCGGGAACGCCCCGAGGTGGCCGTGATCGTGCTCGGGCCGGTGGGTGAACTGCGCGGTGTGGCCGCGGCGTTCGCGGCCGGCGCGGCGGGCTACGTGCCCAGCGACGAGCGGATCGAGGTGGTCGAGCGGGCCATCGGCCGGGCCAGGGCGGGCGAGGCCGCCGTCGCGGTGGACATCTTGCGCGGGGCCTTCGACCAACTGCTGCGCCCGGAGGCCGAACCCGACGACGAGGCGGTCCGGCTGCTGCGGCTGCTGACCCGCCGTGAGGTGCAGGTGCTCGGCCGGATCGCGGACGGCGAGGACACCGCGGCGATCGCCGCCGGGATGCGGATCGCGGCCAGTACGGCCCGGACGCACGTCCAGCGGGTGCTGATGAAACTGGGCGCGCGGACCCGCCTGGAGGCGGCCGCGGTGGCGGCGCGCACCGGCCTGTTGGAGCGGATGTCCGGCGGCTGAGGCCGTGGCGCAGGGCCCGGTGGCCGCCGCCCGCGAGGGGCGGGATGTCCGGCGGCTGAGGACTTGGTGAAAAGCCTGCGCGCGACCGCCTCCGTGGTCCGGAGCACCCCGGTGGATTGGGAGAATGGCCTGAGTCGTACGCATTCCGTCGATGGCCCCGCCGTCCGCGCGACCATCGCCCGCTGGAGGTCCCAACATGAGTAAGTACCTGGTCACGGGTGGCGCCGGCTACGTGGGCAGCGTGGTGGCCGCCCACCTGCTGGAGGCGGGGCACCAGGTGACGGTCCTGGACGATCTCTCGACCGGCTTCCGCGAGGGTGTGCCGGCCGGCGCCGAGTTCGTCGAGGGCCGGATCCAGGAGGCCGACAAGGTGCTGGACGGCTCCTTCGACGGCGTGCTGCACTTCGCCGCCTCCTCCCAGGTCGGCGAGTCGGTCGCGGACCCGGAGAAGTACTGGCGCAACAACGTGGCCGGCTCGCTGGAGCTGATCAGCGCGATGCGCGCGGCGGGCGTGCGCAAGCTGGTGTTCTCCTCCACCGCCGCCACCTACGGCGAGCCGGAGGCCGTGCCGATCGCCGAGACCGCCCGCACCGCGCCGACCAACACCTACGGCGCCACCAAGCTCGCCGTGGACCACCTGATCACCAGCGAGGCCGTCGCGCACGGCCTGGCCGCCGTCTCGCTGCGCTACTTCAACGTGGCCGGCGCGTACGGCAGTTCTTTCGATGTCACTTTCGGGGAGCGGCACGACCCCGAGTCGCACCTGATCCCGCTGGTCTTCCAGGCCGCGCTCGGCCAGCGCCCGCACATCGCGGTGTACGGCGACGACTACCCGACCCCGGACGGCACCTGCATCCGCGACTACATCCACGTCGCGGACCTGGCCGAGGCCCACCTGCTGGCCCTGGACGCCGCCAAGCCGGGCGAGCACCTGATCTGCAACCTGGGCAACGGAAGCGGCTTCTCGGTGCGCGAGGTGATCGAGTCGGTCAAGCGCGTCACCGGCCGGGAGATCCCGGTGCAGATCGCGGGCCGCCGGGCGGGAGACCCGGCGGTGCTGGTGGCCTCGGCCGCCCGCGCCCACGAGGCGCTGGGCTGGACCCCGCGCCGCCCGAGCCTGGACGACATCGTCGCCGACGCCTGGAAGTTCACCCTGGAGAAGAACGCCCGCTAGACCTGCGCGCCCCGGCCGCCGCCGTCCGCGGTGGCCGGGCGCCGTCCTGTGACGCAAGTCCTGTCACGCACGCCCCTTCTGACGAAACTTCACCGAATCACCACGAGGGCGATTCCCGACCCGTACGCTGAGTGCGGTACCGGTGGGGGCCGGCGCCCTTCGGTCTTACCGACCACCGGTGGGTGGGCGGAGCGGCGGGTCCGGATCGCGGATGCCGGGCCGGTCTCCCCGTTCCCGGGCTCGGGCGGTCTGAGCAGGGGAGGGACGATGGGGCGGATTCGCGTCCTGGTGGTCGACGGTCACCGGATCTTCGCCGAGGCACTGGCCGCGGCGCTCGCCGCCGAGCCGGACGTGGAGGTGGGCGCGGCGGGCAGCGCGGCGGCCGCCGAGCGGGCGCTGGAGCGTGCCGCCGTCGAGGGCCGGGCCTACGACGTGGCGCTGATCGACGCCGACCTCGGAGCCGAGGCGATGGCCGGCGCGGCCGGGGTCGGCGGAGCGGGCGGGTCGGCGGCGACGGCCGTCCGCAGGCGGCCCGGTCCGGATGCCGCCGAGGAGGTGCGGCGCCGGGCGGCCCCGCCCGTACCGCCGGCGCGCCGGGCGGCCGTTCCGCTCGGGGCACCGCCCACGCTGTCGGCCGGGGTGGCCGGCGCCCGCCCGGCGGGCGACCAGCTCCGGGCCGACCAGGTCCGGGTCGACCAGCTCAGGCCCGACCAGGTGCGGCCCGATCAGCTCAGACCGACGCCGTCGCCCGACGGCATCACCCTGCTGGCCCGGCTCCGCCGCGCCCACCCCGGGCTGCGCGCCGTCGTCCTGGCCACCGCCGACGACCCGCACCGCGCCGCCCGCGCCCTGCACGCCGGCGCCACCGGCTGGGTGGCCAAGGAGAGTTCGCTGGCCCGGCTGCTCGCGGTGGTCCGCGGGGTGCTGCGCGACGAGACGCACCTGCCGCCCGCGCTGCTCACCGGGGTGATCCGCGAGCTCACCACCGCCCGGCGGGACCGCACCGAGAGCGAGCGGCTGGTGGACACCCTCACGCCGCGGGAGAAGCAGATCCTGCGCTGCATGGTCGCGGGCCTGGGCCGGCAGGCCGTCGCGGAGCGGCTCTACCTGTCCCCGCACACCGTCCGGACGCACATGCAGAACGTGCTCGGCAAGCTGGGGGTGCACTCCACGCTGGCCGCCGTCGCGGTCGCCCGCCGGGCCGGGGTCAGCCCCGCGGAGCCGGCCGTACCCGTGGCGCCGCCGTCCGTCGCCACGGGCGCCGACAGGTCCTAGCGGCCAGCCGGACAGGCCCTGGTCAGGGAACTAGCCGGGGATGTTGTCGAAGGGGGCGACCAGCTGCCGCAGCAGTGCCGCGAGTTCGGTCTGCTGGCCGGAGCTGAGCTGGGCGAGGAGTTCGCGCTCGTGCGCGAGGAGCCCGGCGAGTGCCTGGTCGGCGCGGTCGCGGCCGTCGTCGGTGAGGCGGACCAGGACGCCGCGTCGGTCGTCCGGGTCGGGCAGGCGCTTGACCAGGCCCTTGCCGGTGAGCCGGTCGATCCGGTTGGTCATGGTGCCGGAGGTGACCAGGGTCTGGGTGAGCAGTTGGCCGGGGGAGAGCTGGTAGGGGGTGCCGGCCCGCCGCAGGGCGGTCAGGACGTCGAACTCCCAGGGCTCCAAGCCGTGCTCGGCGAAGGCGGTGCGGCGGGCGCGGTCCAGGTGCCGGGCGAGCCGGCTGACCCGGCTGAGCACCTCCAGCGGCTCCACGTCGAGGTCGGGGCGCTCTCGGCGCCACGCTGCGACCAGCCTGTCGACCTCGTCCTCCATGACGATCAGTGTATCGGTGGATGTGTCGATGTGAAGTCTCTTGACATCGAGAAATGTGCGGGCAAGGCTACGAGGAGATATCTTGATGTCGAGATACTTGCGAGGTAGGCCATGACCACCACCGTCTGGGACCCGGCGCAGTACCTGCGCTTCGCCGACGAACGCACCCGCCCGCTGCGCGACCTGCTCGCCCGCGTCCCCGATCTGCCGACCCGGGGCGACGAGCGGATCCTCGACATCGGCTGCGGGCCCGGCAACTCCACCGCCGTCCTGCGCGAGCGCTGGCCGGGCGCCCGCATCACCGGCGTCGACAACTCCGCCCCGATGCTCGCCACCGCCCGCGCCGAGGGCGAACCGAGCGCCGACTACCTGCTCGCCGACGCCCGCGACTACGACCCGGCCCCGGCCCGGCCGGACCTGATCGTCTCCAACGCCACCCTGCAATGGATCGACGGCCACCTCGACCTCGTCCCGCGCTGGGCCGGCGCCCTGCGTCCCGGCGGAGTCGTCGCCTTCCAGGTGCCCGGCAACTTCGAGGCCCCCAGCCACACCCTGCTCGCCGAGCTGCGCCGCAGCCCCCGCTGGCGCGACCTGCTCGGCGAGGACGCCGTCCGCGCCGGCGTCCACCCGCCCGAGCGCTACCTCGACGCCCTGGCCGGCGCCGACTGCCTCCCGGACGTCTGGGAGACCACCTATTCCACCCTGCTCCCGGGGCCGGACCCGGTCCTGGAGTGGGTCAAGGGCAGCGCGCTGCGCCCGGTCCTGGGCCTGCTCGCCGACCCGGCCGAGCGGGCCGCCTTCCTCGCCGAGTACGGGCGGCTGCTGCGCGAGGCGTACCCGGCCGGGCCGTACGGGACGGTGTTCCCGTTCCGGCGGATCTTCGCGGTGGGGATCAGGCGGTAGCCGGCCGGGGGCGATCGGCGACCGGGCCCGGCAGCACGGCGGCCGGCCGGCCCCCGGTCGGTCGCGGTCAGCCCGTGCGGTCGCCGACCAGCCGGGGGTGGCGCTCCAGGCCCTCCAGCCCGTGCCAGGCGAGGTTCACCAGGTGCGCCGCCACCGTCGCCTTGTCCGGCTTGCGCACCTCCAGCCACCACTGCCCGGTCAGTGCGACCATGCCGACCAGCATCTGCGAGTACATCGGGGCCAGCCGGGCGTCGAAGCCCCGGGACTTGAACTCCAGGCCCAGGATGTCCTCCACCTGCGTGGCGATGTCGCTGATCAGCGAGGCGAAGGTGCCGGTCGACTGGGCCACCGGCGAGTCCCGGACCAGGATCCGGAAGCCGTCCGTCGAGGTGTCGATGTAGTCCATCAGCGCGAAGGCGGCCTGCTCCAGCAGCTCGCGCGAGTGTCCGCCGGTCAGCGCCCCGGTCACCATGTCCAGCAGCAGCTGCATCTCGCGGTCCACCACCACCGCGTACAGCCCCTCCTTGCCGCCGAAGTGCTCGTAGACGACGGGCTTCGACACCCCGGCGCGCTCGGCGATCTCCTCCACCGAGGTTCCGTCGTAGCCGCGCTCCGCGAAGACCGTCCGGCCGATCTCCAGCAGCTGTTCGCGCCGCTGCTTGCCGGTCATCCGGACCCGGCCGCCCCGGCGGCGCGGGGCCGGGGCGGCGCCCCGGTCCGCACCCCCCTCGGCGGCCGCGCCCGCCGGTGCAGCGGCCCGCGGACGGGCCGGCGCCGTAGCGGGCGCCGCGTCCGTCCGCGTGCTGTGTTGCCCGCCTGTGCTGTCTGCGCTGCTCCCGTTCACCCCTACATCATGCTGGAAGCGCCGCCTCATGCGGCGCGGCGGGCGGCGATCCGCTGCGCGTCCGGCCAGCGGACGTCCCGGGCCCAGCCGGCCAGCTCGAACCAGCGGATCAGCCGGGCCGAGGAGTCGATCTGTCCGCGGAGCACGCCGTGCCGGGCCGAGGTCGGGTCGGCGTGGTGCAGGTTGTGCCAGGACTCCCCGCAGGAGAGCACCGCGAGCCACCAGACGTTGCCGGAGCGGTCCCGGGAGCGGAACGGGCGGCGGCCGACGGCGTGGCAGATCGAGTTGATCGACCAGGTGACGTGGTGCAGCAGGGCCACCCGGACCAGCGAACCCCAGAAGAAGGCGGAGAGCGCGCCCGCCCAGGAGAGCGTCACCAGGCCGCCGACCAGCGCGGGCAGCAGCAGCGAGATGGCGGTCCAGAGCCAGAACAGCCGGGAGATCCGCCTTATGGCCGGGTCGCGGACGAGGTCCGGGGCGTAGGTGAGCTGCGGGGTCTGCTCCTCGTCGAAGAGCCAGCCCAGGTGCGCCCAGAACAGGCCCTTCAGCAGCGCGGGGACGCTCTCCCCGTAGCGCCAGGGCGAGTGCGGGTCGCCGTCCTTGTCGCTGAACCGGTGGTGCTTGCGGTGGTCGGCCACCCAGCGCACCAGCGGGCCCTCGACCGCGAGGCTGCCGGCGATCGCCAGCGCGAGGCGCACCGGGCGGTTGGCCTTGAACGAGCCGTGGGTGAAGTAGCGGTGGTAGCCGACGGTGACGCCGTGGCAGGTGAGGAAGTACATGGCGACGGCGATCGCGAGGTCCGTCCACCCCAGCCCCCAGCCCCAGGCCACCGGGACGGCGGCCAGCAGCGCGGTGAAGGGCACGAGGATGAACAGTCCGAGCGCGATCCGCTCGGGCAGACCCTGCTTCTCCCCGCCGCGGGTGGCGGACAGCTGGGTGGCGGCGGTCTGCGGGTCGAGGGTCTGGGGGTCGGAGGACGGAGTACGGGAGGCGGCGGTCCCCGCGCGCGCCTCTCCTGCCTGGATGGTCATGGGCGTCCCTTTGCGGCGTCCCGGTACGGGAGAGAAGCGGAGCCTACGTCGGCGTAACCTACGGCATCGTAGGTTGCGCTCCGTGTCCAAGGGAACACTCCGCCGCGCGGCTCTTGAGTGAATTCACCCGACTGGATGGATGAACCCCGACCCCACGGGGTTCGGCGGCGGAGACGCCGGCGGATCGGGGCGTGGATCGGAGCGCGGACCGCGGCGGGAACCGAGCGTGGACCGGCGGTTGCGGATCGGTGCAAGGCGATACCCACGGCAGGGTCGACTCGGGTAGGGTCTGACACGACTGTCCGCCGTGGTGTAATGGCAGCACAGGGCCCTTTGGAGGCCTTTGTCTGGGTTCGAATCCTAGCGGCGGAGCCTCTGCACGCCTCTGGTTCGGGCGTCTTCCATCGCGCCGGTATTGTCGGTGCCGCTCGGCGGACTGTGCGACCGGCGACCGGCGTGGGTCCGGGCCGGGCCTGCTCTGCCCTCTCCGTGAACCTACCGAGGAGCCTCCCCGCATGGGTGCCAATTCGCTTGCCGCCGTTGTCGTGCTCGCCGCCGGTGGCGGGACCCGGATGAAGTCGAACAAGCTGCCCAAGGTGCTGCACGAGGTGTGCGGACGGTCGCTGGTGGGGCACGCGGTCTCGGCGGCCGGGGAGCTGGCTCCGGAGCAGCTGGTCGTGGTCGTCGGGCACCAGCGCGAGCAGGTGCAGGAGCACCTGGCGGCGCACTACCCGGCGGTGCGTACGGCCGTCCAGGAGGAGCAGAACGGCACCGGGCACGCGGTGCGCACCGCGCTGGAGGCGCTGGGCGCGGACGGCGTGGTGCTGGACGGCACCGTGATCGTCACCGCCGGCGATTCGCCGCTGCTGACCGGGGCGACCCTGCGCCGGCTGGCGGACGCTCATGCGGCCCAACAGAACGGCGTCACCGTGCTGACCGCCGTCGTCCCCGAGCCCTTCGGCTACGGCCGGATCCTGCGGGACGAGGACGGCACCGTCGCCTCGATCGTCGAGGAGCGGGACGCCACCGACACCCAGCGGGCGATCGCCGAGATCAACTCGGGCGTCTTCGCCTTCGACGCCAAGCTGCTTGTCGAGGCGCTGGCCGAGCTCACCACGGACAACTCGCAGGGCGAGGAGTACCTGACCGACACCCTGGAGATCCTGCGCAAGGCCGGCCATCGGGTCGGTGCCGTGGTCGCCGAGGACCACCGGGACATCCTGGGCATCAACGACCGGGTCCAGCTGGCGCAGGCCCGCCGGCTGCTGAACGACCGTCTGCTGGAGCGGGCGATGCGCGCGGGCGTCACCGTGGTGGACCCGGCGACCACCTGGTTCGACGTCCAGGTGACCTACGAGCCGGACGCGGTGGTGCTGCCCAACACCCAGCTGCAGGGCGCCACCCACCTGGCCGAGGGCTGCGAGGTCGGTCCGAACTCGACCCTCAAGGACACCCTGATCGGCGCCGGCGCCCGGGTGAGCAACACCACGGCCGACCGTGCCGAGGTGGGCGAGCTGGCCACCGCCGGCCCCTACGCCTACCTGCGGCCGGGCGCGAAGCTGGCCCGCAAGGCGAAGGTCGGCACCTACGTCGAGGTGAAGAACTCCGAGCTCGGCGAGGGTGCCAAGGTGCCGCACCTGTCGTACATCGGCGACGCCACGATCGGCGAGGGCACCAACATCGGCGCGGCCTCGGTCACCGTGAACTACGACGGCGTGAACAAGCACCGCACCGTCATCGGCGCGCACTGCCGCACCGGTTCGGACAACATGTTCATCGCCCCGGTCACCGTCGGTGACGGTGCCTACACCGGTGCGGGCTCGGTCATCACCTCCGACGTCCCGGCCGGCGCACTCGGCGTGAACCGCGCGCAGCAGCGCAACATCGAGGGGTGGGTCGAGCGCAAGCGCCCCGGAACCGTCTCCGCGCAGGCCGCGAAGGCGGCGACGGACGGGGCCGGGCAGGCCTGACGGGGCGGGCGGGGCACCGCGGGCCGACCCAGGGGCGATCCCGGGGCGGACGGTTTCTGCGCGGGCGCGTAACCTTGGGGACATACGTGCGCCACTGGGCTTACCGCCCGTGTCCAGGCGTACCGACATTCCCCCCGACCCCGTACCGCGCGTGGGCCCCGCCTGCCCGCACCGGGTCGAGGGTTCAGCGTCCGCAACGCGAGGAGACGGTGCAGTGAGCGGGATCACGACGTCGGGTGAGAAGAAGCTCAAACTCTTCTCCGGCCGTGCCCACCCGGAGCTGGCGAAGGAGGTGGCCGAGGCGCTCGGGACCGAACTGGTCCCCACCAAGGCCCTGGACTTCGCCAACGGCGAGATCTACGTCCGCTTCCTGGAGTCCGCCCGTGGTGCGGACTGCTTCGTGATGCAGAGCCACACGGCTCCCATCAACCAGTGGATCATGGAGCAGCTGATCATGATCGATGCTCTGAAGCGGGCCTCCGCCAAGAGCATCACCGCGATCCTGCCGTTCTACGGCTACGCCCGCCAGGACAAGAAGCACCTCGGCCGCGAGCCCATCTCGGCCCGCCTGGTCGCCGACCTGCTGCGCCAGGCCGGGGCCGACCGTCTGATGGCCGTGGACCTGCACACCGCGCAGATCCAGGGCTTCTTCGACGGCCCGGTGGACCACCTGTTCGCGCTGCCGCTGCTGGCCGACTACATCGGCGAGAAGGTCGACCGCTCCAAGCTGACCGTCGTCTCCCCGGACGCCGGCCGGGTGAAGGTCGCCGACCAGTGGTGCGACCGCCTGGCCGCCCCGCTGGCGATCATCCACAAGCGCCGCGACATCACCCAGGCCAACACCATCCTGTCGGCCGACGTCGTCGGTGACGTCGAGGGCCGGGTCTGCGTCCTGGTCGACGACATGATCGACACGGCCGGCACGATCTGCGCCGCCGCCGACGCGCTGTTCGAGAACGGCGCCGCGGACGTCCTGGTCGCGGCCACCCACGGGGTGCTCTCCGGCCCGGCCGCGGACCGGCTGAAGAACTCCCGGGTCAGCGAGTTCGTGTTCACCAACACGCTGCCCACCCCGGCCCAGCTCCAGCTGGACAAGATCACCACGCTGTCCATCGCCCCGTCGATCGCCGCCGCGATCCGCGAGGTGTTCGAGGAGGGTTCGGTCACGAGCCTCTTCGAGGGCGTGCACTGACGAAGGCCCGCGCAGGCGGCCCCGGTCCGAACGGGCCGGGGCCGCCGCCGATTTCGCGGGAGGGCACCGGTGCGGTTAGACTCGTGAGACTGCTCGGCGAGGGATGCCGTGTGCCTGCTCGACGGGCGCCCGCTCCGTGATCGACGCGCTGCCGGTGCCGGATTCCCGTCCGCCGGCAGGCCGTTGCCGCCGAGTGACCCCCGAACGTACTGAGGGTGTGGTCCCGGCGGTTTTTCGCGTTGCCTGCACCCCCGCGCCATCTTCCACGAGGAGTGCAGTCGTGTCCGAGATCCGCCTTGCCGCTGAGACCCGTTCCGAGTTCGGCAAGGGTGCCGCCCGTCGCGCCCGCCGTGCCGGCTTCGTCCCCGGTGTCGTCTACGGCCACGGCCACGCCCCGGTTCACCTGAACCTGCCCGGCCACGACCTGATGATGGCCCTCAAGACCCCGAACGCCCTGCTGGTCGTTCCGATCGAGGGCAAGGACGAGTACGTGCTGCCCAAGGCCGTCCAGCGCGAGGCCATCAAGCGCACCATCGAGCACGTCGACCTGCTGCTGGTCAAGCGTGGCGAGAAGGTCACCGTCGAGATCCCGGTCCACACCGAGGGCGAGCTGGCCCCGGGCGGCAACCTGCTGGAGCACGTCCTCAACGCGCTGCCGATCGAGGCCGAGGCCACCCACCTGCCCGAGTCCGTCACCGTCTCGGTCGAGGGCCTGGAGGCCGGTGCCTCCATCCACGCCAAGGACATCACCCTGCCGGCCGGCGTCACCCTGGCCGTCGAGGCCGACGCCGTCGTCCTGCAGGTCATCGGCGCCCAGGCCGCTCCGGCCGACGAGGAGGCCGCCGAGGCCGAGGGCACCGAGGCCTGAGCCTCGCCCTGCTAGCACGGACCGCTGCCCCGGTCGCTCCCGCTGGAGCGGCCGGGGCAGCGGTGTGTCCGGGATGATGACGACGAGCGCGAAGGCGAGGAGTGAGAGCGCGATGGCGGACGAGTACGAGGGCCCCTGGCTGGTGGTGGGGCTGGGCAACCCGGGCGAGCAGTACGCCCGCAACCGGCACAACATCGGGTTCATGGTGGTGGACCTGCTGGCGCAGCGGATGGGCGCCAAGTTCAAGGCGCACAAGAGCAGGGCGCAGGTGGCCGAGGGACGGCTGGCGGGCAAGCGGGTGGTGCTGGCCAAGCCGATGTCCTTCATGAACCTCTCCGGCGGGCCGGTGACGGCGCTGCGAGACTTCTACAAGGTCCCGGCCGCCGCGCTGATCGCGGTCCACGACGAGCTGGACATCGACTACGCGGCGCTGCGGCTGAAGCTGGGCGGCGGCGACAACGGCCACAACGGGCTGAAGTCGATCACCAAGTCGCTGGGCCCGGACTACCACCGGGTGCGCTGCGGGATCGGCCGTCCGCCGGGCCGGATGGAGGTCGCGGACTTCGTGCTGAAGGACTTCTCCTCGACCGAGCGCAAGGAGCTGGAGTGGTTCGTGGACCGCTCGGCGGACGCGGTGGAGGCGCTGCTGTCCGAAGGGCTGGAGCGGGCGCAGGGGACGTACAACTCCTGAGCCTCCGTCAAGACGGCGCGCCGGGCGCCGGGTACGCAACAGTCGTACAACGCTTGGCGGGCCGGAGCTGAATCCGTGTGAGAAGCCCGGACGGGATCGGATAGCGTCGGCCGCGGTACGCGAACGAGTCCTGGGGAGTTTGGGGAGTTCTCGATGCGGGGATTGGGTCCGGTCCGCCGACTGCGGCGGACCCGGGTGGTTCGGCTGAGGCGGCTCGGACGGCGGGTCGGTACGGCCGGTGCGCTGGGGGCGGCCGGGATGCTGCTGTCCAGCGGTGCGGTGGCGCACGCGGACCCGGTGGCGGAGCCCGATCCGGCGCTCCCCCCGGAGCCGGCCGCGGCGCAGTTCAGCCCGGTGCTGGGCGAGTCGATGGGCCCCGACGCGGGGCTGCTGGCGGTCGGCGGCGGCCTGGTCGTGGCGGCCGGCGGCGCGGCGCTGTGGCTGAAGCGCAGGCGCGCGGGCGAGCCCGCGGAGTAGCAACCCCCGTACGGCGAGGGGCCGGTGTCCCGGGGGCGGGACACCGGCCCCTCGGCCGTTGCGGGCCCGGCGTCAGCCGGTGTTGCGCAGGCCGGCGGCGATGCCGTTGACGGTCAGCAGCAGCGCGCGGGCGCGCAGCGGGTCGTCGCGGCGGCCGGCCGAGACCTCCTCGCGCTGGCGGCGCAGCAGCGCGACCTGGAGGTAGGAGATCGGGTCGAGGTAGGCGTCGCGGACGGCGAAGGTCTGCTTCAGCACCGGGTTGTGCTCCAGCAGTTCGCCCTCGCCGGTGAGCCGGAGCACCTCGCGCAGGGTGAGCGCGTGCTCGTCCTTGATCTGGTCGAAGACGTGCCGCAGCTCGCCGGGCACCAGCTGCTCGACGTAGTGGCGGGCGATCCGCAGGTCGGTCTTGGCCAGCGTCATGGCGACGTTGGACAGGAAGTTGCGGAAGAAGTGCCACTCGCCGTACATCTCGTCCAGCACGTCGCCCAGGCCCGCGGCGCGGGCGGCGGCGAGGCCGGAGCCGACGCCGTACCAGCCGGGGACGATCTGGCGGGACTGGGTCCAGCCGAAGACCCACGGGATGGCCCGCAGGCCGTCCAGGCCGGCGCCGGAGTCGGGGCGGCGGGACGGGCGGGAGCCCAGGTGCAGCGAGGCGAGCTGGTCGACCGGGGTGGAGGCGAAGAAGTACTTCGGCAGGTCCTCCTGCTCGACCAGGCCGCGGTAGGCGGTGTGGGCGGCCTCGGAGACCTGGTCCATCGCGGCGTCCCAGCGGGCCAGCGACTCGGGGGCCTGGCGCGGGGCGGTGTGCAGCGCGGAGGCGGACAGGGTGGCGGAGATGGTCAGTTCCAGGTTCTCCCGGGCGAGGGAGGGGAGCAGGTACTTGTCGGAGATGACCTCGCCCTGCTCGGTGACCTTGATCTCGCCCTCCAGGGTGCCCCAGGGCTGGGCCAGGATGGCCTCGTGCGAGGGGCCGCCGCCGCGGCCGACGGTGCCGCCGCGGCCGTGGAAGAGGCGCAGCCGGATGCCGTAGCGGTGGGCGACGTCGCGCAGCCGGCGCTGGGCGCGGTGGATCTCCCACTGGGAGGTGGTGATGCCGCCGAACTTGGAGGAGTCGGAGTAGCCGAGCATGACCTCCTGGATGTCGCCGCGCAGCGAGACGAGCAGCCGGTAGGAGGGGTCGGAGAGCATCTCGTCCAGGATGCGGTCGGCCTGCTGGAGCTCGTCGGTGGTCTCCAGCAGCGGCACGATGCCGATCTTGGCGATCCCGGTGTGCAGGTCGATCAGGCCGGCCTCGCGGGCCAGCACGGTGGCGGCGAAGACGTCGTCGGCGCCCTGGCACATCGAGATGATGTAGCTCTCGACGATCTCGTCGCCGAAGCGCTCGAAGCCCTCGCGGATGGTGTTGAAGACGCCGAGCGTCTTGGTGCCGGCCTCGTCCAGCGGGGCCGGGGTGGGGGCGAGCGGGCGGCGCGAGCGGAGCTCCTTGGCGAGCAGCTTCTGCCGGTACTCGCGCGGCATGTCGGCGTAGCGCCAGGCCTCCTCGCCGAGGCGGTCGAAGAGCTGGCCGAGGGCGTGGTGGTGGGCCTCGGCGTGCTCGCGCACGTCCATGGTGGCGAGTTGGAGGCCGAAGGCCTCGATGGTGCGGATGGCGCGGGCGAGGCGGCCGTCGGCGATCAGCTCGCCGCGGTGGGCGCGCAGGGACTCCTGGATCAGCCGCAGGTCGGCGAGGAGTTCGCGGGTGCCGAGGTAGTCGCGGCCTTCGACGTGCGGGGTGCCGCCGGCCAGGCGCTCGCGGGTGTTCTCCAGCTTGAGCCGGATGCAGGTGGCCTTGAGGCGGTAGGGCTCCTCGGCGTTCATCCGCCGGTAGCGCGGGCTGAGTTCGGGGAGCAGGTGCAGGTCGGTGTTGAGCGAGGCGAGCAGTTCGACGGAGGCGCCGGCCAGCCGCTCGGAGGTGGAGAGGGTGTTGCGCAGGTCGTCGATGGCGGCCAGCGCGTCCTTGATGCCGTACTCGTGCTGGAGGTTGAGGACGTCCCAGGTGACCTGCGGGGTGACGTTGGGGTTGCCGTCGCGGTCGCCGCCGATCCAGGTGCCGAAGGTGAGCGGGCGCACGCCCTCGGGCAGGCCCAGGCCGACCCGGGCCAGCTCCTCGTGCAGCTCCTCCAGGACCTCGGGGACGGCCTCGCGGTAGAGCTCGTCCAGGTAGTAGACGGCGTTGCGGGCCTCGTCGGTGGGCTCGGGGCGGGCGATGCGCAGCTCGTCGGTCTGCCAGAGCAGGTCGATGACCTCGGCGAGGCGGCGGTCGGCGGAGCGCCGGGCGCTGCTGGTGCGCGCGGGGCCGGCGGCGGCGAGGCCGGAGCTGAGCTCCTCGCGGTGGATGCGGTCGAGGAGTTCGCCGATCCGGCGCAGCTTGTTGAGGACGCTGCGGCGGGCTGCCTCGGTGGGGTGCGCGGTGAAGACCGGACGGACCGCGAGGTGGGCCAGGGTGTCCTGGAGGTGCTTGGGGTCGGCCTCGGCGAGCTGGTCGGCGGTCTGCGCGAGCAGCGAGCCCTCCCGGGCGCGGCGGGTGGCGAACTCGCGGCCGCGGTGCACCTGCTCGGTGACGTTGGCGAGGTGGAAGTAGGTGGAGAACGCGCGGACCAGCTTGGCGGCGGTGTCCAGGTCGATGTCGGAGAGGAGTTCGGCGGTGGCCTCGCCGTCGGTGCGGCTGAGCAGGCGGACCTGTTCGACCAGGCCCAGCAGCTGGGGGCCCTCCTGGCGGACCAGCGTCTCGCCGAGCAGGTCGCCGAGGCGGCGGATGTCCGCACGCAGGGCGGCGTTGTCGGCGATGACGGTGGGGCTGTCCGCCGGGGTGGGGACCGGAGCGGTCACGGCTGGCTCCCTGTGGTGGTGGGGTTCGGCAACGGCTCATCGTCACAGGTCCGCCCGCGTGTGGCGGTTGTGACGCGTGCGGACCGCGCTGTCCGACGCGACCAGCATAGGTGTCGGGGCGTGCGCTGTCCGAGAGGTGGCCGGATGGCGGACAGAGCTGCCGGGATACAGCTGTGGTCTGGACCACTTGGCGTGCCCGGGAGGTGTGCCGGACAATCCCGGTGGGGAGGGGTGGGGGTTGCCGCATAGGCTGTCGGACATGAGCAAGTCGCCTGGGGAGCGCGCGCAGGAACGATCGTTCTGGTGGTGGAAGCGGCCGCGCAGCGCCTTCCTGGACATCGGGCTGGCCCTGCTCGCCGCGCTGGAGTGCGCGGCCAGCACGATCGGATTCCTGTCCGCACGGGTCGATCTGACCGCCGCGGGGAAGGTCGGGATCGCGCTGCTCGGCGCGCTGGCCGGCGGCTCGCTGGTGCTGCGCCGGCGCTGGCCGGCCGTCCCCGTGCTGGTCACCCTGGTCGCCATGCCCGGGATGCTCGGGGTGCTGCTGCTCGTGGTGGCGCTGTACACACTGGCCGAGACCTGGGAGTGGCCCACGCGGCGCTGGCGGGTGGTGGCGCTGTCCGGGCTGGCCTTCGCCGAGGCGGTCGCCGTGATGATGGTCTCGATGCTGACCCCCGGCGACTCGGGGGTGGAGCAGCCGCCGCTGTGGGGCCAGGTCCTGATAGCCGTGCTGGTCGCGGTCGGGCTGACCGTCCCGCCGGTGGTGACCGGCCTGTACGTGGGTGCGCGGCGGCGGCTGATCGAATCGCTCAAGGACCGTGCGCACGGCCTGGAGACCGAACTGGACCTGCTGGCCGAGCAGGCCCAGGAGCGCGCCCGGCGGGCCCGGCTGGAGGAACGCACCCGGATCGCCCGGGAGATGCACGACGTGGTGGCGCACCGGGTCTCGCTGATGGTGGTGCACGCCGGCGCGCTGGAGCGGATCGCCGCCAAGGACCCGGAGAAGGCCGCGCAGAGCGCCAAGCTGATGGGCGAGGTGGGCCGGCAGGCGCTGAACGAGCTGCGCGAGATCCTCGGCGTGCTGCGGATGGACGACGAACGGCCGCAGGAACCGGACTCGCTGGCTGCGCTGCCCCGGCTGGTGGACCAGTCCCGGGCGGCCGGCATGGCGGTGACGCTGACGGTCAGCGGCAGCCGGCAGGAGTTCACCGGCGAGGCGGAGCAGACCGCCTACCGGGTCGTCCAGGAGGGGCTCACCAACGCGCACAAGCACGCGGGCGGCGCACAGGTGTCCGTGCTGCTGGCGTACGCGCCGAACGGGGTGCGGGTGAGCGTGGTGAACGCCTGCCCGGGCGGGGAGCGCGGTGCGGCCCAGCTGCCCAGCGGGGGCAACGGGCTGGTCGGGATGCGCGAGCGGGTGATCGCGCTGGGCGGCACCTTCTCGTCCGGGCCGGAGGCGGACGGCGGGTTCCGGGTCGAGGCGGTGCTGCCGTCCCGGCTGGCGGTACGGGCCGAGCGGCTGCGGTAGCCGTCGGCCCTGCTTCTTCGCCGTACCCGTCAGTGCTCGTCCGCGGTGCGCAGCCGCCCCGGGGCGGTGCCCAGCACCAGGGCGGTGATCGCCTGGTCGACGCCGTGGCCGAGGAACCACTCGCCGGTGTGGTCCAGGCTGTAGACCCGGCCCTCCTCGTCGACGGCCAGCAGCGCCTGCCCGTACGCCTCCTCGCCGAGCGGGGACAGCTTGGTGCCCAGTGCCCGGCCGAGGTCGTGCAGGGTGCGCGGCTGGTGCAGGCCGCACAGCGGGTCGATCAGGAACGGGGTGCGGGCCAACTGGCGGCCCGGGCCTGACAGGTCGAAGGCGAGGCCGCCGAACTCGGCCCAGGCCTCCACGGCCGCCGGGAACACCGCGTGCCCCACGCCGGTGGGTGCGCCGAAGCCGACGAGGGTGTCGGCCCACTCCTCGGCCTGCCGGATCTGCCAGCGGCCGGGATGCCAGCCGGCGGCCTTGAGTTCGGCGGCCACGTCGGCGGGGAAGCGCGGGCGGGTCCGGGTGCCGGTGGCACCGCCGGCGGTGGACAGGGTGGCCGGCGGGGGCGGGGGAGGGCTGGGCGGGTTCAGGGCTTGCTCCAGGGCTCGGGGACGGGGGGACGGACCGGGGGCGGGTGGGCCGGGGCCGGCCGGGGCCGGGCCGGTGCTCGGCCGGTCAGTGCGCGGGCGGTCCGACGGCGACGACCTGCACGGTGAAGTGCTCCAGCATCGGGGCGCAGGAACGGCACGGCGGGGCGTGGGTGCCGTGCGCCGGATCGCCCTCCTCGCGGATCCGAACGGTCGTCATCCGGGAGCCCTTGAGCGCCTTGCGGGCCTCGTGCAGGGTCATCGGCTTGCGGGCGGCGCGCTTGGAGCGCCGGCCGTCGACCGTCGTCAGGTACTGGGAGAGCAGGACGGCCTCCGGGCAGCGGCCGGTGAACCGCTCGCGGGCGTCCAGCGGCAGGGCGTCCAGGAACTCCGTGACCAGGCCGTGCAGCACCGGGCGACGGGCGTCCTTGTCGCCCGCCAGGGTGTGCACCTCGCCGCCCTTGAGCGACAGCGCGGCGGCGACGGCGGGCAGCAGGCTGTCGCGGTGGTGGCGCAGCACTGGTGGGCCCGCCGGCTCACCGGTGGTCATCCGTCGTCCTCCTCCTCGTCATCCGGCGGCGGCCGCAGCGGCCCGGCCGGTCCTGGGCAAGCCTGTCAAACGACACCGACATCCGTACAACCGGGGTGCGGGCGTGGCGGATACCGGGCAGAGCGGCCGGATGTCCGACGGGGCATCACCCGATACTGGCCGAATCCGCACCCCCGCGTCATGACTTGTCCCCTGATGTGCCGAAACCGTCCCCGGGGCCGCGGTCGCGGCGGTACCGTCCCGGCGGCGAGCCGGGGGATGCAGCCGGCCGCCGGGACGGGTGAGGTGCGGCCCGGTGCGGGGGTTCCGCGCGGGGCCGGCGCGGGGGTTCCGGGAAGGTTCCGGGCGGGGGGCTCTCCCCAGGACCGGGGGTTGAAGGCAGGCCCTAGGCTGGTGCCCAGCAAGCACCGAGTATTTGCAGCAGCCAGTGGGGGCTCCCAGATGACGACAGGTCGGCCCGGCGTCGCCGCCGCACCGAACGCGGCGTACGCAGGTCAGGTGGTGCAGTTCCCGGATCCGGTCCGCGCGGAGCGGCACCCCGCCGGGGTCAGGGTGGACGAGTACGGCTACCCGGACTTCGGCCCGTACGCCGCGGCCGCGGCCGAGGTCGCCGACCCGCCGGAGGGCTTCGGCGTGGACGAACTGCGGCTGACCGACTACGTCTCGGCCAACGCCGCGCTCTACACCCAGGGCCACCCGCTCTGGGCCGACCTGGAGACCGCGGTCGCCACCCCGCCCGGCTGGACCTGGCACCACGCAGTCGGCCGGGCCGCCCCCGGCTGGCGGCGGATGGAGCTCGTCCCGGTCGAGGTCAAGGCCCTGCTGCGGCACCACGGCGGCCTGGCCACCTCCGCCGCCGACCACACCCGGCGCGGCACCCGCCCGCTGCAGGAGCGCCGGCCCGTCCACTTCTCCCTGGCCAGGGACGGCGGCGACCCGATCGGCGTCCCCGAGGACCTGGTGCAGCGCGCCGAGGAACGCCTCGGCTACCGGCTGCCCGGCGCCTACCGCACCTTCCTCAAGCTGGGCGGCGGCCGCGGCCCGGTCGGGGTGGCCCTGGACACCGACCTCGGCCTGCTGCTCGACCAGCCGTTCCTGACCCTCAGCGAGGAGTACGGCACCGAGGACGTCGTGTACGCCAACAAGTGCCTGCGCGACCACCTCACCAAGGACTACCTGGGCATCGCCTACGCGCAGGGCGGCATCGTCGCGCTCAAGGTGCGCGGCGACCGGACCGGCTCGGTCTGGTTCCACCTGTACGACGACGCCCGCGACTCCGGAGGCCCGGAGGCCCCGGAGGACCGCCTCGCCCGGCTGCTGCTGCCCTGTGGCGAGGACTTCGACGCCTTCCTGCTGCGACTGGCGGGCAGCCCGCCGGAGCTGGAGACGGTCGCGGAGCTGATGGTGGACGGCGGGTTCGCCCGGGCCGTCCCGGTGGGCTGATGCGCACGGCTGCGGCGGTGGCCGTGGTGGCGGTGCCGGCAGTTCCGGTGCTGGTGGAACGGGGGACGACGAGGATGCGGACAGGGGTGAACCGGGCGTGGTGACGTACGCGCAGGCGCAGGAGCTCGCCGAGGAGTGGATCAACGGCGGGGTGCCGCGCGCGCAGCAGCGCGAGGTGCGGGTCCGGGAGTTCGACCTGGGCTTCGTCTGCTGGGCGGTGGCGCCCGGGGACGCGGCGGCCGGCGGCGGTACCGAGGGTGCGAGCGGCTCGGGTGAGGCGCGGCTGGTGATCGCCCGGGACTCGGGTGCCAGCACGCTCTGGCCGGCGCTGCCCGTCAACGAGGTGGTCCGGCAGTACGAGGAGGTGTACGGGCGGCCGGTCGCGGCCAACCCGGCCGGGGCGGCCAAGCCCGCACCGGGGCCGGTGGAGGCGACCTCCTTCCTGCTCAGCCCGCCGCAGTGGCTGCAGGAGGCGGGGGCCGCGGCGATCGCGGCGGAGGCGGAGCGGCTGGGGGGCGGTTCGGCCGGTCCGGCCGGTTCGCAGGCTGCTGCCCCGGGTTCGCCGCTGGCGGCGACGGAGGAGTTGCCCGGTCCGGCTTCGGCGCTGGCGGCCACCGAGGAGCTGCCCGGTCCGGCTTCGGCACTGGCGGCCACCGAGGAGCTGCCCGGCCCGGCTTCGGCTTCGGCGCCCGCGGCCGCGGTGCTGACCGAGCCGCCGGTGTCCGACCGGCCCGCCGGGGACGCGCCGACGATGCTCGCCCCGCCGCCCGGGCCGGACGAGCAGTTCGTCGCGCCTCCGCTGCCGCAGCCGCAGGCCGGCGTGCCGCTTGCGCCGCCGGCCCCGGTTGCGCCCGTGGCGCCCGTCGCGCCGACGGCTCCGCCGGTCGGTGCCGAGGCCGCGACCGTCCTGATGCCCGAGGGCCTGCGGACCACCGGCGCGGACCGGCCCGACACGGCCGCGCCGGCCGGTGCCGAGGCCGCGACCATGCTGATGCCGCCGGGCAGCGGCGGGTACGGCATGCCGCCGGTCCCGCCGTCCGCCGCGCAGGCCGCGCCGGCCCAGCCCCGGCCGTACCGCCGACTGCGCCGCCGGCCGCACCGCCGTTCGCACCGCCGGCCCAGGCCCCCGCACCCGCCCCGGTGGCCGAGCCGGCGCCGACGCTGCTCGCGCCGCCGGACGCCGTGCCCGGGCTGATGGGCCTGCCCGGTGCCCCGGCGACGCCGCCCGGTACGCCGGTGGAGCACGCACCGACGATGCTCGCCCCGCCCGGCGGGGTGCCCGGTCTCGCCGGCCTGCCCGGTGCCCCGGCGACGCCGCCCGGTGCGCCGGTGGAGCACGCGCCGACGATGCTCGCCCCGCCCGGCGGAATGCCGGGCCTCGCCGGCCTGCCCGGTGCCCCCGGCACCCCGGCCGCGGAGCCGCCGGCCGCCGCTGCGCCGCAGGGCGGGCTCGGCCGTGCGCCGGGCTCGGCTCCGCCGCCGCCCCCGCCGGCCGCGCTGCGCGGCGGTGCAGCCGGTTCGCCCGGCGCGGGCGCCGCTCCGGGCGGGTTGGGCCGCAACTCCGGTTCCGCCCCGCCGCCGCCCCCGCCTGCCGGCCTGAAGCACACCCCGGGCCCCGGCGCGCCCGCCGCCGCCCCCGGCGGCCGCGGAGCCGGCTCGGCCCCGCCGCCCCCGCCCCCGGCGGGCCTGCGTGGCGCCGAGGCGCCCGCCCCCCAGGGCACGCCGGCCGGCGGCACGCCCGCGGCCGCGGCGGCGTACGAGGCGACCCAGCTGGCGAGCGCGATCGACCCGGCGCTGCTGGGCGGTCCGGCGGACCCCGGCACCCCGCCGTCCGGCGGCCCGGCCGTTCCGCCGCCGCCCGGCGGTCCGGTGGCCCCCGCCGCGCCGGTGGCCGGCTACGGCTACCCGAACGCGGGCGGCGCTGCCGGGGTCGTCCCCCCGGCGGCGGTGACCGGTGCGCCGCAGCCCGCGCCGGTGCCCCCCGGCGTGCCCGCGGTCGGCCCGGGCTACTTCGCCGCGCTCAGCTACCGGGGGCCGGACGGTTCGGAGCAGAAGCTGCTGCACCGCAGCGAGCCCGGCACCCCGCACCCGGAGTGGAAGATCCTGCAGGACCTGCGCCGGCTCAACGTGCCGCCGGAGCAGGTGCTGGAGCTCTACACCGAGCTGGAGTCGTGCGACCTGCCCGGCGGCTACTGCAACCGCATGATCGCCGCGTCCTGGCCGAACGTGCGGCTCACCCACACCGCCCCGTACGGCCGTGACCACGCCTCCCGGCAGGCCGGGATGGCCGAGCTGCTGGACCACCTGGACGAGCTGCACCAGTTGGCCTCCGGTGCCCAGCGGGTCCGCCCGTTCCGGGTGCCGCCGCCGGCGCCCGGGACGGTCCAGCCGCTGCCGCCGCTCCCGCCGCAGCAGCTCGCCCAGGAGGTCGGCGCCGCCTTCGGGCAGAACCTGTTCCGCTACGAGCAGCGCGCGGTCTCCCGCCAGGGCGTACCCGAGCCGGTGTCCCAGACCCTGATGTGGGCCGGGCTGCCGCGGGACTTCGGGCCGTTCTTCTGGGCGCAGGCGCAGGAGGGCCGGCCGATCCCGACGCTCGCCGAGCTGGCCGCCGAGCGCGGCCTGGCCGGCGGCCCGGACTTCGGCGGCTACCTGGTCCTCGGCAACGACTACGGCCGGCAGCTGTGCGTCCAGTACGGCACCGCGCACGTGGTCGCCGTGGACATCGATGGAACCGCCCAGCCGCCCCGGTTCGTCAACAGCGGTGTACCGGAGTTCGTCCGCGCGCTGGCCCTGCTGGGCCGGATGTGGCGGCTGCGGTACGGGCTGACGCCGGATCAGGCCGGTCGCTGGACGACCGACTTCCAGGCCCAGCTCGCCGCGATCGACCCGGCGGCCCTGCAGAACGCGGACACCTGGTGGGCCGTGCTGCTGGAGCAGTTCTGGGACGGTCTGCTGTAGCGGACCGTCGTGGATCCTCGCAGGTGGGGAGGGGTCGTTCCGGTGTTCGGGACGGCCCCTCCGGCGTGCCGCGGCGGCTCTGCCTCGTTGGGGTTTCGCCCGGATCTGCGCAAAATAGGTCAAGAGGATGGGTCTATTCGTCCCGTCCTCGACGTATTCAGGTCCGTACGACGACCGAATCCGGCCCCCGGCTCCGAAGCGGTTCCGGATCCGGCCGTTCCGTCCGATCATGGGCTCCGCAGCCCGCGACAACGAGGGGAAGAGCCCATGAGCGACGCCGTCCCCCAGCACGGCTTCACCCAGGCCCGGCGCGGTTACGCGCCCGATCAGGTCGAGCGGGCCCTTGCCGCGCTCACCGCGCAGCGCGACGAGGCGTGGGAACGGTTGAGCGTCCTCGGCGCCGGCATCCGGCAGATGGAGGCCCGGCTGGCCGACATCCGCCGGGCCGCCGAGGAGGCCCCGGAGCCCGACTACGAGGTGCTCAGCGAACAGGCCGCAGGACTGGCCGCGATGGCCCAGAACGAGGCGCGCGCCGTCCGGGAGAAGGCCGAGCGCTTCTCCGAGGACCTGCGGGACGAGGTCTACGAGGCCGGCCAGGCGCTCGACCGGGCCGCCAAGGAGTACAGCACCACCACCCGGACCGAGGCCGACGCGGCCGCCCGGCGCACCGACGAGCGCACCCGCGCCGAGGCCGAGGGCATCCGCGCCGAAGCCGACCGGGAGAGCCGCGCCGTCCGGGACGCCGCCACCGCCTACGCCGCCAAGGTGCGGGTGGCCGCCGCCGAGGCCGGCGAGCAGGCCGAGGCCGAGCTGGCCACCCGGCGCCGCCGGGCCGACGAGGACTTCGCCGCGGCCCAGGCCGCCGCCGACGCCGAGGACGCCGAGGTCTCGGCGACCGCCGAGCGCCGGGTCAAGGAGGCCGAGCAGCACCGGGAGACCGTGCTGAACCGGATCAAGCAGCTGGAGACGGACGCCCAGGCCAAGGCGGACCAGCTGGTCGAGCAGGCCCGCCGGGAGGCCGAGAAGATCAACGCGGCGAGCGAGCGCGAGCAGGCCGAGTTCGACATCCGGCTGGAGACGGTGCAGCAGCACCTGGACCACATCAAGGCCACGCTGGCCTCCCTCACCGGGGCGGCGGTCGGCCAGATCGAGCCCGGGCTGGCGGCTGCCGCGGCCGCGCGGCGGGGGGACGCGGCTCCGGCCCCGGCCCCGTGGACGAGGCTCCGGCCTCGGTGGATGCGGGCCCGGCGGACGCGGTCGTCGACGCGGTGCCGGTGGACTCGGAGGCGGACACCGGGGAGATCCCGCTGCCGACGCTGCGGAAGGCTCCGGCTTCGGCCGGGGCTTCGGGTGGCGCTTCGGTGCCGCGGACGCCGGTGGTCGGCGGTGGCGCGGCGAAGGCGGCCGCCGGGCCCGTGGTGACCGGCCCGGTCGCCCCGGCCGTGGTCCCGCCGAAGCCGGCCTCCCCGCCCGAGCCCGTGACCGGGGCGGCGGGCGACGAGGCAGCGGGCGACGGGAAGGCGGGGGCGCCGGCGGAGGAGACCCGGATCATCCCGAAGATCATCATCGTGGACGACGGCGCCGACTACGCGACGCCCAACACCGTGAGCTACCGCCGCCGCTAGGGCCTGTCCGGGGCGGGGCCCGGGAAACGCAGTAGGCCGAGACCCGTGGCGCCCTCCAGGAAAGGGCGCCACGGTTCCCGGCGCTTGGGCGGGCGCCCCCACCCAGGGTCGCCCGGCCTCGCACCTCCGACCCCCATCGGGGGTGCGACAGTGCCGCCACAGCCATCCCCCACGGTTGGGTGCGGCGGGCACGTTCACCATGGTGCGCGATCTCCATGGACGGCCAGTGACAGGAGTATGTCCAGTTCGTGGCGGGTGGCTGTGCCCGTGGCGGGGGCGGCGCCGGGCCGGTTCGTCCACCGGCGGTCCGGTGTTCCGTCCAGTGGTTCGTTCCCGGTCATGTCCCCGTCAGGGATGGGGTGCGGGAGGCGGTTCGTCCCCGCCCGGCCCCGCCGTGGCCGTACGCCGCGTGCGTGTCCCTGGCGCGGCGTAGGCTGGAGACCCCCGGCCGCTCGGCGCGCCGGGCCGTTCGCGTTGCCCTGGCGGGCCTTCGCCGCCCGGGGGCAGCACCAGCCACGGGACGAAGAAGAGACCCCAGATGAGTCTGACCGGACTGCTCGATGTCGTCGCCCGGGACGCGGCGCTCGCCGAGGCGATCGAGGCGGCCACCGCCACCGGAGCCGCGGCCGGCGGCCGCCGCCACCTGGACCTCGTCGGACCGCCCGCCGCCCGGCCGTTCGCGATCGCCGCGCTGGCCCGGGCGCTCGCCGGGCAGGCCGCCGGGGAGCGCGGCCGCCCGGTGCTCGCGGTCACCGCGACCGGCCGGGAGGCCGAGGACCTGGCCGCCTCGCTGCGCTCGCTGCTGCCCGCCGACGCGGTCGCCGAGTTCCCGGCCTGGGAGACCCTGCCGCACGAGCGGCTGTCGCCCCGCTCGGACACCGTCGGGCGCCGGCTGGCCGTCCTGCGCCGGATCGTGCACCCGCGGGCGGACGACCCGGCGGCCGGGCCGGTGCAGGTGATCGTCGCCCCGGTCCGCTCGGTGCTGCAGCCGCAGGTCAAGGGGCTGGCCGAGCTGGAGCCGGTGGCCGTCCAGCGGGGCGAGTCGCACGACCTGGAGGAGGTCGCCCGCCGGCTCGCCGCGGCTGCCTACGCGCGCGTCGAACTGGTCGAGAAGCGCGGCGAGTTCGCCGTCCGCGGCGGCATCCTGGACGTCTTCCCGCCGACCGAGGAGCACCCGCTGCGGGTGGAGTTCTGGGGCGACGAGGTCGAGGAGATCCGGTACTTCAAGGTCGCCGACCAGCGCTCGCTGGAGATCGCCGAGCACGGGCTGTGGGCGCCGCCCTGCCGCGAGCTGCTGCTCACCGACGAGGTGCGGGCGCGGGCCGCCGAGCTGTCCGCCGAACACCCCGGGCTGGCCGAGATCCTGGACAAGATCGCCGAGGGCATCGCGGTCGAGGGCATGGAGTCGCTGGCGCCCGTCCTGGTCGACGACATGGAGCTGCTGCTCGACGTCCTGCCGCTCGGCTCGGTCACCGTGGTCTGCGACCCCGAGCGGGTCCGCACCCGCGCCGCCGACCTGGTGGCGACCAGCCAGGAGTTCCTGCACGCCTCCTGGGTCGCGGCCGCGACGGGCGGGGACCGGCCGATCGACCTGGAGACCATCGACGTCTCCGCCGCCTCGCTGCGCTCGCTCGCCGAGGTGCGCGAGCACGCCGACGAGATCGGGCTGCCCTGGTGGTCCGTCAGCCCGTTCGCGACCAGCGAGTCGACGGTGAGCGAGGTGCTGGAGTTCGACGCCAACACGCTGACCCTCGGCATGCACGCCGTCGAGGCCTACCGCGGCGACACCGCCCGGGCGATCGCCGACGCCAAGGAGCGGCTGGCCGCCGACTGGCGGGTCGTCATGGTGACCGAGGGCCACGGGCCGGCCTCCCGGCTCGCCGAGGTGCTGGGCAACGAGGGCATCCCGGCCCGGCTGGTCGCCGACCTCGCCGAAGCGCCCACCCGGGACGTCGTGTACGTCTCCTGCGGCTCGATCGAGCACGGCTTCGTCGACGAGGCGCTCAAGCTCACCGTCATCACCGAGACCGACCTGTCCGGCCAGAGGTCCTCCACCAAGGACATGCGCCGGATGCCCTCGCGCCGCCGCAACGCCATCGACCCGCTGGCGCTCGTCCCCGGCGACTACGTCGTCCACGAGGCGCACGGCGTCGGCAAGTACGTCGAGATGGTGCAGCGCACCGTCCAGGGCGCCACCCGCGAGTACCTGGTGCTGGAGTACGCCCCGGCCAAGCGCGGCCACCCCGGCGACCGGCTGTTCGTGCCGACCGACCAGCTCGACCAGGTCACGAAGTACGTCGGCGGCGAGGCCCCGACGCTGCACCGGCTCGGCGGCGCGGACTGGGCGAAGACCAAGCAGCGGGCCAAGAAGGCCGTCAAGGAGATCGCCGCCGACCTGATCAAGCTGTACTCGGCGCGGATGGCCGCTCCCGGCCACACCTTCGGCCCGGACACCCCGTGGCAGCGCGAGCTGGAGGACGCCTTCCCGTACGCGGAGACCCCGGACCAGCTGACCACCATCGCCGAGGTCAAGTCCGACATGGAGAAGTCCGTCCCGATGGACCGGCTGATCTGCGGCGACGTCGGCTACGGCAAGACCGAGATCGCCGTCCGGGCCGCTTTCAAGGCCGTGCAGGACGGCAAGCAGGTGGCGGTGCTGGTGCCGACCACGCTGCTGGTGCAGCAGCACTTCTCGACCTTCGCCGAGCGGTACGCCAACTTCCCGGTGACGGTGAAGGCGCTGTCCCGCTTCCAGAGCGACAGCGAGGCCAAGGCCGTCCTGGAGGGGCTGTTCGAGGGCTCGGTGGACGTCGTCATCGGCACCCACCGGCTGTTCTCCTCCGAGACCAGGTTCAAGGACCTCGGCCTGGTCATCGTCGACGAGGAGCAGCGGTTCGGCGTCGAGCACAAGGAGCAGCTGAAGAAGCTGCGGGCCAACGTGGACGTGCTGACCATGTCCGCGACCCCGATCCCGCGCACCCTGGAGATGGCGGTCACCGGCATCCGCGAGATGTCCACCATCACCACCCCGCCGGAGGAGCGGCACCCGGTGCTGACCTTCGTCGGGCCGTACGACGAGAAGCAGATCTCGGCCGCGATCCGGCGTGAACTCCTGCGCGAGGGACAGGTGTTCTACATCCACAACCGGGTGGAGTCGATCGACAAGGCGGCCGCCCGGCTCAAGGACCTGGTGCCCGAGGCGCGGATCGCCACCGCGCACGGGCAGATGGGGGAGACCCAGCTGGAGAAGGTCGTCGTCGACTTCTGGGAGAAGGAGTTCGACGTCCTGGTGTCGACCACGATCGTGGAGTCCGGCATCGACATCTCCAACGCCAACACCCTGATCGTCGAGCGCGGCGACACCTTCGGCCTCTCCCAGCTGCACCAGCTGCGCGGCCGGGTCGGGCGCGGGCGCGAACGCGGCTACGCGTACATGCTGTACCCGCCGGAGAAGCCGCTCACCGAGACCGCGCACGAGCGCCTGGCCACCATCGCCCAGCACACCGAGATGGGCGCCGGCATGTACGTCGCGATGAAGGACCTGGAGATCCGCGGCGCCGGCAACCTGCTCGGCGGCGAGCAGTCCGGGCACATCGCGGGCGTCGGCTTCGACCTCTACATGCGGATGGTCGGCGAGGCGGTGGCCGAGTTCCGCGAGTCGCTGGTGGGCGGCGGGGAGCCGGAGGAGGAGCCGCTGGAGGTGAAGATCGAGCTGCCCGTCGACGCCCACGTGCCGCACGACTACGCGCCCGGCGAGCGGCTGCGGCTGCAGGCGTACCGCTCGATCGCGGCGGTCAACTCGGAGGCGGACATCACGCAGGTCCGGGACGAACTCGTCGACCGCTACGGCAAGCTGCCCGAGCCGGTGGAGAACCTGCTGCTCGTCGCGGCGCTGCGGCTGTACGCCCGGCGGTGCGGCATCTCGGACATCACCCTCCAGGGCACCAACGTCCGCTTCGGGCCGGTGGAGCTGCGCGAGTCCCAGCAGCTGCGGCTGAACCGGCTCTACCCGCGCAGCCAGGTCAAGGCGGCGGCCCGGCAGCTGCTGGTGCCGCGCCCGAGCACCGGGCGGATCGGCGGCAAGCCGCTGGTCGGCCGGGAACTGCTGGGCTGGTGCAGCGAGTTCCTGTCGACCATGTTCGACGACCTGGCGGGGGCGAAGAAGTAGCCCTGGCGGGCGGTGGTGCACGGCGGTCTCGGGCTTCGGCCCGGGGCCGCCGTTCTGCGGTCGGGGAGCGGGGGTCGGTGGGGTGGGTGGGGGAGTAGGTTCGGGGTGTGATGACGAATGTGCCGGGTGCCAAGTTGATTCTGCTGACCACCACGCACCGGGTGGCTCCCGGGCTGTTGGCGTGGCCCGCGTGGGAGGCGCTGCGGTCGGCGGGGCGGGTGCTGGTGGGGGACGAGGGGCATCCGCAGGTGCCGGCGGTGCGGCAGGCCGGGGTGGCGGTGGAGGTGGTGGCGGCCGGGTCGGTGCCGGCGTTGGCGCGGTTGCTGACCGAGCAGCCGGCCGGGGGCGGGCCGACGGTGTGGCTGGGCGGCCCGGACGGGGATCCGGGGCTGACGGACGCGCTGGCGCGGCTGGCGGTGGAGCGGGCCGGTGAGGTGCCGGAGATCGAGGTGCTGCCGGGCTCGTACGACCTGCCGGGGGCGCGGCTGCTGGACCTGGTGACGGTGATGGACCGGCTCCGCTCGCCCGGTGGCTGCCCCTGGGACGCCGAGCAGACGCACGAGAGCCTGGTGAAGTACCTGGTCGAGGAGGCGTACGAGCTGGTCGAGGCGATCGAGGAGGGGGACCGGGAGACGCTGCGCGAGGAGCTGGGCGACGTGCTGCTCCAGGTGTTCTTCCACTCCCGGATCGCCGAGGAGCACCCGACGGAGCCGTTCACGGTGGACGACGTGGCCGGCGACATCGTCGAGAAGCTGATGTACCGGCACCCGCACGTGTTCGGGGACGTCGAGGCCGGGGGCGCCGCCGAGGTGGAGGCGAACTGGGAGCAGCTGAAGGCCGCGGAGAAGGCGGACCGGGAGTCGGTGCTGGACGGCGTGCCGGCCGGGCTGCCCGCGCTGGCGTACGCGGCGAAGCTGGTGTCGAGGGTGCGCCGGGCGGGCTTCACGGCGGTGCCGGACGAGCCGTACGTGCTGCCGGCGGAGCTGACCGCCGAGTCGGTGGGCCGGCTGCTGCTGGCGGTGGCGCAGCGGGCGCACGACGCCGGGGTGGACGTGGACGCGGCGCTGCGGGCGGCCGCGCGCGGTTACCGGGACGCGGTGCGCGCGGCCGAGGGCCTCGGATCGGAGTAGCGGGCCTCAGGCCGCCGTGGCGGTGTTCTCGGCCGGGCGGCGCTGCGGCGGGACGAGTTCCCCGATGGCCTCGCCGACGAGGACGACGAGTTCGGCGAGGCGTTCCAGGTCGAGGTGGGCGGGCAGGTCGGCGAGGGAGATGATGCGCTCGCCGTCCGGTCCGGCGACGGCGAACAGGTCGATCGGTCCGAGGTGCTTCTCCGCGGTGTCGACGAGGGCGGCGACGTCGCTGGGGCGGCGGATGTCGCCGGAGACGCCCACGACGGGGCAGCCCGGCCGGTCGAGTTCGGCGGCAAGGTCCTCGGCGATGCCGACGTGCTGGTCGGCGATCAGCATTCCGGCGGCGCCGGCCGCGGAGAACCGGCGGGCGAGGTCGGCGCCCGACCCGCCGTCGAGTACCGCGATGACGACGACTGACCCGCTGACCCGCATGGTCTGCTCCTCCCTGTGGGCGGCACCGCACCGGCGCCCACGCGTACTGCGGAGGATCGTAGGCAGTTCCTGACCCTCCGCAACAGGGATTACCCCGCAGGTGACCAGGCTCACGCCGCCCGCCCGGCCAAGAGCTGTCCAAGAGCTGTCCACGGACCGTCCACGTACCGTCTGCGGGTCGTCCACGGAGCGTTGGCGCGGCCGTCGCCGGAAGGGCGCGCCCGGCCCGCCGGGGACGCACCGGATACGGTCGACCCATGCCTGCTCAGCCCGACTCCGCCCGGCCCGCCGCCGCCCCGCTCGACGCCTCCGCGCCGCAGCTGTTCACCTGGGAGTTCGCCGCCGATCCGTACCCCGCCTACGCCTGGCTGCGCGAGCACGCCCCGGTGCACCGGACGACGCTGCCGAGCGGGGTGGAGGCCTGGCTGGTGACCAGGTACGCGGATGCCCGGCAGGCGCTCGCGGACGGCCGGCTGTCGAAGAACCCGGCGCACCACAGCGAGCAGGCGCACCGCACCGGCCGGGTGGGCATCCCGGGGGAGCGGCAGGCGGACCTGATGACCCACCTGTTGAACATCGACCCGCCGGACCACACCCGGCTGCGCCGGCTGGTGTCGAAGGCGTTCACCCCGCGCCGGGTGGCCGAGTTCGAGCCGCGGGTGCAGCAGCTCACGGACCGGCTGATCGACGGCTTCGCGCAGCGCGGTTCGGCGGACCTGATCCACGAGTTCGCGTTCCCGCTCCCCATCTACGCGATCTGCGACATGTTGGGCGTGCCGGCGGAGGACCAGGACGACTTCCGCGACTGGGCCGGGATGATGATCCGGCACGGCGGCGGTCAACGCGGTGGCGTGGGGCGGGCGGTGAAGCGGATGCGGGCGTACCTGCTGGAGCTGATCCACCGCAAGCGCGCGGACCTCGGGGACGACCTGATCTCGGGCCTGATCCGGGCGAGCGACCACGGCGAGCACCTGACGGAGAACGAGGCCGCGGCGATGGCCTTCATCCTGCTCTTCGCCGGCTTCGAGACGACGGTGAACCTGATCGGGAACGGGACGTACGCGCTGCTGCGCAACCCGGAGCAGCGCCGCCTGCTGCAGGAGTCGGTGGCGCGCGGCGAGCGGGGGCTGCTGGACACCGGGATCGAGGAACTCCTGCGCTACGACGGGCCGGTGGAGCTGGCGACCTGGCGGTTCGCGACGCGGCCGTTGGCCATCGGCGGGGTGGACATCCCGGTGGGCGATCCGGTGCTGGTGGTGTTGGCGGCGGCGGACCGCGATCCGGCCCGGTTCGCGGACGAGAACACCCTGGACCTGGCCCGAACGGACAATCCCCATCTGGGGTTCGGGCACGGCATCCACTACTGCATCGGCGCCCCGCTGGCCCGTTTGGAGGGGCGTGCCGCGCTGGCCACGCTGCTTTCCCGGTTGCCCGATCTGCGGCTCGCGGAGAGTCCGGAGAATCTGCGCTGGCGGGGTGGTCTGATCATGCGTGGGCTGCGGGAACTTCCGGTCGAATTCACGCCGGAGAGCCGGTCCCCGCACGCGCCGCCGGCGGCCTCGACACGCTGACGCGGTGTCGCCGACGGGCCCTCGACGGCGGTATGAACGCCCATCAAACCGGACATAGCGACGCCGTTGGTAGGCGATCGGCCACGCGCCGTAATTTCTGTGTGATATCTGCGATATGAGCTTGTGATCGGTCTGATGTTCTGTCTACTCTCCCTGGAGTTCGCAGCTGCGGACCTCGTGCGCGGAACGCCGAATCCTGCCCGCCGCGTCACGGGAAACCGACCAGAACCCTGGGCAGGGGCGGGGGAACCAGGTTTGTTGCCGTCCTCCCACGGCTTGGGGTGAAGCCGCCCGAGCGGAATCTTTTCCGCACACGGCGGCCGGGCCACCTCCCGGTCCGAACCCGACAGCTCACCTCGCAGGCGTGCGGAGAGGGACCTCTTCATGCTGCTCGTTGGAACTGGCCGTCACCGTCGTCGTACCCAGGCCGAGAAGGCCATCGCCGTCGCCGGTGTGGCCGGCGTCGGACTCGCACTGCCGCTCCTCACCGCCACCGGCGCCTCCGCCGCCCCGGCCTCCACCTGGGACTCCGTCGCCCAGTGCGAGAGCGGCGGCAACTGGAGCATCAACACCGGCAACGGCTTCTACGGCGGCCTGCAGTTCACCTCCGGCACCTGGAAGGCGTACGGCGGCACCGCGTACGCGCCGCAGGCCAACCAGGCCAGCAAGGGTCAGCAGATCGCCGTCGCCGAGAAGGTGCTCGCCTCGCAGGGCCCGGGCGCCTGGCCGGTCTGCTCGCAGAAGGCCGGTCTGACCAAGGGCGGCGCCCCGGCCTCGGTGGACACCTCCGCGGACGCCAAGCCGCAGTCCGCCGCCAAGCAGCAGACCCCCCAGCAGACCGCCAAACCGCAGGCCGCGAAGCCCGCCGCCAAGTCGGCCCAGAAGCCGGTGCAGCAGTACACGCCGAAGCACGCCGCCCCCCAGCAGGCCGAGAAGCCCGTCGAGCAGTCGGCGCCGCAGTACACGCCGAAGCACGCCGCTCCCCAGCAGGCCGCGCCGGCGTCCGGCCACGACTACACCGTCCGCTCCGGCGACACGCTGTCGACGATCGCCGCCGCCCAGGGCGTGTCCGGCGGCTGGCAGGAGCTGTACGCGCAGAACCACGCCACCGTCGGCGGCGACCCGGACCTGATCCTGCCCGGCCAGGTGCTGCACCTCGGCTGAGCCGAGCCGCCCGGGCCGACCCGCCCGGGCCGTCCCCCGGCGCGACGCGCGGAGGGAGCCGGTACGTCCGGCCCCCTCCGTCCGCGTTCGTCGGCCTCGTCCGCCCCGGTGCGACGAAGCTGGGACAAGCAGGTGAACTACCGGTGCGTAGCGGGGCCACACGCTGAGACGGAACCGAGGCCGACGTGGCCCCGGGAGCCCGGGCGGCTAGGCTCTGGTCCGTAACGACTCCGCAATCGTCCCGCCGACAGCACCAGCGTCAGCCGGACCTGCTTCCGCAAGGAGATGCCTCGTGCCGTCCATCGATGTCGTCGTAGCCCGTGAGATCCTCGACTCGCGCGGCAACCCCACGGTCGAGGTCGAGGTCGGCCTCGACGACGGCAGCACGGGTCGTGCCGCTGTCCCGTCGGGTGCCTCCACCGGTGCCTTCGAGGCGCTGGAGCTGCGCGACGGTGACAAGAACCGCTACTTCGGCAAGGGCGTCGAGAAGGCCGTCCTGGCCGTCATCGAGCAGATCGGCCCGGAGCTGGTCGGCTACGACGCCACCGAGCAGCGCCTGATCGACCAGGCCATGCTCGACCTGGACGCCACCCCGGACAAGTCCTCGCTCGGCGCCAACGCCATCCTGGGCGTCTCGCTGGCCGTCGCGCACGCCGCCTCCGAGGCCAGCGACCTGCCGCTGTTCCGCTACCTGGGCGGCCCGAACGCGCACGTCCTGCCGGTCCCGATGATGAACATCCTCAACGGCGGCTCGCACGCGGACTCCAACGTCGACATCCAGGAGTTCATGATCGCCCCGATCGGCGCGGAGTCCTTCTCCGAGGCCGTCCGCTGGGGCGTCGAGGTCTACCACACCCTCAAGGGCGTGCTGAAGGAGCGCGGCCTGTCCACCGGCCTCGGCGACGAGGGCGGCTTCGCGCCGAACCTGGACAGCAACCGCGAGGCCCTGGACCTCATCACCGAGGCCATCCAGAAGGCCGGCTACGTGCCCGGCCGCGACATCGCGCTCGCCCTGGACGTCGCCGCCTCCGAGTTCTACGAGGACGGCGCCTACCAGTTCGAGGGCAAGGGGCTGACCTCCGCCGAGCTCATCGAGTACTACGCCGAGCTGGTCGCCTCCTACCCGCTGGTCTCCATCGAGGACCCGCTGGACGAGTCGGACTGGGACGGCTGGAAGGCCATGACCGTCAAGCTGGGCGACAAGGTCCAGCTGGTCGGCGACGACCTGTTCGTCACCAACCCGCAGCGCCTGGCCAAGGGCATCGAGACCGGCACCGCCAACGCGCTGCTGGTGAAGGTGAACCAGATCGGCTCGCTCACCGAGACCCTGGACGCCGTCGAGCTGGCCCAGCGCAACGGCTACCGCTGCATGATGTCGCACCGCTCCGGCGAGACCGAGGACGTCACCATCGCCGACCTGGCCGTCGCCACCAACTGCGGCCAGATCAAGACCGGCGCCCCGGCCCGCTCCGAGCGCGTCGCCAAGTACAACCAGCTGCTGCGCATCGAGGAGATCCTCGACGACGCCGCCGAGTACGCCGGCCGCGGCGCCTTCCCTCGCTTCAAGCACGAGGGCTGAGCGGCCACCCGGTAGCGCACGCCTGACCGGTGCCCCGCCGTTCACCCCGTAGGGTGGACGGCGGGGCACCGTCGCGACCAGGAGGGGACACCGGAGATGGCAGGCTGGAGGATCCCGGGCTTGGCGGCCCGGCCTCGGTTCACGAGCCGGGCGACCGTCCTCGTCCTGGTGCTCTGCTCGCTGGTGGCGATCCTCGCCTACCCGACGCGGCAGTTCATCTCCCAGCGCGCCGAGATCTCGGCCCAGCGGGCGAAGGCCGACCACGCGCGCCAGCAGGTCGAACAGCTGCGCCGGGACAAGGCCCGCTGGCAGGACCCGGAGTTCGTCAAGGCGCAGGCCCGCGCCCGGCTGCACTACGCGGTGCCGGGGGAGACCCCGTACATCGCGGTGGACCCGGCCGGCCAGGCCTCCGCCAAGCCCTCCTCGTCCGCGGCCGGCGCCGCCGCGTCCGGCGGTACGGCCGCCGCCCAGGCGAGAGCCGCTGCGCCCTGGTACGCCAGCATCTGGGACTCGGTGGACGCCGCCGACACCGCCGCGGCCGCCCCCGCCACCCCCCTTCCGCTCCCACCGTCCCCCGTTGGAGACACCTCCCCCCATGACCACTGAGAACCACCCCACCGTCTCCGACGCCGACGTCGCGGCCATCGCCGCCCAGCTCGGCCGGGTGCCGCGCGGCCTGCGCGGCGTGGCGCACCGCTGTCCCTGCGGCAACCCCGACGTCGTGGAGACGGCCCCCCGGCTGCCGGACGGCACCCCGTTCCCGACGCTGTACTACCTGACCTGCCCCAAGGCCGCCTCGCTGATCGGCACCCTGGAGGCCGACGGCGTGATGAAGGAGCAGAGCGCCCGGCTCGCAGAGGACCCGGAGCTGGCCGCCGCCTACCAGAAGGCGCACGAGGACTACATCGCCCGGCGCGACGCGATCGAGGTGCTGGAGGGCTTCCCGAGCGCCGGCGGCATGCCGGACCGGGTGAAGTGCCTGCACGTGCTGGTCGGCCACTCGCTGGCGGCCGGCGAGGGCGTCAACCCGCTCGGCGACGAGGCGATCGGCATGCTGGAGGACTGGTGGGCCAAGGGCCCGTGCGTCTCCCCGGCCGAGGTCCAGGCCGCCGGTGAGCGGGTCGCCCGCAACCGCGCCAAGGACCAGGACCACGAGGCCGTGATCGCCGCCAAGCAGCAGAAGGCCGCCGAGCGCGCCGCCAAGAAGCGCGCCGCGGCGGACGAGGCGGCGCAGGACGCCGACGGGCAGCAGGAGCCGCAGTGACCATGACCCGCGTCGCCGCGATCGACTGCGGCACCAACTCGATCCGGCTGCTGGTCGCCGACCTGGACCCGGAGACCGGGGAGATCACCGACCTCGACCGCCGGATGATCGTCAACCGGCTGGGCCAGGGCGTGGACCGGACCGGCCGGCTGCACCCGGACGCGCTGGCCCGCACCTTCGCGGCCTGCCGGGAGTACCAGGAGATCATCTCCGGCTTCGGCGTCGGCCCCGAGCGGGTCCGCTTCGTCGCCACCAGTGCCTCCCGGGACGCCGAGAACAGCGACGAGTACGTCAAGGGCGTGCGCGACATCCTGGGCGTCGAGCCCGAGGTGGTGAGCGGCGAGGAGGAGGCGCGGCTGTCCTTCCTGGGCGCCACCAAGGAGCTGACCGGCGGCCCGTTCCCGGGCCCGTACCTGGTGTTCGACCTGGGCGGCGGCTCGACCGAGTTCGTCCGCGGGACGGTCGACGTGGAGGCGGCGCGCTCGGTGGACATCGGCTGCGTGCGGCTGACCGAGCGGCACTTCGGCGGTGCCGAACTGCCGTCCGCGGAGCAGATCGCCGAGGCGCGGGCGCACGTGCGGGCCGAGCTGGACAAGGCCGAGGAGGTCGTGCCGCTGACCGGCGCGGCCACCCTGGTGGGCCTGGCCGGGACGGTCACCACGGTGTCCGCGATCGCCCAGGGCCTGCCGGGCTACGACTCGGCGGCGATCCACCACTCGCGGCTCAGCCGGGAGCAGGTCGCCGGGATCGCCGCCGAGCTGCTGGCCGCGACCCACGCCGAGCGCGCGGCCATCCCGTCGATGCACCCGGGCCGGGTGGACGTGATCGCGGCCGGCGCGCTGGAGCTGCTGGAGATCATGGAGCGGACGGGCGCCGCCGAGGTGGTCGTGAGCGAGCACGACATCCTGGACGGGATCGCCTGGGGTATTGCCCCCTGACGCTCCGCACGGCTTACCGGACCGGCCCCGGCACCCCTTCCGGGGAGCCGGGGCCGGGGCGCGCCCGGGCGCGTGCGGAAAAGTTCGTGAATTTCTTCACATGGCGATCGAGCCATTCGCCGCACCGGCCCGCCCGCTACGTCCGAATTGTGGGACCGAAGGCCCTCCCCTGACAGGGCCCACTGGATCGCAGGTCAGGGCTCGCCTGAGGTTTGAAAATCGAAATCATCTGCGGGAACCCGGGCCCTGTACGGATCGTTGCTGCTCAGCAGGGTGGTGCTCCGGCGCACGTTCGCGAGGGGGTGCACAGGGGTGTGAGCAGGCACCCGGGGGCCGGATTTGTGGCCGCGCAGTGTAGCACGGGGTGTCCATGAGCTTGTGACCGGGCTCACGAAGGCTGCTCCGGACGGTGCTGGATACTTTCCGATATGAGCACCACGGAGCGTCCTCGCATCCTCATTGTCGGCGGTGGTTACGTCGGCCTGTATGCCGCGATGCGCATCCTCAAGAAGATGCGTTACGGCGAAGCGACCGTCACGGTCGTCGACCCGCGGTCGTACATGACGTACCTGCCCTTCCTCCCCGAGGCGGCCGGCGGCAACGTCGCGCCCCGCAACCTCGTCGCGCCGCTGCGCAGCGCCCTCAAGCAGGCGGAGGTGCTGACCGGGTCCGTCACCGGCATCGACCACGCCCGCAAGGTCGCCACCATCCAGCCGGCGGCCGGCGACAGCTACGAGCTGCCCTTCGAGTACCTGGTCGTCGCGACCGGCTCGGTCTCCCGCACCTTCCCGATCCCGGGTCTGGCGGAGAACGGCATCGGCATGAAGACGGTCGAGGAGGCCATCGGCCTCCGCAACCACGTCATGGCCCAGCTCGACAAGGCCGAGTCCACCGCGGACGAGGAGGTCCGCCGCAAGGCCCTGACCTTCGTCGTCATCGGCGGTGGCTTCGCCGGCATCGAGACGATCGCCGAGATCGAGGACATGGCCCGCGACGCGGCCAAGCTGTACAAGACCGTCAGCCGCGACGACATGCGCTTCGTCGTGGTCGAGGCCGCCAACCGCATCCTCCCCGAGATGGGCCCGGACCTCGGTCTGTGGACCAAGGAGAAGCTGGAGGAGCGCAACATCGAGGTCTACATCGAGACCTCCATGGACTCCTGCGTCGACGGCCACGTCATGCTGAAGAACGGCCTGGAGATGGACGCCTCCACCATCGTGTGGACGGCCGGCGTGAAGCCGAACCCGGTGCTGTCCGAGTTCGGTCTGCCGCTGGGCCCGCGCGGCCACGTCGACACCGCGCCGACCCTCCAGGTCCAGGGCTTCGACTACGTCTGGGCCGCCGGCGACAACGCCCAGGTCCCGGACCTCGCCGCCGGCGAGGGCGCCTGGTGCCCGCCGAACGCGCAGCACGCCTGCCGTCAGGCCGTCGTCCTCGGCGACAACGTGATCTCCGGCATGCGGGGCTTCCCGCAGAAGGAGTACAAGCACAAGAACCTCGGTGCGGTGGCCGGTCTCGGCCTGCACAAGGGCGTCGCGATCCTCTTCGGCAAGTACAAGCTGAAGGGCCGTCCGGCCTGGTGGTTCCACCGCCTGTACCACGGCGCGATGGTCCCGACCTTCAACCGCAAGGTCCGGGTCTTCACCGACTGGACGCTCGCGATGTTCCTCAAGCGCGAGATGGTCGGCCTCGCCCAGATGGAGAAGCCGCAGCTGCCGATCCAGGAGGTCACTCCGCCCACCAAGCCCGTCGAGGCCGTCAAGCCGGCCGCCGACAAGGAACTCGCGAGCAAGTAAGCGACTGAGACCCCGGTGTGGGAGCGCCGGGGTATGAGTCGGAGGCCCTCCGCCCGGCAGCGTTGCCGGACCACGACCTCCGTGGTGCTCAGCCGGCCGTGCGACCGGGCGGAGTACAGCAGTAGAAGAGCCCCTGCCGGAACTCCGGCAGGGGCTCTCTCTGTGCCCGGGGCTCAGTCGGTCTTGATGCTCGACAGGATGTCCAGCCTGGACGCCCGGCGGGCCGGCCAGAGCGCGGCCACCAGGCCGACCACCCCGGCCAGGGCCAGGAACAGCGCCAGCTGGCCGTACGGCACCACGGTGGTCAGACCGGCCAGGCTGGACTTCAGGGTGCCGTTGATCGCCCAGGCGATGAAGCAGCCCAGCAGCAGGCCGATGCCGGCGCCGAACAGCGAGATCACCACGGACTCCAGACGGACCATCCGCTTGATGCCCCGGCGGTCCAGGCCGATCGCCCGCAGCATCCCGATCTCGCGCTTGCGCTCGAAGACCGACATCGCCAGCGTGTTGATCACGCCGAGGATCGCGACCAGCACGGACATCGCCAGCAGGCCGTACATCAGGTTCAGGATGAAGGTGATGGACTGGCTGAAGTCGTCGCGGACTTCCTGCTTGGACTTGACCTCGATCACCGGGTTGGCGCCGGTGGCGTCCTTGAGCGACTGCTTGAGCGCGCCGGTGGCGCCGTCCTTGCCCTTGACCAGGACGTCGGAGACGTACGGCTTGGGGTCGTGCTTGGCGATCTCGGAGTTGGCCAGGACGACCGGGCCGAGCATGCCGCCCTTCTCGTACACGCCGCCGACGGTCAGCTGACCGGTGGACTCGTCCGGGAAGGACACGGTCATCGTCGAGCCGGTGGTGACGTTGAACTTCTTGGCGACGTCCTGGTCCACCAGCAGCTGGCCCTTGCCGAGTGCGGAGGTGGAGCCGCTGGTCAGCTTGACCTCGGCGAGCTGGTCGAAGGAGTCCGCGTTCAGACCGCTGATCGCCTTGCTGGTGCCGTTGAGCTCCCAGTAGGCGGAGGTCAGCGGCGAGGAGGCGACCACCCCGGGGGCCTTGGCGATCTGCGCGGCCACCTGGTCGGACAGGTTCATGCTGTTGGCGGCCGACACGATGTAGTCGGCCTTCATCGAGCTGGTGACGGCCTTGTCGATCGCGCCGCCGACCGAGGCGCCCAGCACGGTCAGGCCGCTGACCAGGGTCAGGCCGATGGTGAGCGCGGCGGCGGTGGAAGCGGTGCGGCGCGGGTTGCGGACGGCGTTCTGCTGGGCGAGCTTGCCCGGGGTGCCGGCCAGCTTGCGCAGCACCGGGCCGACCAGGGCGATGACCGGGCGGGAGAGCAGCGGCAGCAGGACGAACACGCCGATCAGGGTCAGGAAGGCCCCGAGCGCGACCGGCATCCGGCCGCTGCCGTCGCCGGTGGAGGCGCCGAAGCCGATCAGCGCCAGACCGCCGGCGGCGAGCAGCGAACCGATCGTGTTGCGGACCACCAGGCTCTTCTGGCTGGTCGGCTGGTCACCGCTGCTCATCGCGGCCACCGGGGCGATCCGCGAGGCGCGCATGGCCGGCAGCAGGGCCGACAGCACCGTCACCAGGACGCCGACCGTGAGGGTCACGACGACGGTGGCCGGCTCGATCACCAGCGAGCTCTGCGGCATGTTCTCGTTCAGCGTGCGCATGAGGGACTGCATCCCGGCACCGATCCCGATGCCGGCGAGCAGGCCGGCCACCGCGGAGACGGCGCCGATCGCCAGCGCCTCGACCAGGACGGAACGGGTGACCTGCTTGCGGCTGGCCCCGATCGCCCGCAGCAGCGCGAGCTCCTTGGTGCGCTGGGCGACCAGCATGGTGAAGGTGTTGGCGATGATGAAGATGCCGACGAAGAGCGAGATGCCGGCGAACGCGAGCAGCACGGTGCGCAGGGTGTCGGTGCCCTTGGCGATCATGTCCTGCTCGTCGGCCTTCAGCTTGGTGCCGGTCTCGACGTCGAACTGGTGGCCCGACGGCACCTTGGGCTCGGCCTGGGCGAGCAGCGCGTCGTCGGTGGTGCCGGGCTTGGCGGTGAGCACGATGCTGCTGTAGCGGCCCGGCTCCAGCAGCAGATGCTGGGCGGTGGCCTTGTCGAACAGGGTGAGCGTGCCGCCGGTGCTCACCACCGGGTCGTCGGTGGTGAAGATGCCGGTGAGCTTCGCCTCGACCACCGGGCCGTTGGCGGCGACCCGGACGGTGTCGCCGACCTTGTAGCCCGCCTTGTCGGCGGTCCTGCGGTCGAGGGCGATCTCCTTGGCGTTCGTCGGGCCCTGGCCCTCGGCCATCGGGTAGCGCGGGTCCTTGCCGTCCTGGCCCGGGGCGAAGTTGGCCCCCTTCGCGGCCCAGAACTCGCCTATCAGGTTGCCGCCCCGGTCGGCGACACCGGTGAAGCCGCCGACCACGCCGCGCGCGTTGGCGGTGCCCGGGAGGGCGGCCAGCTGCTGGACGGTGGCGTCGGTGAGCGCGGCGGAGCCGCTCTCGCTCTTCTGCTTGGCGCTGGCGCCGGAGCCGGCCGCGCGGTCGACCACCTGGACCGAGACGTCCGAGTAGCTCTTGGAGTTGCTGTCCCGCATGGCCTTGCCGAAGGTGTCGGAGAAGACCATGGTGCCCGCCACGAAGGCGGTGCCGAGCATGACGGCGAGCGCCGTCATCAGCAGTCGGCCCTTGTGGGCCAGCACGTTGCGCAGTGCGGTGCGGTACATGGGGTGTCCTGTGGTTCGCGGAGGGGCGGCTGGGTGCTGTCGCCGGGTCAGCTGGTGCGGCCCTTGGCGTCGAAGCGGCGCATGCGGTCCAGGACGGTGTCGGCGGTGGGGGTGTGGAGTTCGTCGACGATGCGGCCGTCGGCGAGGAAGACGACGCGGTCGGCGTAGGAGGCGGCGACGGGGTCGTGGGTGACCATGACGACGGTCTGGCCGAGTTCGCGCACGGAGTTGCGCAGGAAGGAGAGGATCTCGGCGCCGGAGCGGGAGTCGAGGTTGCCGGTGGGTTCGTCGGCGAAGACGATGTCGGGCTTGCCGGCGAGGGCGCGGGCGCAGGCGACGCGTTGCTGCTGGCCGCCGGAGAGCTGGGAGGGGCGGTGGCTGAGGCGGCCGGAGAGGCCGACGGTGTCGACGACGCGGTCGAGCCAGGCCTGGTCGACCTTGCGGCCGGCGATGTCCATGGGGAGGGTGATGTTCTCCAGGGCGGTCAGGGTGGGGAGCAGGTTGAAGGCCTGGAAGACGAAGCCGATGTGGTCGCGGCGCAGTTGGGTGAGCTGCTTGTCCTTGAGGCCGACGAGTTCGGTGTCGCCGATGGTGGAGGAGCCGGAGCTGACGGTGTCGAGGCCGGCCATGCAGTGCATGAGGGTGGACTTGCCGGAGCCGGAGGGGCCCATGATGGCGGTGAACTCGCCCTGGGGGAAGGCCACGCTGACGTTGTCGAGGGCGACGACGCGGGTCTCCCCCTCCCCGTAGACCTTGTTCAGGCCGGTGGCGCGGGCGGCCGCCCGGCCGGTGCGGACGGCGGTTGCGGTCGACGTGGTCACGGGGAGCTCCTTGTGCTGGCGATCGGGGTACCTCCATGCTCCGCGACGTGATCATGCTCCGGCGTCGCTCCGCCGGACGGTTGTCGGACCACCGCTGGGTGTAGGAGCCGGGCGGGCCCTCCTCCTGCGGTATGACGGGAACCCCGAGGGGCGACCGGTTTCCGGTCGATGGCCTGAACCACTATGCTTCGTGGCCGAATCCCGAACAGTTCGTCAGATAGCAAGGAAACATGACAACTTCCGGGGCTGGGAACATGCGAAAGGGTGATCCTGGCGACTAGGCTCAGGGTGGTTTCGCGAGAGGCCCGGATGGTGGAACGCAGACACGGGCAGCTTAAAACTGCTTGGCCGCGAGGCCGTGCCGGTTCGAGTCCGGCTCCGGGCACCGGTTGGACCGGCGGGGGCGCCGACGGGCGTCCCCGCCGGGTGTCGTTCACCGGATCCTCCTCGCGGCGTATCCCGGAATTTTTGCCAAGCCATTACCCTTGTGCGTTGGGCGGTGCAGTGCCGCCACGGAGGGAATGTGCAATGAGAAGCAGCAACCCGGTCTTCTCGCGGGAGGGGTCCTTCACCCGCGACTCCGGCTACGCGGGGTTCGGCAACAACGCGCAGGCCGGGAGCCCGTACGGCGCCAACCCGTACGGCGCCAACCCCTACGCGGGGACGCAGTACGCCCAGCAGCCTTCCGCGCAGGGCCCGCTGAGCGACGAGCAGCTGTACGAGCTGTACAACGGGCCGTCGGCCGGCCCCGGGGCCACCGGGCGGATGACGCTCGACGACGTGGTCGCCCGCACCGCCATGACGCTGCTGACCCTCGTCGCCGCAGGCGCGGTGGCCTGGTTCACGCTGCCGTTCAAGAACTTCGGCTTCGCGATCGCCGCCTCACTGATCGCCCTGGTCGTCGGCCTGGTCATCCAGTTCAGGGTGAAGGTCAGCCCGGCGCTGATCCTGGTCTACGCGGCCCTGGAGGGCGTCGTCCTCGGCGCCTGGTCGCACTACCTCAACACCGTCTTCCCGGGCATCGCGATCCAGGCCGTGCTCGGCACGGCGGCGGTCTTCGGTGCGACGCTGTTCGTCTACAAGAGCGGTCGGCTCCGGGTCACTCCCCGGTTCACGCGGATCGGCTCCGCGATCGGCCTCGGCTTCGCCGTCCTGCTGCTGGTCAACTCGATCGCCTGGTGGTTCGGCGGGGGCGTCAACACCTGGTCCGGCCCGGTGGGCATCGGCGTCGGCCTGATCGGCATCGCCATCGGCGCGTTCTACCTCACGCTGGACTTCAACGAGATCGAGCAGGCCATCGCCGGGGGCGCCGCCCAGCAGGAGGCCTGGCGGGCCGCCTTCGGGCTCACCTTCTCGCTGGTCTGGATCTACTGGGAGATGCTGCGCCTGATCGCGAGCCTGCGCGGCGACGACTGATCCGACGTCCCGCCGTGAGCACTGCCGCCGGGCCCCGGAGCGACCTGCTCCGGGGCCTGGCGGCTCTTCGCCTAGGCTCGCTGCCATGCATGACGTACAGCCCCTGATCGAAGCCGTCGACGCCCTGGCGGACCGTTTCCGCTCGCTGCCGCAGAGCAAGTTGCTGGGCTCCGTGCCCGGCTACGGGTCGCGGGCGGCGGCCGCGCTGGAGCTGGCCCGGCGGCTGGCCGCGCTGGCGCTGGCGGCGGAGGGCGGGCCGGCGCGGGAGTTCCCGGACGCCGGGGCCTTCGCGGTGGGGGACCAACTGGCCGTCGCCGGGCACGAGCTGGCGGCCGGGCTCGCGGCGCTGCCCGAGGGCGCGCAGGTGTCGCTGCCGGGCGGGCCCGCGGGTGTCGCCGAGGTGCTGGCGGGCGCGGTGGCGGCGGTGCGGGAGACGGCGGCGCTCTGCGCCTGAGGCGCCCTGGGGCCGGACGCGCCGAAGGCCGGCCGGGTCGGTAACCCCTTGACCCGGTCGGCCTTCGGTGGAGCGGTGGTGAGTCGGCGTCAGATGCTGGCGACGACCCGGTCGGCGAGCACGTAGACGGCGTCCTCGTCGGTGGAGAAGGTCAGCGAGTACGAGCCGGAGAAGCGCGAGCCGCCGAGCAGTCGGACGTGCTCACCGGCACGGACCGCGTCGATCAGCCGGTAGGCGGCCTCCCGGTCGCCCGGGGCCACGCAGAGCGTGGTGCCGTCGGCGAAGGCGTACACGTCCAGGGTGCCCAGCGGGCCCGGGCGGACGTCGATCAGGGCGACGGCCTCCTCGGCGAGCGTGGCCAGCCGGGTGTCGGTCCACTCGCGGGACGGCGCCTGGCTGGGCACGAAGTCGGGGTGCGAGGGGTGGCGGCGCGGGTCGGGCGCGACGACCGGGGCCTCCTCGACGGCCGCCTCGGCGTCCAGCAGTCCGGCCTCCAGGCCGGTGGCCAGCAGGTCGGCCTCGCGGCGGGCGCGGGCGTCCTTCGTGGTCTCGCCCACCGGGTGGCCGGGACGCAGCGGCGCGCCGCCGTCGGTGCCGGGCTCGGCCGGGCCGGCGCCGTCCTCGTTGATCAGGTCCTCCAGCGCGGAGCGCAGCGCCTCGCCGAACTCCGGGTCCATCGTCCCGGCGTTGTCGGCGGCGTCCTGCGGGCCGGTGGGGCGGGGGAAGAAGAGCGGCCACTCGTCGGTGCCGGAGAACGCCCCGGTGTAGGGGGAGTCGAACAGCGGCGCGTCCTCGGCCGCGCGGGCCTCCTGCTCGGCCCAGAACGCCCGGGCCTCGGTGATCTCCCGCTCGCGGTCGGCGGCGAGCGCCTCGGTGACGGCCCGGCGTATCGCGGCCTCGTCCACGGACGTGGGCACGGCCCTGGCGGCAGCCTGGGCGTCCAGCCGACGGGAGATGCCCCGCAGGCGGAGCAGCACGGCGGCCGACACGGCGATCAGGATCAGTAGCAGGATGGTGTAGACGGCGCTCACGGAACGTACTCCTAGCGAGGAGCGGAACGGGGTTACCTCTCCACACTGCCGCATGCGGGGGTGTTGCCGCAGTGGCGAATGTCCAATTCATCCCGGACTTTCGCTCTTGTCCCCAAATTGTTAGGTAACACCGTTCTACGCAGTGGAGTTGATCCGCTCCGCAGTGTCGATTTCCGAGCCGGAAACGAACGAAAAGAGGGCCGGATCGACCTCGCGGTGTGATCCGGCCCTCAATCACGCAGTGTCACTCCAAATGGGTGGTCCAGACCCTTCGGAGACTGCGGGGGCGAGCGGTCGAGCAGACGGGCGGATCAGCTGAGGCGCTCGATGACCATCGCCATGCCCTGGCCGCCGCCGACGCACATGGTCTCCAGGCCGAACTGCTTGTCGTGCCACTGCAGGGAGTTGATCAGCGTGGTGGTGATCCGCGCGCCGGTCATGCCGAAGGGGTGGCCGACCGCGATGGCGCCGCCGTTGACGTTCAGCTTGTCCAGGTCGATGCCGAGGTCGCGGTAGGAGGGGATCACCTGGGCCGCGAAGGCCTCGTTGATCTCGACCAGGTCGATGTCGTCGATGGTCAGGCCGGCCCGCTTGAGCGCCTGCTTGGAGGCCTCGACCGGGCCGTAGCCCATGATCTCGGGGGAGAGCGCGCTGACGCCGGTGGAGACCACCCGGGCGAGCGGGGTGATGCCGAGCTCGCGGGCCTTGGTGTCCGACATGATGACCAGCGCGGCCGCACCGTCGTTCAGCGGGCAGCAGTTACCGGCGGTCACCGTGCCGTCCGGGCGGAACACCGGCTTCAGGCCCGAGACGCCCTCCACGGTGACGCCTGCGCGCGGGCCGTCGTCCTTGCTGACCACGGTGCCGTCCGGGAGCGTCACCGGGGTGATCTCGCGCTCCCAGAAGCCGGCCTTGATGGCAGCCTCGGCGAGATTCTGCGAGCGGACGCCGAACTCGTCCTGCTCGGCGCGGGTGATGCCCTTGAGCGCGGCCAGGTTCTCGGCGGTCTGGCCCATCGCGATGTAGGCGTCCGGGACCAGCCCGTCCTCGCGCGGGTCGTGCCACTCGCCGCCACCCTCTTCGGCGCGCTTGGCGGTGCGGGCCTGGGCCTCGTCGAAGAGCGGGTTCATGGTGCCCGGCATGCCGTCCGAGGTGCCGTGGATGCTGCGCGAGACGGTCTCCACACCGGCCGAGATGAAGACGTCGCCCTCGCCGGCCTTGATCGCGTGCAGCGCCATCCGCGTGGTCTGCAGCGAGGAGGAGCAGTAGCGGGTGATGGTGGCGCCGGGCAGGTAGTCCATGCCCATCTGGACGGCCACGATGCGGGCGAGGTTGTGGCCCTGCTCGCCGCCAGGCAGGCCGCAGCCCAGCATCAGGTCGTCGATCTCGCGCGGGTCGAGCTGCGGCACCTTGGCCAGGGCGGCCTGGATGATGTGGGCGGTCAGGTCGTCCGGGCGGACGTCCTTGAGCGAGCCCTTGAAGGCCCGGCCGATCGGCGAACGGGCGGCGCTGACGATGACGGCTTCGGGCATGACGGGCTCCTCGCTGGGTGACGGCGGACCTGACGTCCGGGAGGAAAGTTACCGCCTGGTAGGTCAGGCGTCACCCGCACCAGCGTGTGAGCTGGCCGACGTATTCCCGGTGGTCGGCGGGGCCTCCTGGACGGGGTGCAGCCGGGCCCCGGCGGCCCCGCCCGAGCCGGGCAGACCGATCCGCAGGCGCCGGCGCAGCAGCGCCCAGCGGTTGCCCGCGCCCTCCGCCTCCACCGCCGCGACCTCGGTGCCCTCCCGGCCGGCCGCCGCCGCGGCGGCCACCGCGACCGGCAGCACCGTCTCGCCCGGGACGGGGGCGCTCGGACGCTCCTCCTCGGGCCACAGGCCGAGCGCGGCACAGACCGAGGGCAGTACCGCCATCGAGGCGGTCGCGTAGCCCTGGGCGGAGGGGTGGTAGCGGTCGGCGGCGAACATCTCCGGGCGGGCGGCGAACTCCGGGCCCAGCAGCGAGCCGAGCGAGACCGTCCGGCCGCCCGCCTCCACCACGGCGATGGTCTGCGCGGCGGCCAGCTGCCGGCTCAGCCGGCGGGCCACCCAGCGCAGCGGCGGGCGCACCGGCTTGATCGTGCCGAGGTCCGGGCAGGTGCCGACGACCACCTGGCAGCCGTTGGCGCGCAGCGCGGCAACGGCCTCGCCGAGCTGGCGGACGGCCAGCTGGGCCGGGCTGTGCCGGGTCACGTCATTGGCCCCGATCATGATCACGGCGATGTCCGGGTGGTGCGGCAGCGCCTGCTCCAGCTGGCCGGAGAGGTCGGCGGAGCGGCCGCCGGAGCGGGCCACGTTGACCAGCCGGACGGGGCGCTCGGCCACCGAGGCCAGGCCGGCGGCGAGCAGGGCGCCCGGGGTTTCGCGCGCCCGCGCCACGCCCAGCCCGGCGCCGGTGGAGTCGCCGAGGACGGCCAGGACGAGCGGCGGCGGGTCCGCGGCGCGGTCGGCGAAGGCCTCGCCGTAGGTGCCGTCGGCCTTGGGCGGGACCGTCTCCAGGGCGCCGATGGCCTGGATGGCGAGCTTGCTCTCGGTCAGCAGCAGGCCCACCAGGCCCACGCCGAGGAGGCCGAGCCCGCCGCCGCCGTACGCCGCCGCGGTGGCGATCCGCCGGGCCACCCGGGCCCGCGAGGTCTGTGCGCCTGGCATCCGGCACCCCCTTCCCGTCCTCCTGCTGCCCCTCCCGGGGGCGTACACCCCTCCTACCCGCGCGGAGGGCGGGAGTACCTGCGGGAGTGGGCCATTGGGGGCGGGGGCGGGCCGTGGCACGGGGCTGAGGTGGGTTGTTGGCGGAGACGGACAGCGGGAGCGCTGGGGTGCGTGGCACGGCCTAGGCTTTGCAGTACCGAAAGCACTCGCATGCCCATAGACCGGGAGGACCCCCGTGCGGTACCACAACTCGATCATCGACCTGGTCGGCAATACGCCGCTCGTCAAGCTGAACAAGGTCACCGAGGGCATCAGCGCGACAGTGCTGGCGAAGGTCGAGTACTTCAACCCCGGCGGCTCGGTGAAGGACCGCATCGCGATGCGCATGATCGAGGCCGCCGAGGCCTCGGGCGCCCTCAAGCCGGGCGGCACCATCGTCGAGCCGACCTCCGGCAACACCGGTGTCGGCCTGGCGATCGTGGCCCAGCAGAAGGGCTACAAGTGCATCTTCGTCTGTCCTGACAAGGTCTCGACCGACAAGATCAACACCCTGCGCGCGTACGGCGCCGAGGTGGTCGTCTGCCCGACCGCCGTCGCCCCGGAGCACCCGGACTCGTACTACAACGTCTCCGACCGACTCGTCCGGGAGACCCCGAACGCCTGGAAGCCGGACCAGTACTCCAACCCGGACAACCCGGCCTCGCACTACTACTCCACCGGCCCGGAGCTGTGGGAGCAGACCGACGGCAAGATCACCCACTTCGTGGCGGGCGTCGGCACCGGCGGCACCATCTCCGGCACCGGCAACTACCTGAAGGAGGTCTCCGGCGGCAAGGTCAAGGTGATCGGCGCCGACCCGGAGGGCTCGGTCTACTCGGGCGGCACCGGCCGGCCGTACCTGGTCGAGGGCGTCGGCGAGGACTTCTGGCCGACCGCGTACGACCGTGGCGTCGCGGACGGGATCGTCGCCGTCTCCGACAAGGACTCGTTCCAGATGACCCGCCGCCTGGCCAAGGAGGAGGGCCTGCTGGTCGGCGGTTCCTGCGGCATGGCCGTAGTGGCCGCGCTGGAGGTCGCCAAGGAGCTCGGGCCGGACGACGTCGTGGTCGTGCTGCTGCCGGACGGCGGCCGCGGCTACCTGTCGAAGATCTTCAACGACGACTGGATGGCCGACTACGGCTTCCTGCCCTCGGCCACCGACGAGGCGCACATCGGCGAGGTGCTGGCCCGCAAGGAGTCCATCGAGCAGGGCGGCGTCCCGCAGTTCGTCCACATGCACCCGAACGAGACGGTCGCCGAGGCGGTCCGGGTGCTGCGCGAGTACGGCGTCTCGCAGATGCCGGTGGTCTCCCCCGGCGCCGGGCACCCGGACATCATGGCCGGCGAGGTGATCGGCTCGGTGGTGGAGAAGCTGCTGCTGGAGGGCATCTTCGCCAAGGAGATCGAGCTGACCGACACGCTGGACAAGGTGATGTCCAAGCCGCTGCCGGTGGTCGGCTCGGGCGAGACCGTGACCAACCTGATGACCGTGCTGGAGAAGGCCGACGCGGCCGTCGTACTGGTCGAGGGCAAGCCGCAGGGCATCGTCACCCGCCAGGACCTGCTGGGCTACCTGACCGGTCGCGCCGCGCACTGACGCACGGTCACCTTCAGCCGCCCGTGGTCGGATCCGGAGGATTCGTCCACGGGCGAAGTGGTACACCGGCGTCACCTGCCCGCAGCACGGGCTTAACACGGCTCCGGCATGGTTGTGGTCAACGGCAGGACGCCGAACGAGGCGACGGCAACCGTCCGGGAGCGGCTCCCCGGGCGAGCGCAGTCGGCTCGGGACACATCGGGTGGCCCTGACCCGGCCGCTGTGTCCTCCCTCCGCGGGGGGCGCCGTCGTCCCGCCCCTGTCCGGCTCCGGCCGGTCGACAGGGTGCGGCGGCTCCCGCGGCCGCACTGCGCCGTACGGCGCGTCCCCGTGGCTCCCGGGTGGGGGAGCCCAGGCGGGGAAACGGTGGGGCCGGTCCTTCTTCGAGGGGCCGGCCCCACCGGTGCGTCCGCCCGTCCGTTCGTTCGCGGCCCGCGCGTTTCCCGTACGCTCGCACGCATGACCAGCATTGAAACGACCGAACAGGACGCCCCGCGCTACGTCCGGGTCAAGATCGAGCTCATCGCGGAGATCACCGACGAGGGGGCGCTGAAGGCGGCCGCCCTGCAGGCGGTGTCCGACGACGAGTACCTCGACGACGAGGAGCGCGCCCAGTCCGTCGAGGCCATCGAGGTGGACCCGTCGGGTTCGCTCGCCCACTTCATCGACCCCGTCGCGCTGCTCGGCGACGTGCCCGGTGTGGAGCTCGCCTCGGCGACCTGGGAGTCGGCGCAGACCGAGTTCGACCCCGAGAGCGAGGAGTGGGACGAGTACGCGGTGGAGGAGTCCGCCGAGTGACGGCAGTGTGCCGCCAGGGCTCGTGAACGCCCGGTCTGCCAGCGGCAGGCCGGGCGTTTTGTCCCTGTTCGGCAGGAAGTTGGGTCATCTCATACGATCGCCTACCCTTCGGTGGTGGAACCGTGAACGGGCGGATTGCGTTTCTGTATCCGTAAATGCCCGGGATGATCAGCAGGGAGACGCGACGTGACGGCACGGGACGGTCAGGGGCGAGCGGCCGGGGGAAGTTGGAGCCGACGCGGTGTCCTCGCAGGACTGATCGGGGCCCCGGTCCTGCTGCTGGCGGCCTGCAACGACAACAGCGACAGCGGCAGCGGGAACGGCGGCGGATCCGGCGGCAGCGCGAGCGGCGCTCCCGGCTCCGGCGGCAGCAGCGCCCCCAGGACCTCGGCCGCCGTCATCACCGTCACCCCCGCCGACGGGGCCGCCGCCGCCAGCTTCAGCGACCCGGTCAAGGTCACCGTCAGCAACGGCACCCTGAGCAGCGTCAAGGTCGTCGACTCCACCGGCAAGGAGCTGGCCGGCCAGCTCTCCGCCGACAACACCGGCTGGACCTCGGCCGCCGCGCCGGCCAGCGGTACCAAGTACACCGTCACCGCCGTCGCCGTCGACAAGGACAAGCTGGAGGCGGACTCCAACGCCGTCTTCACCACGGCGACCCCGGCCAACACCTTCGTTGGCTACTTCACCCCCGAGGACGGCTCGACGGTCGGCGTCGGCATGCCCGTCTCGATCAACTTCAGCAAGCCGATCACCGACAAGAAGGCCGTCCAGCAGGCGATCACCGTGATAGCCGAGCCGGGCGTCGAGATCGTCGGGCACTGGTTCTCCAGCACCCGCCTCGACTTCCGGCCGCAGGAGTACTGGGCCAAGGGCACCGTCGTCACCCTCAAGCTCCGGCTCAAGGACGTCGAGGGCGCCAAGGGCGTGTACGGCACCCAGTCCAAGGACGTCCGGTTCACCGTCGGCCGGGCCCAGACCAGCGTCGCCGACCTCGCCACCAAGAAGCTCACCGTCACCACCGACGGCCAGGTCAGCGCGGTCTACAAGATCTCCGGCGGCTCCCCCGAGCACACCACCTGGGGCGGCAAGATGGTCATCTCCGAGCAGTACACGCAGACCCGGATGAACTCGCAGACCGTCAACCTGGGCAGCGAGTACGACATCGCCGACGTGCCGCACGCCCAGCGCCTCACCACCTCGGGCACCTTCATCCACGGCAACTACTGGTCCTCGGCGTCGATCTTCGGCGGCCAGAACACCAGCCACGGCTGCGTCGGCCTGCAGGACGCCAAGGGGGCGCAGGACAGCAGCACGGACGGCTACAAGTTCTACAAGTCCTCGATGGTCGGCGACGTCGTCGAGGTCGTGAACTCCGGTGACAAGACGGTCGCCCCGGACAACGGCCTGAACGGCTGGAACATGAGCTGGGCCGACTGGAAGGCCGGCAGCGCCGTCTGACCGTCCGGGGCCGGGCGGGCGGTAGGGCCGCGCCGCCCGGCCCCGAGGCCGCGGCTCAGCGCTTCGCGTAGTCCGCGAAGCCCTGCCAGTCGATGACGACGCAGCGCTCGTCGCCGAGGATCCAGGCATCGTGCCCGGGCGGGCAGACCATGTAGTCGCCGGGGCCGAACTCGGACTCCTGGCCGTCGTCCATGACGATCTTCATCCGGCCGGAGACCACGTACCCCCGGTGGGCGGCCTGGCAGCTGTCGGTCTTGGCGATCGGCTTCACGTGCTTGGACCACTGCCAGCCCGGCTCGAACACCGCCCTGCCGACCGGGCCGGAGTCCACGTCGACCAGGCGCAGTTCTCCCTTGCCCTCCTCGAACGGGCGGACTTCCTCAGGATCGTCGAAGCTCTTGCGGACGAGACCGGACATGGCGCTCTCTCCTCTCCCCGGAGGGAGGGCGGCCCGGCCGCCGGTAGGGGCCGGGCCGCTCCTGCTGGCCCTTCCAGTCTGCGCCCGGGCCCGGGAGCGGTCACCTCGGGTCGCCGGCCGGGCGGGCGGCTCGGGGCGCCGGCGCCCGCGTCAGCCCTGGGTGCGGGCGACGCCGATCGGGCAGGAGGCGCCCGTCCCACCGAGACCGCAGTAGCCGTTGGGGTTCTTGGCCTCCGACAGGTACTGCTGGTGGTACGGCTCGGCCGGGTAGAACGGGCCGGCCGGGGCAATCTCAGTGGTGATCGGGCCGTAACCGAGCGCGGTCAGGGCCGGCTGGAAGGCCTCCCGGGAGACCGCCGCCGCCTCCGCCTGGGCGGCGGAGTGGGTGTAGACGGCGGAGCGGTACTGGGTGCCCACGTCGTTGCCCTGGCGGTTGCCCTGGGTCGGGTCGTGCGCCTCCCAGAACGTCTTCAGCAGGCGCTCGTAGGAGACCACCGCCGGGTCGTACACCACCCGGACCGCCTCGGTGTGCCCGGTCAGCCCGCTGCACACCTCCTCGTACGTCGGGTTCGGGGTGTAGCCGCCCTGGTAGCCGACCAGCGTCGTCCAGACGCCGGGCAGGCGCCAGAACGTCCGCTCGGCGCCCCAGAAGCAGCCCAGCCCGAAGTCGGCCACCTCCAGGCCCTCCGGGTAGGGGCCGAGCAGCGGGTGCCCGAGGACGGTGTGCGGCGCACGCAGGTCGAAGCCGGCGGCCTCCCGGCCGGGCAGCGCCTGGTCGGCGGGAACGAGCGAGGTCTTGTGGCGGTTGAACAGCACGGCCTGCTCCAGCTGGTCGGGAAACGTGGCGCAGTGTGCAACGCGAACGGCCGCCCGCGGATTCCGGCGCCGCCCGTCCCCTTGGGGAGGGGTACGGCGCACCGGTCTCCGTGCGCCCGCACCCCCGCTCCCACCTGCGGGTTCGTCGTGAGTTCCGATTCGGGAGGGCTACCCGGCGTTCGGCCACTAGGCTCGGACCCATGACCGAGCACCAGCTTCCCCAGGGCTTCGAGACCCTCGCCATCCACGCGGGTCAGGAAGCAGACCCCCAGACCGGGGCCGTCGTCACGCCGATCTACCAGGTGTCCACCTACAAGCAGGACGGGGTGGGCGGCCTGCGGGGCGGCTACGAGTACAGCCGCAGCGCCAACCCGACCCGCACCGCGCTGGAGGAGTGCCTCGCGGCGCTCGAAGGCGGTGCCCGCGGCCTCGCCTTCGCCTCCGGCCTGGCGGCCGAGGACACCCTGCTGCGCACCATCCTCAAGCCGGGCGACCACATCGTGATCCCCAACGACGCCTACGGCGGCACCTTCCGGCTCTTCGCCAAGGTGCTGACCCGCTGGGGCGTCGAGTTCTCCGTGGCCAACACCCAGGACCTGGCCACCGTCCGCGCGGCGCTGCGCCCCAACACCCGCGCGGTGTGGGTGGAGACGCCGTCCAACCCGCTGCTGGGCATCACCGACCTCGCCGCGCTGGCCGAGATCGCGCACGGCGCCGGCGCGCTGCTGGTGGTCGACAACACCTTCGCCAGCCCGTACCTGCAGCAGCCGATCGCGCTCGGCGCGGACGCGGTCGTGCACTCCACCACCAAGTACATGGGCGGCCACTCGGACGTGGTCGGCGGTGCGCTGGTGCTGGCCGACGCGGCCCTCGGCGAGGAGGTCACGTACCACCAGAACGCGATGGGCGCCGTCTCCGGCCCGTTCGACGCCTGGCTGGTGCTGCGCGGCATCAAGACGCTGGGCGTCCGGATGGACCGGCACAGCGCCAACGCGGAGAAGATCGCCGAGCTGCTGGCGAGCCACCCCAAGGTCAGCGAGGTGCTCTACCCGGGCCTGCCCGAGCACCCCGGCCACGACATCGCCGCCAAGCAGATGAAGGCCTTCGGCGGCATGGTCTCCTTCCGGGTCGCGGGCGGCGAGGAGGCGGCCGTCGAGGTCTGCAACCGCACGCAGCTGTTCACCCTCGGTGAGTCGCTCGGCGGCGTCGAGTCGCTGATCGAGCACCCGGGCCGGATGACCCACGCCTCGGCGGCGGGCTCCCCGCTGGAGGTGCCGGCCGACCTGGTGCGCGTCTCGGTCGGCATCGAGTCGATCGACGACCTGCTGGCCGACCTCAAGCAGGCGCTGGGCTAGGGTCCGTCAGACCCTGAGGCTGTTCACTGCCCCTGCTGGTCCGCGGTGTACGACTCCATCGCGTGGTTGAAGCGGGCCAGCAGGGCGCAGAACGCGCGCTGCTCCTCCGGGGGCCAGTCGGCGACCAGGCGGCGGGTCAACTCGGCCCGGCCGTCGCGGACTTCGTCCAGCCGGCCGGCCCCGCGCGAGGTGAGGGCGAGCCGTACGGCGCGCCGGTCGGCCGGGTCCTGCACCCGGCCGACCAGCCCGGCCGCGACCAGCGGCGCGACCTGGCGGGTCACCGTGGAGGAGTCCACCCCCAGGGACTCGGCCAGTGCCTTGACGTTGGCGGGCCCGTGCCGCTCCAGCCGGTCGAGCAGCAGGTAGGCGGCCCGGTCCAGCGCCCCGACCCCACCGCCGGAGGTCCGGACCTGTTCCATGCGGCGGGCGAACACCGCGAGCTGGTACTGGAGTTGGGTGTGCACGGGGTCGGTGCGGTCGGTGGCCTGGGGCGAGGTCGTCGTCATCGCGGCTCACGATCGTCGTGCGGTGAGGGAGGCTCAGAAGCAGCAGCGTACGCGGGCACGGCGGACCCGGGAACAGGCCCGGCGTCCCGGATTGTCGGCCTGCGGCCCGGGGACGGGCCCTCTACCCTGGCGGCATGCACAACTGGCCGATCACCCTCGACGACGTCCGCGGCGCCCAGAAGATGCTCGCCGGGATCGCCCGGGTGACCCCGATGGAGGGCAGTCGGCACCTCTCCGGGCTGATCGGCGCGCCGGTGCACCTGAAGTGCGAGAACCTGCAGCGCACCGGCTCCTTCAAACTGCGCGGGGCGTACGTGCGGATCGCGGGACTCTCGCCGGTGCAACGGGCCGGCGGGGTGGTGGCGGCGAGCGCCGGGAACCACGCCCAGGGCGTGGCGCTGGCGGCCTCACTGCTGGGGGTGCGCTCGACCGTGTTCATGCCGGTCGCCGCGCCGCTGCCGAAGGTCGCGGCCACCCGCGAGTACGGCGCCGACGTACGGCTGCACGGCGCCACCGTGGACGAGGCGCTGCAGGCCGCGCAGCGCTACTCGGACGCGACCGGCGCGGTGTTCATCCACCCCTTCGACCACTGGGACGTGGTCACCGGGCAGGCGACCGTCGGGCTGGAGATCCTGGAGCAGTGCCCCGAGGTGCGCACCATCCTGGTCGGGGTGGGCGGCGGCGGGCTGCTGGCCGGGATCGCGGCGGCGGTGAAGCCGCTGCGGCCGGACGTACGGGTGATCGGGGTGCAGGCGGCCTCGGCGGCCGCGTACCCGCCCTCGCTGGCGGCCGGGCGGCCGGTGTCGCTGGAGCACTTCGCGACCATGGCCGACGGGATCATGGTCGGGCGCCCGGGGGACATCCCCTTCGAGGTGGTCAACACGCTGGCGGACGGCATCCGTACGGTCTCCGAGGACGCGCTGTCGCGGGCGCTGCTGCTCGGCCTGGAGCGGCTGAAGCTGGTGGTGGAGCCGGCCGGGGCGGCCCCGATCGCGGCGCTGCTGGAGCAGCCGGACTCCTTCGAGGGCCCGGTGGTGGCGGTGCTGTCCGGCGGGAACATCGACCCGCAGCTGATGCAGCGGGTGCTGCGGCACGGGCTGGCGGCGGCCGGGCGCTACCTGTCGCTGCGGGTGCGGCTGGCGGACAAGCCGGGCTCGCTGGCGGACCTGCTGGGCGTGCTGACCAGGCTGGACGCCAACGTGCTGGACGTGGCGCACGTGCGGATCGATCCGCGGTTGGGGCTGACCGAGGTCGAGGTGGACCTGCACCTGGAGACCAAGGGGCCGGAGCACTGCGCGGCGGTGGTCGGGGAGCTGCGGGACGCGGGGTACGTGGTCTCCGAGTAGGCGTCGGGGGAGTGGATCAGTCCTTGGGGAGTGGGCCTGCAGCCCTTGACGCGATATATCGCGTGCTGGGAGACTCGCGATACATCGCGTTCGAGTCCCGCGGGTCGAGAATCGAGTCGCCCGTGCGCCCGAAACCGGGGCAGAGTGGGACAGATCGCTCCACACGTCCGAGGAGATGAGGCAGGCCATGGCGCCAGCCATCCAAGCCGAGAACCTGGTGAAGACCTTCGGCGACGTACGAGCCCTGGACGGCGTCAGCCTCGACGTCCCCGAGGGCACGGTGCTCGGGCTGCTCGGCCCGAACGGCGCGGGGAAGACCACCACCGTGCGGGTCCTCACCACCCTGCTCCGACCCGACTCCGGCCACGCGGTGGTCGCCGGGGTCGACGTGCTCAAGAACCCCAACCAGGTCCGCAGCCTGATCGGCCTGTCCGGCCAGTACGCGGCGGTCGACGAGTACCTGACCGGCTTCGAGAACCTCACGATGGTCGGCGAGCTCTACCAGATGAGCAGCCGCGACGCGAAGGCGCGCGCGCTGGAACTGCTGGAGTGGTTCAACCTCAGCGACGCCAAGGACCGCACCGCCAAGACCTACTCCGGCGGCATGCGCCGCCGCCTGGACCTCGCCGCGGCGCTGGTCGTCCGGCCGCCGGTGATGTTCCTGGACGAGCCGACCACGGGCCTCGACCCGCGCAACCGGCTCGCGCTCTGGGAGGTCATCGAGACCCTCGTGGAGCAGGGCACCACGCTGCTGCTCACCACCCAGTACCTGGAGGAGGCCGACCGGCTCGCCCACGACATCGCCGTGGTCGACCAAGGCCGGGTCATCGCGCGCGGCACCGCCGACCAGCTCAAGGCGCAGATCGGCGGCGAGCGGATCGAGGTCGTGGTGCACGAGCCCGGCCTGGTCGCCGACGCGGTCGCCGCGCTGTCCGGCTACGCGCTGAGCGAGCCCGCGGTGGAGAAGAACACCCGGAAGATCACCCTGCCGATCAGCGGCGGCGCCCGGGTGCTCGCCGACGCGATCCGCGAACTCGACGCCCGCGGGATCGAGATCGACGACATCGGGCTGCGCCGTCCGACCCTGGACGACGTCTTCCTCACCCTCACCGGCCACGTCGCCGAGGCGGCCGAGGAGGAGGGCGGCACCGGCGCCAAGGACCGCGGCCGGGGCGGCCGGGGCCGCGGAAAGCCGGGCGGCGGCGACGCGGACGACAGCGGCGGCGGACAGGGCCCCGAGCAGCAGGCCGTCACGGCCGGAACGGAGCGCTGAGATGAGCACCGCCACCGAGCACGCCATCGGCGCCGCGATGCCGACGCCCCGCCGGGGCCTGTCCGCGACCCTGCACGACTCCTGGGTGGTCGCCAAGCGCAACCTGCGCCGGATGTCCCGGATCCCCGAGATCGTGGTCTTCGGGCTCATGCAGCCGGTCATGTTCGTGCTGCTGTTCTCGTACGTCATGGGCGGGGCGATCCGGATCCCCGGGGCGAACTCCAGCTCCCACACGTACATCCAGTTCCTGATGGCCGGCATCTTCGCCCAGACCGTCACCTTCGCCGTCGCCGGCGCCTCGGCCGGCATCGCGGAGGACATGACCAAGGGCCTGGTGGACCGCTTCCGCTCGCTGCCGATGGCCCGCTCGGCGGTGCTGGTCGGCCGCACCCTCGCCGACCTGTGCCAGACCGCGTTCACCCTGGTCGTGCTGGCGCTGGTCGCGCTGCTGGTCGGCTGGCGGATCCACGAGGGGCTGCTCAAGGCGCTCGGCGCGTTCGGCCTGCTGCTCCTGCTCGGCTACGCCTTCTCCTGGATCGGAGCGCTGATCGGGCTGTCGGTGCGCAGCCCCGAGGCGGCCACCTCGGCCGGGCTGATCTGGCTGTTCCCGCTGACCTTCGTGTCCAACGCCTTCGTGCCGGTCAGCTCGATGCCGGGCTGGCTGCAGCAGGTCGCGTACTGGAACCCGTTCAGTGCCACCGTGCAGGCCTGCCGGGTGCTGTTCGGCAACCAGGTCGGGCCGGTGGACCCGGCCTGGCCGATGCAGCACGCGGCGCTGGTGTCGGTGCTCTGGTCCGTGGTCATCACGGCGGTGTTCTCGTGGCTGTCGGTGCGCAAGTACCGCTCGTCCACGGCCTGAGGCGGTACCGCCGCCTACGCGGGAGGGCGGCCGCGGAGTCACTGACTCCGCGGCCGCCCTCGACCGTGCGGGGCCGGCTCAGCCGGCGTGCGGCACGACCTTGACGATCTTCACCATGGCCGGCTTGCCGTTCGGCAGGTCGTAGGTGGCCTCGTCGCCGATCCGCTTGCCGTCGATCGCGCGACCCAGCGGCGACTGCGGCGAGTAGACGTCCAGGTCGTCGGCGCCCGCGACCTCGCGGGAGGCCAGCAGGAACTCCATCAGGTCGTCCTCGTCGCCGTCGAAGGCGACCGTGACGACCATGCCCGGGGCCACCATGCCCGAGTCGGCCGGGGCCTCGCCGACCTTGGCGCGCTCCAGCAGCTGGGTCAGCTGGCGGATGCGCAGCTCGTACTTGCCCTGCTCCTCCTTCGCCGCGTGGTAACCGGCGTTCTCCTTGAGGTCGCCCTCCTCGCGCGCCGCCTCGATCTTCTGGGCGATCTCGATGCGCCAGGGCCCGGTCAGGTGATCCAGCTCGGCCTTGAGCTGGTCGTAGCCGGCCTGAGTGAGCCAGGTCACGTTCTCACTGGTCTGGGTCACGGGTGCTCCTCGTAGGTGCTGGGGCTGTGCTGAGGGTGTGAGTCGTCAGCAGGGTCGGTGGGTGGTGATATCGGTCTCAACTACAAAGCAACGCCCGCTCCCGTACCATCCGGTGCGGAAGGGGCGAAACCACGAGACTAACAAGTCCTGCCGACAAGCGGGAGGGGCGTTGGCGCGCCATTGACGGCGGCGTCACGCCCCGGTGTACAGAACGCGTACGGGACGCGTACAGGACGGTGCGGGGACCTCCTACGGATGCCCGCTCCCGGATCGAATATGCGCCCTACTTCGCGGGCGTGCAGCCCAGCAGTTCGGCGGTGGTACCGCGGGCCGTGGTGCGCAGGGTGACCACGGCGTCGTAGCTGTCGCCCGCCGCCGGGACGGGGAAGTCGGCCACCCCGACCACCGCGTGGTCGTCGCCCTGCGAACGGACCGTACAGGTGCCCGCCTGCCCGTCCCCCTTGCGCACGGTGAGGTGCAGCTGGACCTCGGAGTCGGAGAGCACCTGGAAGGTCGGCACCGAGCCGTTGATCTTCGTCTCGCGCAGCAGGTACGAGGTGCCCAGCCAGGCGATCAGGCCCAGGCCCAGCACGCCGCAGACCGCGCCGACCACCTTCAGGCGGCGGTCCGAGTCGCGGTCGCCGCCGCGGCCGTAGCGCCCCTCGGGAAGCGGGGTGGCGGTGGTCTCTGCAGTCATCGGACTCTGTCCTCTCCTGGGGAGGGGCCGCGCGGGTGGTGCGGGGGAATGCGACGCTCCTCCAGTCCGTCACTATAGGAGGGGCACGCCCGCGGCCGGTCCGGCGGGGGCAGGGCCCGGTCCGGTCGGCGGTTCGCGCGGGTCGGCCCCGCGGCGACGCGGCCCCGAAGTGAGCGGTTCGTACGGTGGTGGGCGACCCGGACTTCGCGGAACGCCCGAGGATGTGGAAGGAACGCAAGGCGTTGACTGAGCAGTTGCGACTGATGGCGGTGCACGCCCACCCGGACGACGAGTCCAGCAAGGGCGCGGCCACCATGGCCATGTACGTCGAACAGGGTGTGGACGTGCTGGTGGCCACCTGCACGGGGGGCGAGCGCGGGTCGGTCCTCAACCCCAAGCTCCAGGGGGACCCGTACATCGAGGAGAACATCCACGAGGTCCGGCGCAAGGAGATGGACGAGGCGCGCGCCATCCTCGGCGTCAAGCAGGCCTGGCTGGGCTTCGTGGACTCCGGGCTGCCCGAGGGTGACCCGCTGCCCCCGCTGCCGGAGGGCTGCTTCGCCCTGCAGGACGTGAAGGAGGCGGCCGAGCCGCTGGTCCGGCTGATCCGCGAGTTCAAGCCGCAGGTCATCACGACCTACGACGAGAACGGCGGCTACCCGCACCCGGACCACATCATGACCCACAAGATCACCATGCTGGCCTTCGACGCCGCGGGCGACCCGGACGCCTACCCCGAGGCCGGCGAGCCCTGGCAGCCGCTCAAGGTCTACTACAACCACGGCTTCCCGATGGGCCGCATCCGCGCCCTGCACCAGTACCTCACCGAGCACGGCCACGAGTCGCCGTACGGCGAGTGGATCGAGGGCTGGGAGAAGAGCGGCCGCAAGGAGCGGGAGATCACCACTCGGGTCCGCTGCGACGACTGGTTCGAGACCCGCGACCGCGCGCTGATCGCCCACGCCACCCAGATCGACCCGGACGGCCCGTGGTTCCGCGTCCCGCTGGAGGTCCAGCGCGAGGTGTGGCCCACCGAGGACTACGAGCTCGCCCGTACCCTGGTCGACGTGGACCTGCCGGAGGACGACCTGTTCGCCGGCCTGCGCACCCCCACCGTGGCGGCCGAGGCCGCCGACACGCGCGACTGAACCACCCCCCGATGGCCCGGCTCCCCGTGAGCCGGGCCACCATAGAGATATGAGCGCCCCCGTGAACCTCATCAGCCTCGCCGCCGACCTCGCCGTCGACGACGCCAAGGTCACCCCCGGTCTCCTCGGCTTCGTCGTCTTCGCCGCCCTCGGCGTGGCGACCTGGTTCCTGGCCAAGTCGATGAACCGGCAGTTCAAGAAGGTCGACTTCGTGGAGGAGCCGGAGGCTCCGAAGGAGTGAGTCCCCGGCCCCCGCCTCGTGCCGGTGCGCGAGGACGGGGGCACTCCGCGTGCTGTGCCCCCACTCGGCGCAGGCGGCGACGATCAGGCCCGGGCGCCGACGATCCCGGGAGGGCGCGTCATTGGTCGGTGTAGCTGAGGTCCCCCACGGTCCAGCTGCTGATGTCGGCGATGGAGATGCGGTACATGCCTCCGGTGTGCGGCAGCCCGTAGCTGCCTTGCAGGATTCGGGCGACGTGCAGGTGCAGGTGCGTCGGCCGAGCTGGGTGTGAGGTGCCATCACCGATATCGCCGGTGCCGCGGCCTGCGGGGTTCGAGAACAGTGCGGCGAACGGCTTCAAGTGGTCCGAGGCCGACAGGACTTCGGCGACCCGCTCGTGCCACAGGCTCTCCGGCGCCAGGCGCCCGGTGATGACCGCGCCCGGAACGACCACGGTCAGGGGCATCTGGTTGCTGTGCTCGGACTCCACCATCGCGGCGATCTCGACGAGCAGCGCATCAGGGTTCGACATGCCCCCAGAGGATAGTTCCAGCCGCAGCACACGCGCACGACCGCCCCCGAACGGACTCCGGCTGTGGCTCGTCGCGCGCCGACACCGGCGGGCCGTGCCGATCCCGTAGCGGTGATCGGGCGCGGGAAAATGTGATGCGGCCGAGAGAGATATCTGGCGGCCCGGTGCGGCCGCCGCCGACGTGCGCCCCGCCGGCCGTCGGCGACGGAGACGACAGGGTCCTGAGCCGGCTGCTGGCGCGCCTGGCCGAACAGGCCATCGTCGTCGACCTCATGCCCTGCGTGATGCCCTCTCGCAGCATCCGCAGGCTGCCGGCCTGGACTGCTCCGACCGTTAGTGCTCCGCCTCCGCGCGAAAACCTGCTCCGGCGAGAGTAGACATTGCTCGGTGCTCTGTGTAGTGTTCCTGGTGTTGGAAGAGCAGGACAGCAGGACGGGCAGACACGAACTGCCCGGGTGGTACAGCAGTGATGCATGAGGCGTGCAGGTCGTCAGTCCGCGGGGCCCGGTCATGGCAGGGGTCCGGCGGGGGCGGGTGACCTGCCAGGCGCGTCGGGCCCGGTTGTGCGTGGGGTCCGAGGCGGTGGCGGTCGCGCACGTGCAGGAACGCAGTACCGGCAGCACCCGGGGAGCCGGGCCTCCAGCAGTACCGGAGGTTCGCACCGCGCAGTATCAGCAGGACGGGTGCCGCCAGCAGTTCGCAGTACCCAGCAGTTCGCACGATGTACAACAGAGGAGAAGGGAAGGGTTCACCCAGCCGGATCGCCCGCCCCGGCGCACATTCACTGCCGGGCGGTCACCGCAGTACCCATCGTCATGGAACGTCATGGAAGAGGTGGTTCTCGGTCACGCATACGCGATCCCCGCATCCCGTCCATCCCCTGGGCGGTGCGGACACTACGGGCCGACCCGACGGTCGGCAGCAGTAGTGCAGTAGATGGTGAAGTGAAGCCCTACACCCCTGGGCCCCGGCGCACAGCGCGCCGGGGCCCTCGACCCGTTTCCCAGGAAGGAAGGTGCCGGTGGAACAGGCCACCCACGCCACAGACCCGAAAAAGGACCCAGTGAGCGCAGAGAGCAAGTTCGACGACGACGACTACCCCGCCTACACCATGGGCCGGGCCGCAGAGATCCTGGGCACCACGCCGGGCTTCCTCCGCAGCCTCGACGAGGCCAAACTCATCGCCCCGCAGCGCTCCGCCGGCGGTCACCGCCGCTACTCCCGCTACCAGTTGCGCATCGCCGCCCGCGCCCGCGAGATCGTCGACCAGGGCACCCCCCTCGACGCGGCGTGCCGCATCATCATCCTCGAAGACCAGCTCGAAGAGGCCCTGCGCATCAACGCCGAACTCCGGCGCGACCACCCCAGGTAGCGCCGCGCCCACGCGACCTCTTCAGGAGCGCGAAGATCGGGTCCCGGCGCCGAAGCGCCAAGGCGCACGGGTCCTGCGGCAATCCGGTGCCGGCACGGCCGGGGTCAGAGCCTGTGCATCGCGGTGTACGGCTGCGTGAGGCGTTCCTGCCGCGATCCGAAGTCGACGAGGACGGCGATGTCGCTACCGCCCTCGACACCGATGACCCGGCCGAGGCCGAACCCGTCGTGGGTGACACGGTCGCCGACGGCGAAGTGCTTGCGCGGCGCTGCCTCCGCCTGGCGCTTGAAGGGGCTGGTGGGCAAGGGGCGGCGAGGTGCTGCGTAATTTGTCATTCCGGCCAGTGTGCGCCGGAAAACTCGAAATGGATACCCTCGGAGGTCGGGCTCCCGCAGGACCGGAGGTGAAATATCCCCCCGTTTCGGGCCCCGGCCTGCTAGAGTCGTACCAGTTGCAGTAGTGGTTCCCATGAACTTTGTGTGCGCCTGCCTGTGTTGCGGGCGCATTTTTGTTCCCCCGGCTCTTCCCCGGGCGGGTTCTCCATGCGGCGTACTCGAAGTCCGCGGTCCGCGCGCTTCGGACTGCCCCTTGAAGGAGATTTTTTATGGCTAATGGCACTGTGAAGTGGTTCAACTCGGAGAAGGGCTTCGGCTTCATCGAGCAGGAGGGTGGCGGCCCCGACGTCTTCGCCCACTTCTCGAACATCCAGGCCAACGGCTTCCGTGAGCTGCTCGAGGGCCAGAAGGTCGAGTTCGACGTCACGCAGGGCCAGAAGGGCCCGCAGGCCGAGAACATTCGCCCGCTGTAGTACCGCCACGGCACCCGCCTGGCAGCGAGGGGCCCGCACTGCTTACATGCCAGTGCGGGCCCTTCGGCATCGCACGACAACACACGTCGCACGACAACGCACCCGGCCGTCCGGAACCTGTCGGTTCCGTCACCGCCGACCACTCACGCGAGACGCACGGCGCCGCTCCTGGCGCCGCGTCCTGACCACGTGACGCCGCGCATTCCGTGGTTCTCCGCTACCGCCTTGCGCGGCGAACCCCACGCGGTGGGTGATGTGCCGCACGGTTCTCCCGTCCACGCTCCACCCATCGCATCTCCCGGCCCGTTCCCTCGCGGTCTTCCGCCGTCGCCCTGCGTCGGCCGAGTCCTCCTCGTGACGCGCCGCTCCGAGGAAGGTCTCCCGCATGAACCGCTCCAGCCGTTCCCCGTATCAGAACGCCCACCGCCGCTCCTCTGGCATGAACGACCGTCAAGGGTCCACCGGTCGGGATGAGTTCACGATGCCGGCGAGCACCTCCCCGGCGCTGCCGGCCGTCACGTCCTTCGAGGGGTTGGACCTGCCCGACGCGCTGCTGTCGGTCCTGGTCCGCCAGGGCGTCACCGTGCCCTTCCCGATCCAGGCGGCGACGCTGCCGAACTCGCTCGCAGGCCGCGACGTGCTGGGGCGCGGGCAGACCGGTTCGGGCAAGACCCTCGCGTTCGGGCTCGCGGTGCTGGCCCGCACCGCCGGGCGCAAGGCCGAGCCGCGCCGCCCGCTGGCGTTGGTGCTGGTGCCGACCCGTGAGTTGGCGCAGCAGGTCACCGAGGCGCTCACTCCCTTTGCCCGTGCTCTCCGGCTGCGGATGGCGAGTGTGGTGGGCGGGATGTCGATCGGCGGGCAGGCACGGATGCTGAACCGCGGGGCGGAGGTCGTTGTGGCCACCCCGGGGCGGTTGAAGGACCTGATCCAGCGAGGCGACTGCGAACTGCACCAGGTCGGAGTCACGGTGCTGGACGAGGCCGACCAGATGGCCGACATGGGCTTCCTTCCCCAGGTCACCGAGCTTCTTGAGCAGGTCGCCGAAGACGGTCAGACGATGCTGTTCTCCGCGACCCTGGACCGCAACGTGGACCGGCTGGTGCGGCGGTTCCTCGATGACCCGGTCACGCACTCGGTGGACCCGTCGACCGCGGCTGTCAGCACGATGGAGCACCACGTGCTGGGGGTGCAGTCCTTCGACAAGGACGCCACGATCGCCCACATCGCCTCCCGCGAGGGCGGGGTGATCATGTTCATCGACACCAAGCACGGTGCGGACCGCCTGGTGGAGTACCTGCTCACGAACGGCGTGAAGGCCGCGGCCCTGCACGGCGGCAAGTCCCAGCCCCAGCGCACCCGCACCCTGGAGCAGTTTCGCTCCGGCGAGGTGACGGCGCTGATCGCGACCAACGTCGCCGCCCGCGGAATCCACGTCGACGGGCTGGACCTCGTCGTCAACCTGGACCCGCCGAGCGACCACAAGGACTACCTCCACCGGGGCGGCCGGACCGCCCGCGCCGGCGAGTCCGGGACCGTCGTGACCCTGGTGCTGCCCGCCCAGCGCCGCGAGATGGCCCGCCTGATGGCCAAGGCGGCCATCACCCCCGTGACCACCAAGGTCAGTGCGGGCGGCGAGGAGCTGGCTCGCATCACCGGCGCCCGCACCCCCACCGGCATCCCCACTGTGATCGCCGACCCCGTCGTCGAACGGCCACGGCGCAACCCCTCCGCCGGCCGGAGCCGCTACGGCCGCCCGGCCCGCACCGCCGGTACCCGCGCTGCCGCCGGTCGTGACGACCGGAGCTCTGCTGACCGCCGCCGCACCCCCGGGCGCCCCACGCTCGCCGGGTAGCAGGCGACTTCTGGTCCGCGACGAGGACTGCCACTGTGCGGGCGTGCCTGACGTCGTGAGTCGCTGCGGACATTCGGCCGCGAGGGCGGCCGAGCTCGCGGCTTTCAGACGCTCGGAGCTACCGCGCGGATGGCATAGGTGGATGCTTCCGGTCGTGGGACGATAGCGACATGAACCGACTCGCTGACGCGACGTCGCCATACCTGCTCCAGCACGCCTCCAATCCGGTGGATTGGTGGCCATGGGGAGAGGAGGCGATCAATGAAGCCAAGCGGCGGGACGTGCCCATTCTCTTGAGTGTGGGCTATGCGTCCTGCCACTTATGCTTCTGCTAATTCACTGGTGCCACGTGATGGCGCACGAGAGCTTCGAGGACGCCGGGCTCGCCGGATACCTGAACGAGCGGTTCGTCGCGGTGAAGGTCGACCGGGAGGAGCGGCCGGACGTCGACGCCGTGTACATGGAGGCCGTGCAGGCCGCCACCGGGCAGGGCGGATGGCCGATGACGGTGTTCCTCACGCCCGACAAGGAGCCGTTCTACTTCGGGACTTACTTCCCGCCGGCGCCCCGGCACGGCATGCCGTCCTTCCGCCAGGTGCTGGAGGGCGTGGACGCGGCGTGGCGGGACCGACGGCAGGAGGTCGCGGAGGTCGCCGGGCGGATCCGCGCCGACCTCGCCGAACGGGCCGCGGTCTACTCCGCCGGCGCCCACAACCCGCCCGGCGAGGCCGACCTGCACCAGGCGCTGGTGACGCTCACCCGGGAGTTCGACCAGGCCCGCGGCGGCTTCGGCGGCGCGCCCAAGTTCCCGCCGGCCATGGTGATCGAGTTCCTGCTGCGCCACCACGCGCGCACCGGCTCGCAGGCGGCGCTGGAGATGGCCGTCCGCACCGGCGAGGCGATGGCCCGCGGCGGCATCCACGACCAGCTCGGCGGCGGCTTCGCCCGGTACTCGGTGGACGCCGGCTGGGTCGTGCCGCACTTCGAGAAGATGCTGTACGACAACGCCCTGCTGCTGCGCGCCTACCTGCACCTGTGGCGGGCCACCGGCGATCAGCTCGCGCGGCGGGTCGCGCTGTCGACGGCGGACTTCCTGCTGCGCGAACTCCGCACCCCCGAAGGCGCGTTCGCCTCCGCGCTGGACGCCGACAGCCTGGACGAGGAGACCGGAACCTCCGTCGAGGGGGCGTACTACGTCTGGGAGCCCGGGCAGTTGGTCGACCTGCTCGGCCCCGCCGACGCGGCCACCGCCGCCCGACTGTTCTCGGTGACGGCGGACGGGACGTTCGAGCACGGCACCTCCGTCCTCCAACTCCTGGCCGAGCCGGGAGAGTCCACCGGAGCCTTCGCAGAGGCATTCGCGGAGTACGAGGCGATCCGGGCCCGGATGCTCGACGCCCGGGCGGCCCGGCCCGCGCCCGCGCGGGACGACAAGGTCGTCGCCGCCTGGAACGGCCTCGCCATCGCCGCGCTCGCCGAGACCGGCGCCCTGCTGGAGCGCCCCGACCTGGTCGAGGCCGCCGAGCGCGCCGCCGACCTGCTGCTCGCCGTCCACCTCACCCCCGACGGCCGGCTGCTGCGCACCTCCCGGGACGGCCGGGCCGGTGCCAACGCGGGCGTCCTGGAGGACTACGCGGACACCGCTGAGGGCTTCCTCGCGCTGTACGCCGTCACCGGCGCCGCGGAGTGGCTGCAGCTCGCCGGCGGCCTGCTCGACACCGTCCTCAAGCACTTCACCGACGAGGCCTCCGGCGCGCTCTACGACACCGCCGACGACGCCGAGAAACTGATCCGCCGCCCGCAGGACCCGACCGACAACGCCACCCCGTCCGGTTGGACGGCCGCCGCCGGCGCGCTGCTCACGTACGCCGCGTACACCGGCTCCGACCGGCACCGGACGGCCGCCGAACGGGCCCTCGGCGTGGTCGGCGCGCTCGCCGGGCGGGCGCCGCGGTTCATCGGCTGGGGCCTCGCCGTCGCCGAGGCGCTGCTCGACGGGCCGCGCGAGGTCGCCGTGGTCGGCCCGGCCGACGACCCGGCCACCGCGGCGCTGCGGCGGGCCGCGCTGCTCGGGACGGCGCCGGGGGCGGTCATCGCGGTGGGCGAGCCGGGCTCCGGGACGGACGCCGAGGTGCCGCTGCTGGCGGACCGGCCGCTGGTCGGCGGGGCGCCGGCGGCGTACGTGTGCCGGCACTTCGCCTGCGACGCGCCGACCACCGACGCGGCGGCGTTGGCGGAGCGGCTGGGCGTGGCGGTCGAGTAGCGGGGGGCCGAGCGACCGGGGAGCGGGAGCGGGGAGCCGGAAGGGGTGCGAACAATCGTTGGCGGGTGTGGGCCGGCCGGGGCGAACATGGGCCATGACCTGGACTTTCAGCACCTCCCTCGACGATTTCCGGGACGGTGGTCCGGTCGGCGGCGCCTTCCTGCAGACGCCCCCGTTCGACCCCCGGCTCTCCTTCATGCCGGAGGACGCGGCGGCCGAGCTGGCGGTCGAACTGGCCGCCGCCGGGCCCGGGTTCACCACTGTGACCGGGGTCGGCGCCGCGGCGGACACGGTCCGCGCCTTCGCCGCGGCCTGGACGGCCGCCACCGGCACCGAGCAGTCCGTGCGGGTCGACGAACGGCTGTACCGACTCGGCGAGTTGACCGACCCGCCGCGGCCGCCCGCGGGCCGTCACCGACTGGCCGGACCGGCCGACCGTGACCTGGCGATCCGCTGGTACCGGGAGTTCGGCGCCGAGGCGAAGGTCGAACTGCCGAACGTGCCAAGGGCGGTGGACGAGCGGATCGCCGCCGGCGGACTCCACCTGTGGGAGGACGAGGGCCGCCCGGTCGCCCTCGCCGCCAGCACCCCGGTGCTCGCCGGGATGTCCCGCATCGGCCTGGTCTACACGCCCACCGACCGCCGGGGTCGCGGCTACGGCAGCGCCGTCACGGCCGCCGCCTCCGCCTACGTCCTCACCCAGGGAGCAGAGGAGGTGCTGCTGTACACCGACCTCTCCAACCCGACCAGCAACTCGATCTACCAGCAGATCGGGTACCTGCCGGTGGAGGACTGCCTGATCGTGGACTTCCGGGCGCGGTAGGGGACTTACGCGTCCTTGGTGGGATGGACGCCGATCACCTTCGTCCGGAACGGGTCGCTGACGCCCGTCGCGGTGGGCGCCCCAGGCAGGTGGTCGGCGTTCACGTAGGTCTGGGCGCAGGTGATCAGGTTGCCGCCGGCAGTCTTCATGTCGCCGGAGAGCCCGTCCAGCAGCGTCTTCCAGGCGGTGCTGCACCCCTGCAGCGCCACCCCGCTCTGCCAACCCGCCAGGCTCCCGGCGGCCTTGTCGCTGGGCTCCGCCAACTTGGCGGTCTCGTCCGGGACTTTCCCGGCCACCGTCAGCGCGTTGTTCCCGGCGGCCGTCAACTCGCCCGGTTTGACGGTGAATCCGTTGCCGTCCGCCATGGTGTCCCCCCGGAGTCGCTGTGGCAGTCGTGGGCTATGGTAGCGGTGAGTACTGGGGGGAGCACTCATGGCTGATCCGGATCAGAAGTTAGCAGGGAACCGTCTCGCCCTGGCGAGCCTGAAGAACGCCAAACCGGAGGACCTGCACGCGGCGGGCGACGCCTACGACGCGCTGCACAAGGCGTACGCGCAGCACACCGCCGACTGGAAGAGCGGAACCACCGACCGGGTCCACGCCTCCGGTTGGAGCGGACCGGCCGCCGATGCCGCCATTCCCTCGCTGGACGCGACGACCACCCAACTGCACGCCGCCGACATCGAACTGGCCACCGTCGGCCAGACCCTGCGGGACTACGCCGACCTCTTCGGCCTCGCCCAGTCGAAGCTCCGGCAGGCCCTCACCGACGCAGCGGCGAAGGGCCTGACCGTCAGCGACACCGGCGCGGTGAGCTGGCCCGCGCCGACCGGCCCGGTGGACGCGAGCTGGGAGGCGAAGCAGAAGACGGCGGCCGAGGACATCGCCACGCGGATCGGCGCCGCCCTCACCGAGGCGGGGACGGCCGACCAGGCACTGGCCGCGCTGCTCAGGGGCTTCGCCCAGCACGCCACCGGAAAGTCGGGCCTGACCCTCGCGGTCGCCGAGGCCGACCAGAAGGCGGCGAACGGGCCGAACTCGCCGTACCTGAGGGACATGCCGGCGGCGGGGGCGCCGCCGACGGAGGTCAACCGCTGGTGGAACGGCCTCGACCCGGCGGGCCGGCAGTGGTTCATCGACCACCACCCGGAGAAGGTCGGGAACCTGGACGGCATCCCGGCGGAGGTGCGGGACCAGGTCAACCGGGCGTACCTGGAGAAGCGGATCCACGACCTCGACAACCTGGGGCGTCCTCGCACGAAGGATGAGGAGGCGGAGTACAAGAAGCTCGAACCCATTCGGGAACGTCTGAAGCAGGACTCCGAGGCGACGGACGGCCGTCCGCACACCTACCTGATCGGCATCGGCGCCGAAGGCCAGGGCCGCGCGATCCTGTCCTTCGGCAACCCTGACACCGCCACCGACATTTCGTCCTACGTGCCCGGAATCACCACGACCCCCGACTCGCTCGGTATGGCGAAGCCGGGAACCACGCCCGGGACCAACGAGGCGGAGAACGCGTTGAACGTCTGGCGCGAGGCCAACAAGAAGGTCAAACCCGGCGGATCGGTGGCGTCCATCATCTGGCTCGGTTACGACCCGCCGGACATCGACGTCACGGCGACGACGCCCGAGCGGGCGCTCAAGGGAGCACCCGACTACGCGAGGTTCGTCACCGGGCTCCGGGCGGCCAACACGAGCGGCCAGTGCCCGCACATCACCTCGATCGGGCACAGTTACGGCTCGCTCCTCGTCGGACAGGCCACGAAGATGGCCGCCCACCAGGGGAACTACACGCTGCCGGACGACGTGGTGATCATCGGCAGTCCCGGTGTGGGCGTGAAGCACGCCGCGGACCTGGGCATGCCCGCCGGCCATGTGTGGGCGGGCGCGGCCGCCAACGACCCGGTCACCCAGCTCCCCTCGCCGAAGACCCAGTTGGCGCCCTGGCCCTTCGGCGGACTGATCGGAGCCGACCCGCACGACCTCTGGTACGGGAGGGATCCGGCAAGCGACTCCTTCGGGGCGAAGCGCTTCACCGTCGACGGCTGGAGCAAGTCGGGGAGCTGGGTGGACTTCGGGATGCACACCAAGTACCTGGCTCCGGAGACCGGCGGCCCCTCGCTGGGCAACATCGCCGCCATCATCTCGGGCAGGCCCGACGACGTCCACGTGACGGAGGGCCGATGACGGCCCGCTGGAAGGTGATCGGTTCGATCGTGCTGTCGTTCGTCGTCCTGGTGTCTGTCGGTGCGGTGTTGTTCTCCAACGGATACGGGCCGTTGGCACTGGCCGACAGACCGGGCCGACTGGGCACGAGCGAGGCGAAGAGCCGGATCGACCGAGTCCTGCGCGCCACCATGGACGGGATCTCACCTTCACTCGCCTATGCGGGGGCCGACTTCGAGGTGATGAGGAAGCACGATCTCTGGGACGGCGAGCCGAGCATGCGATCGGACGTCACCGAGATCGTCACCGCGCGGACCGTGGTGTCGCGGGCGAAGCTGCCGCATCTGATGGATCAGGTGACCGAAACCTGGAAGGCCTTGGGGAGCCGAGTTGTCGATCGCTCGGACCCCGCCGGTGAGATCCAGGCCCTGGACGGGATCGGGCACGTGGGCGGGGAGACGCTCCTGACGCTCTACGCGAAAGCGCAGCAGGATTCGACCTACCTGGTGAACATCAGGGCAGAAGTCTCCAATGTGCTGTACCAGCCGGCCCACGAGTACGAGCCCGTGTCCCCGCTCGCCAGGACACCGCGCGACGCCAGGGGCTACGTGATCACCGACCCGGTGACCGATCCGTACTGGTCGCACTGACCCCCTCACTCCCAGTCCCACCGGATCCCCAGGATGCACGGCTGCAGCGCTGTGGCGACCAGGTGGACGCAGTGGTGGCCGTCCAGGGTCAACTCCTCGGTTTCGTACGGTTCTTCGCCCGGTGAGTGGAGGGCGAAGCGGTGGCAGCGGACGGGGAGGGCGGCGGGGTGGAAGGTGACCTGGAGGACGTACTGGCCGGCGCCGGAGTGGAACCCGCGGACGTACTCGCAGCTGGGGTCGGGGGAGGGGGCGTCGTCGAAGCCGTAGCCGAGCAGGTGGGTGTCGCCGGCGCGGAGGCGGCGGTCGAGGAGGAGTTCGGCGGCGAGCAGGTGGTGAGCCTGGTCGCGGCGGATGCGGCCGGGGCGGCAGTTCTCCTCGGCGCGGACGCCGACCGTGGTGATGTCGCTGCCCGGGTCGCCCTGGTAGAGGGCGAGGTAGCGGTCGATGCCGTCGCGGTGGGCGCGCAGGGCGTGTTGGGAGTCGCGGCGGGTGAGTTGGCGGTCGGGGCCGATGCGGATGCGTTCGATGTGGGTGACGGTGTGCAGGCCGGTGTCCCGTGGGCCGGCGAGGGCGGTGAGCAGGTCGTCGACGGCGGTGGCCGGTGAGATGAGGTCGCGGTAGGGGCGTACGGGCGGGCCGGCCGGGGTGGTGTCGGCGGCGCGGCGGGGGCCGAGCAGCCGGGTGAGGGAGTGCTCGGGCAGGTCGAGGACGTCTTCGAGGGCGGCGACGGCGCGCAGGGATTCGGGGCGTTCGGGGCGGCGGCGGCCCTGCTGCCAGTAACTGAGGCTGGTGAGACCGACGTTGACGCCGCGCAGGGCGAGGTGGCGGCGGATCCGGTGCAGCGCGAGGCCGCGGGCGCTGATGGCGGTGCGCAGGGCGAGGTGGAACGGGCCGGTGCGCAGGGCGGCGGCGAGGTCGGGGTGGTCGCTGCGTTGGATGGCGGCCTCCTCGGAGGGGAAAGCGGGCTGACCGGCTTTTGACCGTGAATATTCACATCAGAGTGGCGGTTTGTCACCGTCCGGGCCGTGGTGCGCGGGGGTTTCCGGGGCCTCGTTCACACCGGATCGCGACCGTTCACACCTGAACCTGGGCTTCCGCCAAGCCCGTTGACCGGTCTCGGGTGAGGCGCGATGCTCGGGGCGCGATCCGGACCGCACCCCCACACAGCACTCACTGCACTTGTGCAAGGAGGCAATTCCCCCATGCAAGTTCCACGGATACGGCTGCGCCGTGCGGTCTCGGTGCTCGCCCTCGGCGTGCTGGGCCCGGCGCTCACCGCCGCGGTGGCGGCGCCCGCGGTTGCCACCCCCACGCAGGACCGGGCCCCCCACCAGGTCCGCCAGGCCGCCGCTCCCGGGAGCACGGCCGATCTGGCCGGCACCTTCAAGAAGCTCAACATCACCATGCAGCAGCAACAGCAGACGAACTGGTGCTGGGCGGCGAGCGGGAACACCATCGCGACCTGGTTCGGCTACAGCTACAGCCAGAACCAGTTCTGCAACGCGGCGTTCGGCCGCTCGACCAACTCCAGCTGCCCCAACAGCCAGGCCACGCTGGCCGACGTGCAGAACGGGCTGAGCTGGGTCGGCATCAACCCGGGCTCCTACGTCACGGGTTATCTGCGCTACACCACCGTTCAGACCGAGGTGGACGCCAACCGGCCGATGGAGACCCGCATCCAGTGGAGCTCCGGCGGCGGGCACATGCACGTCCTCTACGGCTACGACGCCGGCAACAACTGGGTCTACTGGGGTGACCCGTGGCCGTCCAACTACCGCTACAACTGGGCGGATTACTGGTACTACGTGAACAACGACACGTTCTCGTGGACCCACTCCCTGTACCGGATCGGCGCGTGAGGGGCGACCATGACCGAGCTCAGTAGTCTCCGTCGGGCCGCCGCCGGCGCCCTGCTCACCGCCGGCCTCGCGCTGGTGCTCGCCCCGGCCGCGCACGCCGACGCTCCGGCCGCGCAGCCCGACGCGCAGGCTCCGGCGGCCGCCGCCCCGGCCCCGCTGCCCGCCGCCGAACTGGACCAGGCTCGCAGCGCGGTCCAGGATCCGGCCGTCCTCGACAAGGTCGGCCACTTCTTCGCCCGCAAGGGCGTCCCACCGACCCAGCAGCTGACCATCGGTGCCGCCGAGGAGGCGCGGGCGGCGAGCGCGTCGGCGCCGCGGCTGGCCGGTGACACGGTGCCGGTGTACGTGCTGGACGCGGGCTTCGTGGCCGGGACGCCGGGTGCTCCGGTGGCGAAGGCCGAGTTCACCGCCAGCAAGGTGGTCGCGGCGGACGGGCAGACCGCCTCGGTCTGGACGGTCCGGCAGGGCGAGGCCTGGCGGGTGGTCAACATCGCCTCGGGCGGCGACGAGAGCGACTACGCGGCGAAGGCGGCGGACAGCGGCGGCGGTACCGCCTTCCGCGAGCCGCAGGTCAACGCCTGGTACGTGCTGCGCGACGGCCGGGTGCTGCCGCTGGACGACGAGGCCCGGCGTTCGGTGGGCGCGGGCGGGGTGTCGCTGGCCGCGTACCAGCAGTTGGTGCACCAGCGGTACGGGGACAAGCTGCCCGGGTCGGCGTACGACCGGGCGGGCAAGGGCGGCGGCTACCAGGTGGACGCCGCCCAGGTGGACGCCGCCGCGCAGCCGGTGGCCGCAGCGGAACCGGCGGCGGGCGGCGGATCGGTGCTGCCGGCCGTGACGGCGGCCGCGGCCCTGGGGGCCACCGCGCTGGTGGGCGCGGGCGCCGTCCTGCGGCGGAGGACGGGCGTCCGCCGCGGGTGAAGGGGGAGCGGGGTCCGGCCGGCCGGACCCCGCTGCCTGTCCGTCGGGGCCTGGGGCTCAGACGCCGGTCTCAGAGTCCGGTCTCAGACCCAAGTCTCAGACGCCGGCGAAGCCGCTCTCCAGCAGGCCGAAGGTGTGGTCGACCAGGTCCGCGATGGACTCCCGCCCCCCGGCGGCAGCCCACTGCAGGAGGGCTTCGGCGGTGGCCGCGGCGATGACGGCGGAGGTGACCCGCATGTCGTACGTGGGCTCCTCGACGCCGGCCCGCCGGGTGAGCACGGCGAGGAACAGCTCCTGCGGGTTGTTGCCGGCGCGATGGAGTCCGGCGCGCAGCGCGGGGACCTCGGTGACCAGCCGCATCCGGGTGAACAGCTCCTCGCGCTCATGCTGGAGCAGTTCGCGGACCAGGCTGGTCATGGCCTCCCGGCAGGAGGTCAGGAAGGGTTCGTCGGCGGGCCGCTCCAGCAGGGCGGCGACCATCGCCGGATCGTACTCGTCGGAGAGGACCAGGTCCTCCTTGGTCGCGAAGTAGCGGAAGAAGGTGGAGGGGGAGACCTCGGCGGCGGCGGCGATCTGCTCCACGGTGGTGTTCTCGTAGCCCTGCTCGGAGAACAGCCGGTACGCCTCGCGGCGGATGCTCTGGCGGGTCTTCAGCTTCTTGCGCTCGCGCAGCGACAGCGGCGCCTCCAGTTTCGCCTGGACCGGGTTGGTCGAGGCGTCCGGGAGGGCCGCGGTCGGCTGCTGGGGAGTCATGCGTCCGATTATCCGCGATCCCCGGTGGCGGTTTGGGGATCGCCCGGCATCCGGGCCGCGACCAGCACCGCCGAGACCACCGCGACCAGGCCGGCGACCAGCAGGACCAGCCCCATGCCGTGCGTGTACGCGGCGTGCGCGGAGGCGCTGAGGGCGGTCGCGTCCCCGGCTCCGCCCCCGGCCGCGTCCCCGCTTCCGGCCCGGGCGACGGCGTCGGCGGCGATCACCGACTCCCCGGCCCGCTGCGCGGCCCCGGCCGGCAGCCCGCCGGTGTCCAGCGCGCCGCGGTACGCGCCGGACAGCAGGCTGCCGAAGGCGGCGATGCCGAGCGCGCCGCCGACCTGCCGCAAGGTCTGCAGCAGTCCGGAGCCGACCCCGGCCCGGGCCTGGGGCAGGGTGGCCAGCGCGCAGGCCTGGGCGGTGATCAGCGCCAGCCCCATGCCGCCGCCGAGCACGGTGAGCCAGACCGCGGCCCGCCCGTAGCCGTCGCCGACGCCGGTACGGCTGCCGACCAGCAGGGCGGCGGCGAGCAGGGCGAGGCCGAGGGCGATCACCGTACGGGCGCCGAGTCGGCCGACCAGCGGGTCGGTGAGCCTGGCGGCGACGATCAGCCCGAGCATCATCGGCATCAGCCGCAGCCCGCTGCCGAGCGCGTCGGCGCCGAGCACGCTCTGGAAGTAGGGCGGCAGGACGAAGAAGGCGCCGAACATGACGAAGGAGATCAGCGTCGCCGCGACGGAGGCCCAGCGGAAGGTCGGGTCGGCGAGCAGGGCGAGGTCGAGCATCGGATCGCGCTCTCGTCGGCTGCGCAGCACCAGGACGGTGAGTGCGAGCAGCGAGCCGGCCAGGGTGGCGAGCACCAGCGGGTCGGTCCAGCCCCGGTCGGCGCCTTCGATGATGCCGTAGGTGAGCGCGCTCAGTCCGGTGGCGGCGAGGGCGGTGGCGAGCAGGTCGATCCGGGGCACGGCCGGGTTGCGGCTCTCCGGCAGCAGCAGGACGCAGGCGACGATGCCGATCGCGGTGAGCGGGATGTTGATCGCGAAGATCGAACCCCACCAGAAGTGCCGGAGCAGGAGGCCGCCGATCAGTGGCCCGAGTGGGGCGCCGACGGAGAGCGCGGCGGCCAGGACGGCGGTGGCGCGGCGCTGTTCGGCGGGCGGGAAGAGGCCGGGGATCACCGCCAGGGACATCGGCATCACCAGTGCGCCGGCCAGGCCCATTCCGGCGCGGGCGGCGATCAGGGTGGTGGGGGAGCCGGTGAGCATGCCGACGGCGGACGCGAGGCCGAACAGGGCGAGGCCGACGGTGAGGGTGTGGCGGCGGCCGAAACGGTCGCCGAACAGTCCGGCGGGGAGCATCGCGGCGGCGAAGACCACGGTGTAGGCGTCGACGATCCACTGCTGTTGGCCGGTGTCGGCCGGTAACTGCGCGGCCAGGGTGGGCAGGGCGACGTTGAGGATCGTCATGTCGAAGCTGATCACCAGGACGCTCAGCGCGACGGCGACCAGGGCGAGCCAGCTGCGCCGGTCGGCGGCTCGGGTGGCGGTGCCGGTGATGGGCATGGTTGGCCTCCAGGAGGGCTCCAGCGAAAGTCTCTCTCAAATGAGAGTAACTATCAAAAGATGGATGCCGTCAATACGCTGGACCGCTCCCGAGTTGTTACGCTCCGTGATGTGTCCTGGAAGTGCTGTTTGCGCACGAGGAATTGACGCAACGTTGATCTGTCGTTCGCCGCCCGGAGGCGGCGGGGAGTGACTGTCGGTAGATACCATGTGGCAATCGGTCAGTGCTGGCCGACGCGTGCCGAGAGCGGAGAAGGGGTGGGGCGGCAGGAGCCGACCACGAGCCCGGCACCGGGAAAGGGGAGCCGAAGTGGCCGACACGGACGACACGCACGACAGCAAGGCGAAGGCCCAGGTGTGGGGCGCGGTGGTGGTGGTGGCCTCCGCGCTGGCCGTGGTCGCGGCCTATCTGATCAATGGCGCCCCGCTGGTCCTGGTGGTCGCCGGAGTCCAGACCGTGCTGCTGATGGTGTACGTCGGCCGCCGCTGGCGTGCGCAGCACGGCCGTCCGACCCGGTCCGGGCACCGTCCGCGCCGGGGCATCCCGGACGCCGCGCACTGCGAGCGCTGCCGCCGGGCCCGCGAGGCGCTGGACGCCCGGCAGGCGCGCCCCGACTCCGCCCCGCAGCCGGAGCCCGGCGCGGGCGACCGCTCGCCGTACCCGCGCCGCCCGCAGGTCCGGGCGCCGTACGAGCGTCCCTGGACGGCCGAACGGGCGGCCGCCCGGTTCGTGGACCGTTCGACCGCCCGTCGTGGTGCGCCGGGTTCAGCCGGCCGTGCTGTACGCCACCAGTGAGACGCCGACGTACTGGACGATGAACGCCCCGAGGGTGAAGGCGTGGAATACCTCGTGGAAGCCGAACCAGCGCGGTGAGGGGTTGGGTCGCTTGAGCCCGTACACCACGCCGCCGATGCTGTAGAGCACTCCGCCGACGATCATCAGCACCAGGACGGCGACGCCGCCGGTGCGCAGGAAGTCCGGCAGGAAGAACGCGGCGGCCCAGCCCAGGGCGAGGTACACCGGTGTGTACAGCCAGCGCGGCGCGCCGACCCAGAAGACCCGGAACGCTATCCCGGCGAGCGCGCCGCCCCAGACCGCCCAGAGCAGCAGCTGCTGGTTCGCGCCCTTGAGCAGCAGCAACGTGAACGGCGTGTAGGTGCCCGCGATGATCAGGAAGATGTTCGCGTGGTCCAGCCGGCGCAGCACGGCGTCGCCGCGCGGGCCCCAGGTGAAGCGGTGGTACACCGCGCTGACCCCGAACAGCAGCCAGGCGCTGACCGAGTAGATCGCGCAGGCGATCTTGGCGGGCGTGGAGTCGGCCAGGCAGATCAGCACGATCCCGGCGGCCACCGTGGCGGGGAACATCGCGGCGTGCAGCCAGCCGCGCCACTTCGGCTTGCTCTCCCTGTTCTCGGCAGGGCCGTCGTTCTCGGCGGGGCCGTCCGCGAGGCTCTCGGCGAGCGCAGCAGCAGTCATGCGCAGCATGCTACCGGCTACCTACGGGTCCGTAGGTTACCGGTGCGTACGGAAGTGGTGCTCATCACTCTTGGACGTTTTGGAGCATTTGAAGTGTGGCGCCGCGCACTCCGGCCCGGATGTCGGCGGCCTATTACCCGCCAGTAATCATACTTACTGTCGTAAAAGATGCGTCAATTTCGACGCTTCGCCGCGTTCCGGGCTTGAGCCCGGGGCTACGCTGCAAGCACCCTCAGACCCCCGCGACGCCATCTCCTCGCCGAGATGGTGTGAAACGGAGCGATCGTGTCGTACGAGATCTCTGCTCTCAGCGCATCCGCGCCCACCCGCCACAAGCAGCTGCTCGCTTGGGTGAGCGAGATCGCCGAGCTCACCCAGCCGGACCGCATCGAGTGGTGCGACGGTTCCGACGAGGAGTACCAGCGCCTCGCGGACCTGCTGGTGGATCAGGGCACCTTCAAGAAGCTCAACGAGGAGAAGCGCCCCAACTCCTACTACGCCGCCTCGGACCCGACGGACGTGGCACGCGTGGAGGACCGCACCTACATCTGCTCCGAGCAGGAGAAGGACGCCGGCCCGACCAACAACTGGAAGGCCCCCGCCGAGATGCGCGAGGTCTTCCAGGGCGAGCAGGGCCTGTTCCGCGGCGCGATGAAGGGCCGCACGATGTACGTCGTGCCCTTCTCGATGGGCCCGGTCGGCTCCCCGCTGGCCGCATACGGCGTCGAGATCACCGACTCCGCCTACGTTGCCGTGTCGATGCGCGTGATGACCCGCATGGGCCAGGCCGTGCTCGACCAGCTCGGCGAGGACGGCGACTTCGTCAAGGCCGTCCACACCGTCGGCGCCCCGCTCGCCGAGGGCGAGGCGGACGTGCCGTGGCCGTGCAACAGCACCAAGTACATCTCGCACTTCCCGGAGACCAAGGAGATCTGGTCCTTCGGCTCGGGCTACGGCGGCAACGCCCTGCTCGGCAAGAAGTGCTACGCGCTGCGCATCGCCTCGACCATGGCCCGCGACGAGGGCTGGCTGGCCGAGCACATGCTCATCCTGAAGCTCACCCCGCCGTCCGGCGAGGCCAAGTACGTCGCGGCCGCCTTCCCGTCGGCCTGCGGCAAGACCAACCTGGCCATGCTCCAGCCGACCGTCCCGGGCTGGAAGGTCGAGACGATCGGCGACGACATCGCCTGGATGCGCTTCGGCGCCGACGGCCGCCTGTACGCCATCAACCCTGAGGCCGGCTTCTTCGGCGTCGCGCCCGGCACCGGCGTGGACACCAACGCCAACGCCATCGAAACCCTCTGGGGCAACACGGTCTTCACCAACGTCGCGCTCACCGACGACGGCGACGTGTGGTGGGAGGGCCTCACCGAGGAGCCCCCGGCGCACCTGACCGACTGGCGCGGCAACGACTGGACCCCCGAGTCCGGCACCCCCGCCGCCCACCCGAACGCCCGCTTCGCCGTCCCGGCCGCGCAGTGCCCGACCATCGCCCCCGAGTGGGAGGACCCGGCGGGCGTGCCGATCTCGGCGATCCTGTTCGGCGGCCGCCGCGCCACCGCCGTCCCGCTGGTGACCGAGTCCTTCGACTGGCAGCACGGTGTCTTCCTCGGCGCCAACATCGCCTCCGAGAAGACCGCCGCCGCCGAGGGCACCGTCGGCGAGCTGCGCCGCGACCCGTTCGCGATGCTGCCGTTCTGCGGCTACAACATGGGCGACTACTTCGCCCACTGGCTGAAGGTCGGCGCCCAGGCGGACGCCGCCAAGCTGCCGAAGATCTACTACGTCAACTGGTTCCGCAAGAACGCCGAGGGCAAGTTCGTCTGGCCCGGCTACGGCGAGAACAGCCGCGTGCTCAAGTGGATCGTCGAGCGCCTGGAGGGCACCGGCGAGGGCGTCGAGACCCCGATCGGCGTGCTGCCGACCGTCGACGGCTTCGACCTCGGCGACCTGAAGCTGTCCCAGGAGGACCTCGACCTGCTCTTCACCGTGGACGCCGACATCTGGCGCCAGGAGGCCGCCCTCGTGCCGGCCCACCTGGAGACCTTCGGGGACCACACCCCGAAGGAGCTGTGGGACGAGTACCGGAGCCTGGTCGCGCGCCTCGGCTGAGCCTGAGCCTCAGCGAGCGAGAGGCGGTCGCGCGGCACGAACCGAGCGCCCCGCCGAGCGACAGGACGGCCGGAGTTCCGCCGGACGATCTTTCCCCGACCAAGGAGATCGTCCGGACCGGGACTCCGGCCGTAGTGCTTCACCCCGTGGAATGCCGTCGTGCTGCACCCCGGGGAGGGGTCACGGCTGCGCGTAGCCCCCAGGAACTCGCCGATGCGGGTCACGGCGTCGGTGATCTCCTCGGCGCGCGGCAGGGTGACCAGCCGGAAGTGGTCCGGCTCGGGCCAGTTGAAGCCGGTGCCCTGGACCAACAGGATGCGCTGGGAGCGCAGCAGGTCGAGGACCATCTGCGCGTCGTCCTTGATCTTGTGGACCTTGGGGTCCAGCCGCGGGAACGCGTACAGCGCGCCCTTGGGCTTGACGCAGCTGACGCCCGGGATCTGGTTCAGCAGCTCGTACGCGGCGTCGCGGGAGGCGAGCAGCCGGCCGCCGGGCAGCACCAGGTCGCGGATCGACTGCCGGCCGCCGAGCGCCGCGGCCACCGCGTGCTGGGCGGGCATGTTGGCGCACAGCCGCATCGAGGCGAGCACGGTCAGGCCCTCGATGTAGCTGCGGGCCCGCTGCCGGTCGCCGGACAGCACCATCCAGCCGGAGCGGAAGCCCGCGACGCGGTACGCCTTGGACAGTCCGTTGAAGGTGACGCAGAAGAGGTCCGGGGCGAGGGTGGCCAGCGGGACGTGCTCGGCGTCGTCGTAGAGGATCTTGTCGTAGATCTCGTCGGCGTAGATCACCAGCTTGTGCCGGCGGGCGATCTCGACGATGCCCTCCAGTACCGGGCGCGGGTAGACCGCGCCGGTCGGGTTGTTCGGGTTGATCACCACGATGGCCCTGGTCCGGTCGGTGACCTTGGCCTCGATGTCGGCGAGGTCCGGGTACCACTCGGACTGCTCGTCGCAGCGGTAGTGCACCGCGGTGCCGCCGGCCAGCGAGACCGAGGCGGTCCACAGCGGGTAGTCCGGGGCCGGGACGAGCACCTCGTCGCCGTCGTCCAGCAGGGCGGTCATCGCCAGCTGGATCAGTTCGGAGACGCCGTTGCCGAGGAAGACGTCGTCGACGGAGAGGCCGTGCAGCCCGCGGTCCTCGTAGTGCATGACCACCGCGCGGCGGGCGGAGAGCAGGCCCTTGGAGTCGCCGTACCCGTGCGCGCTCGCGAGGTTGCGCAGGATGTCCTGGAGGATCTCCGGGGGCGCGTCGAAGCCGAAGGTGGCCGGGTTGCCGGTGTTGAGCTTGAGGATGCGGTGGCCCTGTTCCTCCAGCCGCATCGCCTCCTCCAACACCGGGCCGCGGATGTCGTAGCAGACGTTGGCGAGCTTGCTGGACTGGATGACCTGCATGCCTGCCTACTTTAGGGGTACGACGGGCCCCGCGTCGGGTGTCCTGCGGCGCGGGTGAAAGCGCCCGGAGCAGCCCCCTTCGATCGGCAGGCGGGGGCATTCGGCTGCCTTTCAAACCGGCGGCCGGATGTCCGGAATGCTCCTGTACACGAGGAATGCGGGCTCGATGGTGTGCGGAACGAGACGGACGGCACACCGGCGGGCGGGCCGGGCGCGGGAGGATGTGGCCGGTGCGTCGGATCGAGGAGGGGGTGTGCCGGTGGTACCGGTCGTGGCCGCGGCGGTGCTGGTCGGTCTCCTGGCGGCTCCGCCGTTGCGCGGGCTGATCGCCTACTTCGCCGTGCCCGAGGGCGAACCCTGGTGCGGGGCCTGCCCGTTGTGCGGGCGTGCGGTGCGGCTGCTGCCGCCGAGCGGGCGCTGTCCGGGCTGCCGGGGGCGGCTGGGCGCGGGCGCCGGGACGGTGGAGGCGGTCGCGGCGGCGGTCGCGGCCGGGGTGGCGTACGCGGCGGACGGGTCGGTCGCCGGGGCGCTGGGCTGGGCGGGCGCGCTCGGGGTGGCGCTCGGCTTCGTGGACGGGCGGGTGCGCCGGCTGCCGCACCGGCTGAACCTCTCGCTGCTCGCCGGTGTGGCCGCACTGCTGGCGGTGGCGGCGCTGGCCGAGGGGCGCCCCGGGGTGCTGCTGCGCTGCCTGCTGGCCGCGCTGGCGGTCGGGGCGGTGCTCGAACTTGCCGTCTGGGCCCGGGCGTTGGGGCCCGGGGACTCCCCGCTCGGGGGCGCGCTGGGCGGACTGCTGGGCTGGTACGGCTGGTCGGTGGTGCTCGGCGGGCTGTTCGCCGCGGTGGTGCTCGCCGGGCTGTGGGCGGTGCTGCGGGCCGCCGCCGCCCTGCTCCGCCGGCGCCCGGTGCGCGGACTCGACGTCCCGGTGGGCCCGTTCCTGCTGCTCGGGGCGCTCACCGCGGTGCTGGCGAGGTAGCGGGCGGGCGCAACGGCGGGCAGTCGCAGCGGCGGACGCAGGCAACGGCGGGCAGTCGCAGCGGCGGACGTGCGCAACGGCGGACGGGGCCCGTCGTGCCGGAGGCGGTACGACGCGCCCCGCCGTCGGCGCGCGGGCCCCACCCTCAAGGAGCGGCGCGCCGAAGGGGGTTGAGGCCTCAGGGCATCTTGTGGACGAACGGGCCGACCGCGTTGGAGAACGCGTTGCCGTTGTTGGCGTCCCAGTTGGTCGACCAGGTCATCGCGCCGCGGATGGTGGGCCACTTGGCCGGCGGGACGAAGCTGCCGCAGTTGGTGCCGGTGGCCAGGCAGTCCAGCGCGTTGTTCACCACGGTCGGCGAGACGTAACCGCCTCCCGCCGCCTTGGCCGAGGCCGGCACGCCGATGCCGACCTGGTCGGGCCGCAGACCGCCCTGGATGTGGGTGCAGACCTGCGAGGTGATGAAGTCGACGGTGCCCTGGTTGTAGACCTTGCCGTCGCAGCCGTTCATTCCGCCCGAGTTGTAGAACTGGGTGTTGACGACGGTCAGGATGTCCTTGGTCTTCAGCGCCAGTTGGAAGTAGGCGCCGGCGGTGCTGTACATCCCGATGGTCTCGGGCGCCATGGTCAGCACGAAGCCGGAGCCGACCTTGGCCTGCAGGGCGTGCAGCGCGTCGCCGAGCGGACCGGCCTGGACGCCGTTCTCCAGGTCGACGTCGACGCCGTCGAAGCCGTAGTCCTTGATGATCGCGTAGGCGCTGTTGGCGAAGTTGGCGCCGGCCGTGGCGTCCCCGACGGTGATCGCGCCGTTCTGGCCGCCGATGGAGAGGACGACCTTCTTGCCGGCCGCCTGCTTGGCCTTGATGTCGGCGCGGAACTGGGCGTCGGTGTAGCCGCCGAGGGCCTTGGACAGGCCCGGGTCCAGGGTGAAGCTGATTGCGCCGGTCTGGGTCGGCACGGCGTCGGCGAAGGAGACCGCGATGATGTCGTACGCGCTCTGGACGTCGCTCAGCCGCTGCGGGGTCGAGCCGTTGTCGAAGTTCTGCCAGTAGCCGGTGACCACGTGCGCGGGCAGGCCGGTGGCCGGCGGGGTGGTGGAGGTCGGGGTGGCCGTGGGGGTCGGCGTCGCGGTCTGGGTGGGCGTCGTGGTGGGCGTCGCCGTCGGGGTCGCGGTGGCCGTCGCGGTGGGCGACGGGGTGCCGGTGCCGCCGGGCCCGATCAGTGCGACGTCGTCGGCGAGGTAGGCGCCCTGGCCGTACCAGCCGTGCAGGTAGACGGTGACGCTGGTGGCGTTCGCCCCGGTGGTGAAGGTGGTGGACAGCTGGTTCCAGCCGGTCTGGTTCGACCAGGTGGACGGGTCGGTGCCGCCGGTGCCGCGCGCACCGAGGTAGACGTACGGGCCCTGGACCCACGCGCTCAGCGTGTAGCTGGTGTTGGGCAGCACGCTGATGGTCTGGGAGCACTCGGCGGTGTCGCCGGCGCCCGGGGTGGCCTGCAGCGCGCCGGTGCCGGAGTGGACCGGCGAGGAGACGGCGGCCGCGGCGCCGGTACAGCTCCAGCCGCCCAGCCCGCCGTCGAAGCCGCCGTTGGTGACGAGGTTGCCGACCGCCGCGTCGGCGCCGCCGGCGAAGAGGGCGAGGCCGGTGCCGGCCAGGGCGAGGGCGGTGGCCCCGGCCGCGACGGCCGGGAGGGGGCTGCGCCGGCGCTTGTGGGAGGGCTGGTTCAGCGTACGGGCCATGGGGCGACGCTCCTGGGGAAGGAGCGGCCGCCGCGGTGGGGGGCGCGGCGGCCGCGTGTGGGGGAGGGGAGGTCCGTGAGAAGCCGGTGGGGGTGGGACCGGAGAGAATCGTTCCGTCCCGGATCAAAAGCTGGACTAGACCATTGCTGGTCGTCAAGCATCGGACGAACGGCTTACGGTTCCGTTAAGGATTCGGAGACCGTTCCGTGTCCGCACCGCCGACTCCCGTGTCCGCCCCGCCGACTCCCCGTCCGGCCGCCGGGCGGCGCCCCTGCGACCCCCGACACGCCCGTCGCGACAGACTTCGTACAGGACCGTGACCAGACCGCTACCTGCTGCTTTACCGTGCGCCTGCGCGCCGGAGTAGGCTGCGCCGGGGTGGTGACGCACCAGCTGAACGAGCACGGAGGGGTCCGGGAACCATGGGTCTGCGCGATGTCGCCGAACGGACGCCGGGGCTGCGCACCCTGCTGGGCGGGATGTACGGGCTCTACGGCCGCCGGGTCGAGGTCCACCTCGCCCGCACCCCGCACCACATCGGCGTGATCCTGGACGGCAACCGCCGCTGGGCCAAGGCCGCCGGCGGCTCCACCGCGTACGGACACCAGCGCGGCGCCGACAAGATCAGCGAGTTCCTCGGCTGGTGCGACGAGACCCACGTCAAGGTCGTCACCCTCTGGATGCTCTCCACCGACAACCTGGACCGCCCGGCCGACGAGCTCGTCCCGCTGCTCGGCATCATCGAGGACGCCGTCACCGGCCTGGCCGCCGCCCGCCGCTGGAAGGTCCACCCGGTCGGCGCGCTGGACCTGCTCCCGCAGCACACCGCCGACGTGCTCAAGCGCGCGGCCGAGGAGACCGCCGACATCGACGGCATCACCGTCAACGTCGCCGTCGGCTACGGCGGCCGGCACGAGATCGCCGACGCCGTCCGCTCGCTGCTCCAGGAGCAGGCCGGCCGCGGCACCTCGATCGAGGAGCTGGCCGAGATCCTCACCGTCGAGCACATCGCCGAGCACCTCTACACCCGCAACCAGCCCGACCCGGACCTGATCATCCGCACCTCGGGCGAGCAGCGGCTCTCCGGCTTCCTGCTCTGGCAGAGCGCGCACAGCGAGTTCTACTTCTGCGAGGCGTACTGGCCGGCCTTCCGCAAGGTCGACTTCCTGCGCGCCCTGCGCGCCTTCGAGCAGCGGAACCGGCGCCTGGGCCTGTAGGACCCTGCATTCCGCGGACCCCGGGACCGGCCGAGCCGGTGAAGTGACCGCCGTAGGGCTGGAGTACCCGGAGCCCCCGCGAGGCCAAACGTTCACCGGCAATGATCCGTCAGTTCTCCGGGAGCGCGAATGCACCGCCCCCCGCCTGGGAATACTCCGATCAGACCGGCCCCGAGGCCACCGGGGCAGCGGGGGCCGGCTTGCCGCGGATGACGCAGGGTCATCCGCTCTGGAGGCCTAGTGGTCAGTTCCAAGAGCCGCCGGACACCAGACCGGCGCACGTACGTTCTCGACACCAGCGTGCTCCTGGCGGACCCGCTCGCCATGACCCGATTCGAGGAGCACGAGGTCGTCCTCCCGGTGGTGGTGGTCACCGAGCTGGAGGCCAAGCGGCACCACCCGGAGCTGGGCTACTTCGCCCGCCAGGCGCTGCGCCTGCTCGACGACTACCGCATCCGGTACGGCCGGCTCGACGAGCCGATCCCGGTCGGCGAGCTCGGCGGCACCATCCGGGTCGAGCTCAACCACTCCGACGTGTCGATACTGCCGGCCGGCTACCGCGCCGGTGGCGAGGCGGACACCCGGATCCTGGCGGTCGCCCGCAACCTGCAGGCCGAGGGGTACGACGTCACCGTCGTGTCCAAGGACCTCCCGCTGCGGATCAAGGCCAGCTCGGTGGGCCTGCTCGCCGAGGAGTACCGGGCGGAGCTCGCGATCACCTCCGGCTGGACGGGCATGTCCGAACTGCACGTCGCCGCCGACCGGGTGGACGCGCTGTTCGCGGCCGGCCACGAGGCCGCGGTGGAGGTCGAGGGGGCGGACGAGCTGCCGGTCCACACCGGACTGGTGCTCAGCTCGGAGCGCGGCCGAGCACTCGGGCGGGTCACCGGCGACGGGCGGGTCCGGCTGGTGCGCGGCGAGCGCGAGGCGTTCGGCCTGCGCGGGCGCAGCGCCGAGCAGCGGGTGGCGCTGGACCTGCTGCTCGACCCGGACATCGGCATCGTCTCGATGGGCGGCCGGGCCGGTACGGGCAAGTCGGCGCTGGCGCTGTGCGCGGGTCTGGAGGCGGTGCTGGAGCGGAGGCAGCACCGCAAGGTGATGGTCTTCCGGCCGCTGTACGCGGTCGGCGGACAGGAGCTCGGCTACCTGCCGGGCTCCGAGGCGGAGAAGATGGGCCCCTGGGCGCAGGCGGTCTTCGACACCCTCTCGGCCGTCACCACGCCGGACGTGATCGAGGAGGTCATCTCCCGGGGGATGCTGGAGGTGCTGCCGCTGACCCACATCCGGGGGCGCTCGCTGCACGACGCCTTCGTGATCGTGGACGAGGCGCAGTCGCTGGAGCGGAACGTCCTGCTGACGGTGCTCTCCCGGATCGGCCAGGGATCGCGGGTGGTGCTCACCCACGACGTGGCGCAGCGGGACAACCTCCGGGTGGGCCGCTACGACGGTGTGGTGGCGGTGGTGGAGAAGCTGAAGGGGCATCCGCTGTTCGCGCACATCACGCTCACGCGCTCGGAGCGTTCGCCGATCGCGGCGCTGGTCACGGAGATGCTGGAGGACATCCACCCGTGATCCGTCCCTGACCGGGACATAGTCGGACAATGCGGTCAACTCGTGACCTGGGGCCCGTTCCTGACGGAGCGGGCCCCACCCGTTTCATCACATCGAGTGCTTTCTGTCCGGAGAACTCCCGTGCGGTGAATGTGACATGCGCCACGCGGGCGGGAATTGCGTCGACAGTGCCCGGTGCGGCATGGTGAGGGTTCTGTCAGGCCCCGCGTACGGCGCGGCAGGGCTTCCGGACCCCGGAAGTCAGGCCCGGAAGGTCCGCCAACTCCCGTCGGTGGACGCACAATTGAAAACCGATGAGCCGTACGCCGCCCGATTCCAACGCCCGGTCGCCTCACCTCGGCCGGACGCCGGGCCAGCACCTCCCGTGACCAGAGCACCGTGCGGAGGTCCGTGCCAAGGGGCATGTTGCGCCCGCACGGTCACGCGTGGGCGATGCTGGAAGGAATCCATGTGACTCGGATCTCGGTCCGGGGAGTCGCCGTGGCCTCCGCCACCGCCGTCACCGCTGTCGGTGCCGTCGTGGGCATGGCCTCGGGCAGCGAGGGCAAGACGACGCAGACGGTCGACGTCGCCGGCGCGACCCTGCTTGCAGAAGTCCCCTCCGGCGCCCAGGCGCAGGTCGTCAGCGACAACATCGGTCAGCAGGCGACCGCGCAGCAGGCCTCGGCCGACGCTGCCGCCAAGGCCGCCGCCGAGCAGAAGGCCGCCGAGGAGGCCGCGCGCCAGAAGGCCGCCGCGGACGCCCAGGCGAAGGCCGACGCCCAGGCCAAGGCCGACGCCGACGCCAAGGCTGCCGATGACGCGCGCAAGGCCACCGAGGCCGCCAACCGGTCCAAGGCCCGTTCGGCGATGACCGCGGTCGACGACAGCACCCCGCCCGTCTCGGTCAGCCCCGGTTCCGTCCAGGACCTCGCCCGGCAGATCGTCGGCAGCGACGCCCAGTTCCAGTGCTTCAGCCAGATCGTGAAGCGCGAGAGCGGCTGGGACTACACGGCGACCAACAAGAGCTCCGGCGCGTACGGCCTGGTCCAGGCGCTGCCCGGAAGCAAGATGGCCTCCGCGGGCGCCGACTGGCGCACCAACCCGGCCACCCAGATCAAGTGGGGCCTCAGCTACATGAACAGCCGCTACGGCAGCCCCTGTGGCGCGTGGTCGTTCTGGCAGGCCCACAACTGGTACTAGGAGCGGGTGCCGCTCCGGCGGCGCACTCCGCGCACGGCCCCCGGCCGCTCGCCCCTCTCGGGCGGGTGGGCCGGGGGCCGTCGTGCTTCCCGGGGCGCTCGGGGTGCCGGGGTGCTCGGGGCGCCGCTTCGGCCGCCGTTCGGGGTGTCGCACGGGGCGTCGCTCGGCTTCGTTCGGGCCGACGTTCGGCGGGGTGGGCCCGCGCCGCCCGGGCTGCGCTGACCAGTGCGCTCTCGGGCGGTGCGGCCCCGGTTGCGGACGCGGGGCGCAGGAAGGGGTCCTGGATGCTTCCCGCACCGGCCGGTCCGCCGGCGGATGGCTCTGGGGGTGACTCCGGAGACGACTCGGGCGGCGACTCCGGAGAGGGCTCGGGGTCTCGTCCCGAGTCCTCCCCTGCGAGGTACGTCCGAAACCATAGGGATCATTGCTATTTGTCCCATTTCCCGAGGTGGGTTGTTCGAGCCGAACCCACCGGCGGTCGGACTCCCCGCACCCCCGCCGGGTAGCGTCATCCCTGACGGCCGCGGCAGGAGCCCGCGGCGTACCGCCGGGCACGGCGGGTCGGGCCGGGGAGCGGTGGTAGCGAGGATGGCGCGGGGCGGAAAGGCCTTCAAGGCCGTGGCCAAGGGCATGGCCGTGGTGGCGAGCGCGGCCGCCGTGATCGAACGGCGCCGGCGTGCCGCGATGGCGGCCGACCCGCACGAACTCGCCGTCCCCCTGCTCGCCGACGGGCACGTGCCGGCACTCGCCGAGGCACCCGGCCCGGTCCCGGTCCCGCGGACCGACCCGGGTCCGGCGCCGGTGGCACCGACCGGCTCCCCGGCGGCCGCGGCTCCCGTCTCCGCCGGGGCCCCCGCGCCCGCCGCGCACGCCCCGGCCGTACCCGCGGTCCCCGCCGCGCACCCGGGGCTCGGGCGGGAGTACCACCCCGGGCGGCCCGCCACCCCCGCCGAGGCGGTGCCGTGGGGGCTTCGGGTGGCCGCCGAGTCGACCTGGCGGCTGCTGCTGCTCGGCGCCGCGCTCTACGTCGTCTTCTACGTGGTCGACATGCTGCGGCTGGTCGCCTTCTCGGTGCTGGCCTCGCTGCTGATCACCGCGCTGCTGGAGCCCTCGGTGTCCTGGCTGCGCCGGCACCGGGCGCCGCGCTCGCTGGCGGCGGGCGGGGTGTTCCTGAGCGGCCTGGCCGGAATCGGGCTGGTCGGCTGGTTCGTGGTCTGGCAGGTGACCACCAACCTGACCGACGTCACCAACCAGGTCAAGACCGGTGTGAACCAGCTGAAGGACTGGCTGGTCACCGGACCGCTGCACCTGACCCAGCAGCAGATCACCGACTTCGCCAACCAGATCACCAAGGCGATCACCACCAACACCGACCAGCTGACCTCGGCCTCGATCACCGGCGCGCAGATCGCCGTCGAGATCCTGACCGCGGTGCTGATGACCTTCTTCACCACCTTCTTCTTCCTCTACGACGGCGAGCGGATCTGGAACTGGGCGCTGCGCGGGCTGCCCCGGCACTCCCGCTTCGCGATGGCCGGCGCCGGCCCGAAGGCCTGGGCCACGCTCACCGCGTACGTGCGCGGCACCGTCTGCGTGGCCTTCATCGACGCGGTCTGCATCGGGATCGGCATCGACCTGCTCGGGGTGCCGCTGGCGATGCCGCTGGCCGTGATCATCTTCCTGGGCGCCTTCGTCCCGCTGGTCGGCGCGCTGGTCACCGGCACCGTCGCGGTGCTGATCGCGCTGGTCACCCAGGGGCCGTGGACGGCGCTGATGGTGCTGGTGGTGTTGGTCGCGGTGATGCAGGTCGAGAGCCACATCCTGCAGCCGCTGATCCTCGGCCGGGCCGTCCGGGTGCACCCGCTGGGCGTGGTCCTCGGCGTCGCGGCCGGCGGCATCATCGGCGGCATCGGCGGTGCGGTCGTCGCCGTCCCGCTGATCGCCGTCACCAACACCGTGATCACCCACCTGCGCCGCCGCAACGAGGCCGGCCAGGCCGTCTTCACAGCGCTGGAGGCCGCCCGCGAAGCGGCCGAGCGCACGGCGGCCGGCCACTCGGCGGGCCAGGTTGATCCGTCGGCTCCGGCCGCTCAGGCCGCTCAGGCCTCCTCGGCCGCGGAATAGCGGAGGGCGGACGGCGCGGGTGGGCCGCCGCGTCGACCGGGGCCGGTGTCAGTCGCGGCGCCCGGCCGCCCCGGTGATCCGGCTGCCCTGGCCGCTGACGATCCGTCCGATGTTGTCGACCGAGGTGCGGTCGTCGTGCGGGCCGTCGTCCCAGTAGGCCGAGTGCGCGGTGAAGTCGGGAGACCCGCCGTCCACGGCGAAGCGGCGGGCGCCGAAGTCGGCCCCGGCCGGGTCCGCGGTGTACCAGCCGAGGTGGGAGATGTGGTCCCAGGAGGCGGCGCCGACATAGGTGTGGTCGGCCCCGACCGAGAACTCCGAGGCGTGGGAGGCCCCGGTACCGGGGCTGCCGACGAGGATGACGTCGTCGGCCGCGATTCCGGCCGGCTTCTGCGCGGCGAGGCCGACCAGGAGGGAGCCGAAGCTGTGCCCCTGGGCCGTGACGTGGGCCGGCGTGCCCTGGTGGGTGACGCGCTGCCCTTCGAGGAACCTGCGGTAGGCGTCGACGCCGCCCCGGGCGCGGCTCGGATCGCCGGCTTCCACGAAGGCGAGCGGCGCTTCGTAGCCCAGCCAGGCGATGGACGCCGTGCTGCGCGTGGGGTCGGCGCGCCTGGCCGCGTCGTACACGGCCTTCGCCCGGTCCGCGTCACCGCCGCCGATGCGTTGCAGCCTGGTGTCCAGGCCGCCGACCAGCGAGGTGACGTCGTCGGCGGTGTCGGGATCGCCGAAGGAGAGGATGCCGCGGCCCTGCCCCTTCGCTCCGATGCCGAGCAGGAGGACGGGTGGCTCCGTTCCGTCCGTGTCCCGCAGGCGCCGGGCGATGCTCCGGAACCCGGCGAGCTTGAGGTCGCCGTACGGATCGGGGCCGCCCTTCTCGTACGCGGCGATGAGCCTCGGCAGGAGGATCCGGTTGGCCCGGTCCCGGGCGAGGGCGGGGATGCCGTCGCGGTTGCCGACCAGGTCGGGGTGTTCCTCGATCAGCCACTGCTGTCTGTCGGCGGGTAGTGCGGTCCACCAGGCGTTGACCTCGGCGGGTGCGGCGTCCTCCCCGGGCACGCCGCCGAGCAGCAGGTTCTCCGGGAGGAGGCCGGGGTCGAGCCGGTCGGTGGTGGCCGTGACCGGGTCGAGCCCGCTGCCGTCGCGGGCCCGTCCGGTGTAGTGCCGGAGCCGGGCGGAGAGGGCCTGGTCGACGGCCTCGGCCTCGGTCAGCGCGGTCGCGATGCGGCCGGCCAACTGCCGGGCGGTGCGCTCGCAGCTCCGCTCGTACTCGGTGTCGTCCCGGTCGGCGTGGCTGCCGGCCGGCCAGGAGACGGAGCCGCGCTCGTCGACGGACATCCCTTCCGTCCGGACGTCGGCCAGCGCCTTGCGCAGCGCGGACTGGGCGAGGACCAACGCGTCGGCGCCGACCCGGATCGACCGTCCGATCTGCCGGAGCTCGGTCCGGGCGGCCTTCAGTTCGCCGGTGCTGCGGTGCAGCGCCGGGCGGGCCAGGTCGGCGGAGGGCCCCGACCAGCCGGAGTCGGCGATGCGGCCGTCGACGCCGTCGCGCCAACGCTCCTGGAGCCGGCCCACCGCGCGGTGGGCCGTGTCGTAGGCGTCGGCCGCGGCGTACAGGTGGGTGAGGTCGGTGTCGCGCAGGGTGGCGAGGTCCATCCGGTCGGCCCCTAACCGAAGTGCAGGACGAAGTTCTGCTGCTGCTGTGCGGTCGGGGCGTCGGTGCGGGTGTCCGGTCCGAACGCCGAGTCGATCCGCTGGTCGGCGCTCGCGTAGCCGAGGCCGCTGTCGACGAGGCCCTGGCCCTGCCGCGCCAGGGTGGTGTGCAGGTCGGTCAGCAGGGTGTGCCAGGCGCCGGTACAGGCGTCGAGGGCGGCGCCGCAGCGGAGTCCGGTGAGTCCGGCCGTGGACTGGTGCGTGGTCTCGGCCAGCGCCTTGAGGTCTCCGGGGAGCTCGCCCGCCGTCTCGATGGCGGTGCTCGCGGTCTGCTGGAGTTCGTTCGGGGCGACCTGGAAGCCTCCGCCGTTCTCCGGGTGGTCGGACATCCGGGTTCTCCTCCGGACCTGCATCGTGCACGGATCGCCTTGCACAGTAGCGGAGTTGAGCGCGCCGGGGGCGGGAAAACGCCGACGGTCCCCCTCCTGGGCTGGAGGGGGACCGTCGGGGGTGGTGCCGGGTGCGTCAGGCGGTGACGGCGGCCAGGGCGGCCTCGGAGTCGAGGACGCCGGCCACGGCCTGCAGGACGGCGGCGATCTTCATCGAGGCCTGCACGGCCTCGCGCTCGACGCCGGCCTTGCGCAGGACGGCCTCGTGCGAGTCGAGGCACTGGCCGCAGCCGTTGATGGCCGAGACCGCGAAGCACCAGAGCTCGAAGTCGACCTTCTCGACGCCCGGGGTGCCGATGATGTTCATCCGCAGACCGGCCCGCATCGTGCTGTACTCCTTGTCGGAGAGCAGGTGCAGCGTCCGGTAGTAGACGTTGTTCATCCCCATGATCGCGGCCGCGCCCTTGGCGGCGGTGTACGCCTCGGGGGAGAGGTTGGCCTTGGCCTCGGGCTCCAGCTCGCGCAGCAGACCGGGGCTGCGGGTGGCCATCGCGCAGGACAGCACGGTGCCCCAGAGCTGCTGGGCGGGGAGGTCGGAGTTGCCGATGACCGAGCCCAGGTTGAGCTTGAGGTCCTTGGCGTAGTCCGGGAGGGCGGCCTTCAGGTCGTCGAGGGCCATGGGTCAGCCCGCCAGCAGGGCCTGGGCGTCGAGGGTGTCCTCGCCCTTGGTCCAGTTGCACGGGCACAGCTCGTCGGTCTGCAGGGCGTCCAGCACCCGCAGGACCTCCTTGGGGTTACGGCCGACGGAGCCGGCGGTGACCATGACGAACTGGATCTCGTTGTTCGGGTCGACGATGAAGACGGCGCGCTGGGCGGTGCCGTCCTCGGCCTCGACGCCGCAGGCGCGCATCAGGTCGTGCTTGACGTCGGCCAGCATCGGGAAGGGCAGGTCGCGCAGGTCCTTGTGGTCCTTGCGCCAGGCGTGGTGCACGAACTCGGAGTCGCCGGAGACGCCGAGGATCTGGGCGTCGCGGTCGGCGAACTCGTCGTTCAGCTTGCCGAACGCGGCGATCTCGGTCGGGCAGACGAAGGTGAAGTCCATCGGCCAGAAGAAGACGATCTTCCACTTGCCCTCGTAGGACTTGTGGTTGATGTCAGCGAAGGCGCTCGCCGCCTCCAGGTCGACACAGGCCTTGAGGTCGAACTCGGGGAACTTGTCACCGATCGTGAGCACGTGCGCTTCTCCTGAAGTGAGATGAGGGGAGCTTTGTCCGGATTCCGGACACCCAGCACAATTCCACATCGTGGACTGATCGGAGAAATAGCTAGACTGGATGTATCTGATCGGAGATAGCTATCAGTACTGAATTTCCCACGTCGCGGCCGCGCTCCCGCAAGGCCGCCGCCGCCAGGAACGACCTGACTGTGGCGAGTGCCACACCGGGTTCCACGACGAGTTCCACGCCGAGTGCCACACGCAGTCCGCGCACCCCGACCGTCGCCCAGCTGCGGGCCTTCGTCGCGGTGGCCGAACACCGGCACTTTCGGGAGGCCGCCGCCGCCAGCGGGACCAGCCAGCCGGCGCTCTCCGGAGCCGTCGCGGCGCTGGAGGACTCGCTGGGCGCACAGCTGGTCGAGCGTACGACGCGCAAGGTGATTGTCACCCCTCTGGGGGAGCGCGTGCACCAGCACGCCCGCCGGGTGCTCGCCTCCCTGCAGGCCCTGACCGAGGAGGTCGAGGCCGCCCGCCGCCCGTTCACCGGGCCGCTGCACCTCGGCGTCATCCCGACCGTCGCGCCCTACCTGCTGCCCACCGTGCTGCGGCTGGTCCGCGACCGCTTCCCGGAGCTGGAGCTGCACGTCCACGAGGAGCGCACCCCCTCGCTGCTGGAGGGGCTGGCCGCCGGGCGCCTGGACGTCCTGCTGCTGGCGCTGCCGGCCGGCGGGTCCGCGCCGACCGTGGACATCCCGCTGTTCGACGAGGACTTCGTGCTGGTCACGCCGCCCGACCATCCGCTCGCCGGGCGGATCGACGTGCCGCGCGACGTGCTGCTCGACCTGGACGTGCTGCTGCTGGAGGAGGGCCACTGCCTGCGCGACCAGGCGCTGGACATCTGCCGCGAGGTCGGCACCGACCCGGCGGGCTCGACCACCCGGGCGGCCGGACTGTCCACCCTGGTCCAGCTGGTCGCCGGCGGGCTGGGGGTGACCCTGCTGCCCGCCACCGCGCTGGACGTCGAGGCCGGGCGCGCCGACCGGCTGGCCGCCGTCCGCTTCGCCGATCCGGCGCCCGGCCGTCGGATCGGACTGGCCGTCCGCCCGGGCTCGGCCCGCGGCGCCGAGTACGAGCGCTTCGCGGGCGCGCTGCGCGAGGTGCTGGCGGAGCTGCCGGTCCGGATCGTGGGGTCCTGACCGGACGGGGTTGGGACTCGGGCCCGGCAGGGCTCAGGCCCGGGCCGGCTCCCCGTGCCAGCCCGCCTCGGGGCGGGTGGCCGGGGCGCCCAGACAGAGCCCGACCGTCGTCGCGACCAGCAGGTCCAGCGCCCGCAGGGTGTCCGCCTCGGGCCGGTCGCCGGTGCCGCGTAGGGAGAGGTGGCGGACCGTCAGTCCGTCGAAGCCGCTGAGGAAGTGGACGGCGATCTCGCGGGCGGGCAGGGCCAGGGCCAGTCCGTGGGTGGCCGCGAGGGCGGTGAGCATCTCGGCGGCGGTGCCCTCGATCTCGCGCTGGAGCCCGAGCATGATCTCCTGCACGTCCGGGTCGCGCATCGCCAGCACCCCGAACTCGCTGAGCAGCACGCAGCGCCCCTCCTCGCCGGTGGTGGCGTCCCAGAGCGCATGCACCAGGGTGCGGACCTGTTCCCCGAAGGGGCCGTCGCCGGGGGAGGCGGCGCGCACCTGGCCGATGGCCTCGGCGGTCAGCTGCTCCACCACGGCCCGGTAGAGGTCCTTCTTGGTGCCGAAGGTGTAGTGCACCGTCGCCTGGGCCACGCCCAGCTCGGCCGCGATCGCGCGGGTGCTGCCGGCCGCGACCCCCTCCCTGGCCATCAGGTCGAGTGCGGCCTGGACCAGTTGCGGGCGGCGTTCGGAGGCGGGGACATGAGCCATCCAGCCAGGGTATCGCCACGGTCGGGGAACCGTGTCGAGCGATCCGGTCGGTCGATCTTGTCGAGTGATTCGGTCGACCAACTTTGTCACCCGACAAACTTGAGCGTACGGTGGAACGCGACCCGCCCCGACTGACAGTCGGCCGACATCCGATCGACAGCCGACCGACTCCACGACCGCATCCCTGACCGACCCCGAGGACCGCCCCATGGCCACGTACCTGTACCGACTGGGCCGCTACTGCTTCCGCCGGCGGCGTGCCGTCCTGGCCGTCTGGATCGCCGTGCTGATCGCGATCGGCGGGGCCGCGGGCGCCTTCGCCGGCAAGACCAGCGACGAGTTCAAGGTGCCCGGTACCGAGGCGCAGGCGACCCTGGACCGGATCAAGGACACCTTCCCGGCGCAGGGCCACGGCTCCGCCCAGGTCGTCTTCGCCGCCGGCGGCCCCGGCGGAATCGCCTCACCCGAGGCGGCCAAGGCGGTCGGCGAGGCCGTCGGCCGGATCGCCCACGTCCCCGGCGTGGCCGCGGTGCCCGACCCGTACGCCACCGGTGCGGTCTCGCCGGACCAGCGGGTCGCGATCGCCCTGGTCTCCTTCGACCACAAGCTCGCCGAGGTCACCGACCAGCAGCGCGAGGCGGTCAAGGCGGCCGCCGAACCGGCCCGGGCGGCCGGGGTGGACGTGGCCTTCGGCGGCGACGCCTACAACAGGTTCGCCCAGATCGAAGGCGGCTCCGAGTCGATCGGCCTGCTGGTGGCCGGGGTGGTGCTGGTGATCACCCTGGGCACGCTGGTCGCGGCCGGGCTGCCGCTGCTGACCGCACTGGTCGGCGTCGGCGTGTCGATGGCCGGACTGCTGGCGCTCACCGGCTCGTTCCAGATCATCACCACCGCGCCGGTGCTGGCCCTGATGGTCGGCCTCGCCGTCGGCATCGACTACGCGCTGTTCATCCTGTTCCGCCACCGTCGCCACCTGGACGAGGGCCTGGAGCCGGAGGAGGCGGCCGCCCGGGCCACCGCCACCGCCGGCAGCGCCGTCGTCTTCGCCGGCCTGACCGTGGTCGTCGCCCTCGCCGGGCTCGCCGTCGCGGGCGTCCCGTTCCTCACCGTGATGGGCCTGGCCGCCTCCGGCGCCGTCGTGGTGGCCGTCCTGGTCGCGATCACGCTGCTGCCCGCGGTGCTGGGCTTCGTCGGCCGCGCCATCGACCGGCTGCCGGTCTGGAAGCGGGCGCTGCGCACCAGCGGCAGGACCACCATGGGTGAGCGCTGGGCGCGCTTCGTGGTCCGCCGCCCGCTGCCCGTCCTGCTCGTCGGCCTGGCCGGCCTCGGCACCCTGGCGGTGCCCGCGGCGAGCCTGGACCTCGGCCTGCCGGGCGGCGGCTCGCAGGCCGTCGGGACGGACGCGCGCACGGCGTACGACCTGGTCAGCGACGGTTTCGGGCCGGGCTTCAACGCGCCGCTGGTGGTCGTCGTGGACGCCCACGGCGCGCCGCTGCCCGCGCAGGCGGTGCAGGGCGTGGCCGGCAAGCTGCAGACCCTGAAGGGCGTCCGGACGCTGCTGCCGCCGCAGGTCGACGAGGCCGGCCGGACCGCCCTGGTGCCGGTCATCCCGCAGACCGGCCCGGACCACCCGGACACCAGGGCGCTGGTCGACGAGATCCGCGACCAGCGCGCGGAGTTGAAGGCGGCGACCGGCGCCGACATCGCCGTCACCGGCACTACGGCCGCCAACATCGACGTCTCCGCCAAGCTCGGCCAGGCCCTGCCGCCGTTCGTCGCGGTGATCGTCGGCATCGCACTGGTGCTGCTCGCGCTGGCGTTCCGCTCGGTGCTGGTGCCGCTCAAGGCGGTGCTGGGCTTCCTGCTCAGCATCGGGGCCTCGCTCGGCGCAGTGGTCGCGGTCTACCAGTGGGGCTGGCTGGACGGCCTGATCGACGTGCCGAAGGTCGGCCCGGTGGTCAGCTTCGTGCCGATCCTGCTGATCGGGGTGCTGTTCGGGCTGGCGATGGACTACGAGCTGTTCCTGGTCTCCGGGATGAAGGAGCAGTACGTGCACGGCAAGGCGCCGCGCGAGGCGGTCGTGGGCGGGGTCAAGGGCGGTGCCCGGGTGGTGACGGCGGCCGCACTGATCATGGTCTCGGTGTTCGGCGCCTTCGTCTTCGGCCACGACCCGATCGTCCAGCCGATCGGCTTCGCCCTCGCGGTGGGCGTGCTGGTGGACGCCTTCGTGGTGCGGATGGCGCTGGTGCCGGCCGCGATGGCGCTGTTCGGCAAGGCGGCCTGGTGGTTCCCGAAGCCGCTGGAGAAGGTCGTGCCGAAGGTGGACATGGAGGGCGAGCAGCTGATCGCGCGGTTGGAGGAGGAACCCGCCAAGGAGCCGGTCGCGGTCTGACCCCCGCTGGGCGTCCGGTGGCACTCGTTCCGCCGGGCGCCTGCCCGGCTGTCGGTGGGCGCTCCCCCTCAGCTGACGACGGGCAGCCGCTGCTCGAACCAGACCACCTTGCCGGTGCCCAGTCGGGTCGCTCCCCAGCGCTCCGCGCACCGGGCCACTATCTGCAGCCCGCGCCCGCGTTCGTCCTCCGGCCCGGTACGGCGCGGGCGCGGCAGCAGCGGGCTGTCGTCGCCGACCTCGCAGCGCAGCCGGGTCGTGCGCACCAGGCTGAGGGTGATCGGCCGGGTCGCGTGCTGGACGGCGTTGGTCACCAGCTCGCTGACCATCAGCTCGGTGGACTCGATGAGTTCGTCCAGCCCCCAGCGGCGCAGCGTGTGCGCGGCCAGCCGGCGGGCCCGGCCCGGCGTCTCGTTGCGCGGCTGCAGGTACCAGTGCGCGACGTCCCCGGCCGGGATGCCGTCGAAGCAGGCGCCGAGCAGGGCGATGTCGTCGCCGCGGTCGCCGGGCGGCAGGATCCGCAGCGCCTCCTGGCACAGCTGCTCGGGGGACTGCCAGCGGGCGGCGGCGATCCGGGCGCGCAGCACTTCCAGTCCGTCGCTGATCGGGCGGCTGCGGGTCTCCACCAGCCCGTCGGTGAACAGCAGCAGCGCCGAGCCGGGCGGCGCCGGCAGCTCCACCGAGTTGAAGTCCACCCCGCCGACCCCGATCGGCGCCCCGGAGTCCAGCTCCACCAGCTCGGCCGTCCCGTCCGGGCCGACCAGTACCGGCGGGACGTGCCCGGCGTTGGCCAGCACCACCCGGTTGGCGATCGGGTCGTAGACCGCGTACACGCAGGTGGCCAGGTGCTGTTCGCGCCCGAGCCGCTGGGCCTGCTCGTCCAGGTGGTAGAGCACCTCGTGCGGCGGCAGGTCGAGGGCGGCCAAGGTCTGGGCGCTGGTGCGCAGTTGGCCCATGATGGCGGCCGAGGTGAGCGAGTGGCCCATCACGTCGCCGACGATCAGGGCGACCCGGTTGCCGGGCAGCGGGACGGCGTCGTACCAGTCGCCGCCGACCTGGGCGCCGCGCTCACCGGGCAGGTAGCGCTGGGCGAGCCGGACGCCGTGCGGCTGGGGCAGGCGCAACGGCAGCATGCTGCGCTGGAGTTCGTTGGCTATCTCCCACTCGCGGGCGTACCGCAGGGCGGTGTCCACGGCCAGCCCGGCCTGGGTGGCGAGGTGCGCGGCGGTCGCGGTGTCCGCGGCGTCGAAGACCGGGCGGCCGCTGCGTTCAGGAGGGCGGCGGATCAGCACCAGCAGCCCGAGGACGGCCTTGCGGCCGCGCAGCGGCAGGGCGAGGACGGAGGTGCCGGGGGCCAGCCGGGCCACCCCGCGGGTGCCGTACAGCTCGCGCAGCAGCACCTCGGTGCGCTCGGCGGCGGGGGTGCCGAGGACGGCCGCCTCGGCGGGGCGGCGGCTCAGCAGGGCGTGCGCGAGCGCCCCGCCGCGGGTCACCGGGGTGGCCGGGCCGCTGTCGGCGGTCGAGCGGGCGCCGTAGCGGGAGCGTCGCCGGTCGTCGAAGCCGCCCGGGCGGCCGCGGCGGCCGATCCGGGTGCCGGTGCTGTGGTGGATCCGCAGCTCCTCCGGGAAGCCGGGCTCGCGTTCGACGTTGGGCAGCGGGTCCCGCAGGTGGATCACGGCGGCGTCGGCCAGCGCCGGGACCAGCACCCGGCCGATGTTGCGCAGCGTCGCGGCCAGGTCGAGGGCGCTGTTGATCCGCCGGGTCGCCGAGTCGAGGTAGGCGAGCCGGTCCGCCACGTCGACGCGCTCCGGCCGTACGGTCGGCGGCTTCGCCGGTGCGTGCGCCCGGGCCGGGACCTGGCGGCGCTGGCCCGGGACGGCGGGCGGCTGCTCCGCCTCGGTCTTGAGCTGGTCGCGCACGGCTGCCTGTCCTGGATTCGGTGTGGTCGGTGAGCTGTTGTGGTCGGTGAGCTGTTCTGTTGCGAGGGCCGTGCGGACGACCCGTTGCGGAGGCCGTGGCTCCGGCCCGGTTGTCGGTGCTCCTTCAGCCGACGCGTCGACAGCACAGGAACAGCTGTTCCTCCGGCGGCAGCGTGGTACTGGCCGGCGCGTACGGATGCCCCGAGCACTCCTCGACGGCGAAACCGGACGCAACCAGGACCCGCTCCAGATCCTCCCTCAGATACCCACTGATCCGCAGCTCTCTGCCAAGGAACGGAAGCGGAACGTGATCCAGGTCCGCCTCGACCATGCCGAGCGCCAGCAGGCCGCCCGGCCGCAGGAGTTCGCGCAGCCGCCCGAGGACGGTCGGGACCTCGTCCTGCGGCAGCAGGATCAACGAGAAGAACGCGGTGACGGCGGCGAAGGTGCCGTGGCCCTCCGGCCCGAGCGCGGGGGCGTTCCAGACCCGATCGGCGCGCGAGGTGGCCAGATCGTACAGGTCGATCCGATGGAACACCGGCGGAAAGTCGCCGGGGACGGAGGTCTCACGGGCCAGGCCGAGCATCACGTCGGAGAGGTCCACGGCGGTCACCCGCAACCCGCCCCGGACGAGCTGGCGGACGGTCGGCTCGCCCGTGCCGCAGCCCACGTCCAGCACCCGGGCGCCGGGTTCGAGCCCGGCGAGCAGCCGCCGACCGCAGGCCAGCTGCCCGTCCTTGGCGGGGAAGGCCTCGCCGTACCCGGCCCCGATGGTGTCGAAGGCGACCGCCTGCAGGGCCCGGGCCGCGCGGCGCCGGCGTACCTCGGGCTCGTCGTCCCCGGCGTCCTCGCCGACGGGGAACGCATCGGATATCCGTCCGGTCGTCACGTTGAGGGCACCCTTCCACCCGTGGCCTCCGGTCGGCTCCGCGGCGGCCCCTGGGCCGCAGCCGGTGGCGGTGCGTCACGCTCCCCGCATCACACCGACGGACCGCACCCGACGCGTTTCCGGCAGACACTCGTGTGCGTACTGGCATCTGAGAATATGCGTGATCACTGCGTCGTGGGGTCCCTTTCCGGCCAACTCGTCGTGCTTGGGGCATTGTGGCCGGGGTTGCGGAAGCACGACGGTGCGGGCCGGGGTGGTGCGGCGGGCCCCGCACGCCGCACGGCGCGCCGGGGTGGCGCCGCTGACCTGCGGTTTTCCCACTCTGCAGGCTGACTATCCGACGTTTATCAAACGTCAATCGGCCCGGTGCACAGTGGAGTCCAGCGCCGGGGAAGCGTTGAGGGCGCTCCCGCAGCCGGGGGGCTGCGGGAGCGCCGACGCGGATCGGGGGAGGCCCTCCGAGGGGGGAACGACGGAGGCCTTACGGCGCGGGGGGAGAGAAGGGCTCGGTGTGCTGCTGTCGGGAGATGAGGTCCGCCACGGGGGAGGCCTCTGGCACACCGAGCCGCGTGAAGATCGCGTGCGCCTCCTGGAGACAGGCGAGCCCGCGAGCCGGCTGCGCCAGGGCGAGCAACACCTCGCCCAGCGCGGCGTTGGCAAGGCCCTGGCAGTAGGCGGAGTCCAGCTCCTGGGCGATCGCCAGCGACGCGCCCGCCGCCTCGGCGGCCTCGGCAGGCTGCCCGGCGACCAGCAGGGCGGAGGCGAGCCGGGCCAGGGTGTAGCCCTCCCACAGGAGGTTCCGCTGCGACTGGTACAGCCCGTGCGCCTCCCGCAGGTGCGGGACGGCCTCGGCGCCGGAGAGCACCACGCCGAGCTGGTAGAGCGTCTGCGCGAGCAGCGGGCCGTTCTTGGACTCGCGCGCGGCGGCCACGCCGTCGCCGGCCGACTTGATCGCCGTCTCCGTCATGCCGAGCCGGTGCTGCGCCCGGGCCATGTTGCTGACCACCCGCGCCTCGGCCGTCGGTGAGCCGACGGCCTGGCTGGTGGCACGGGCCTGTTCGTAGAACGACAGGGCCTCGGCCGGACGGTTGCCGACGTTCAGCATCACGCCCAGCATGTTGGCCGTGGCCACGAGCAGGACGGTCGGGTCGTCCGGCGCCTGGTGGCCCAGGCTCCGACGGAAGGACTGTTCGGCGCCCTGGAAGTCGCTGGTGACGGACTGCAGGGTGCCGCGGGCGAAGTGCACTCGGGCGAGCGCGGCCGAGTCGTCACGACGATGCGCGTCCGCACCGATGGCCTCCAGGGTCCGGAGCGCTCGGGGGCCGCGGGTCGGGTCCGGGTCGATGCTGATCAGGTAGTTCAACAGGTCGACGGCTGCGCGCTGCAGGGTGCCGGGGCCGCTCGCGGCGGCCTCGACGGTGCTGAGCAACAGGCCGCCCTCGGTGCGCAGCCAGTCCTGTGCGGCGTGACTCGTGGGCAGGCCGAGTCCCGGCGACGCGAGTGCGGTCAGCTGTTCGAGTACGGGTTCGTCCGGCTCGATCACCTGGGCCGCGTTTCGCACGGTCGGGATCAGCAGTTCGAGGAGCCGGAGCACCGCCTGCTCCTGCTCACCGGTGTCTCCCATCCGCTCGTTCTGCCGCTGGGCGTAGAGGCGGAGCAGGTCGTGGTAGCGGTAACGGCCCGGGGCGAAGCACTCCAGCATGTTCGCCTCGACCAGGGCCTCGGCGAGGTCCTCGGCGGTGTACTCGTCCACGCCGAGCAGCGCCGCGGCGGCCGCCAGCGGGACGTCGGGGGAGTCGATCAGGGCGAGGAATCGAAAGGCGCGGGCCTCGGGCTCGGACAGCTGTCCGTAGCCGAGGCCGATGGTGGTCTCCACGGCGAGGTTGCCGAGCTGGAGTTCGTCCAGCCGCCGGCGCTGGTCTGCTAACCGACTGGCCAGGTCGGAGACGCTCCAGCGCGGGCGGCTGGCCAGCCGGGCGGCGGCGATGCGGACGGCGAGCGGGAGGAAACCGCAGGCGGTGACCACCTTCATGGCGGCCTCGGGCTCGGCGGCGACCCGCTGCTCGCCGACGATGGCCGAGAACAGCGCGAGCGCCTCGTCCGGGGTCAGCTCCTCGACGTCGAACAGCTGGGCACCGGGGATACCGGCCAGCCGGGAGCGGCTGGTGGCGAGTACGGCGCAGCCGGAGACACCGGGGATGAGCGGCCGGATCTGGTCGGCGTCACGCGCGTTGTCGAGCAGGATCAGCATGCGGCGGCTGGCGAGCAGCGAGCGGTAGAGGGCGGCGCGCTGTTCCAGCGAGTCGGGGGTCTCGGTGACTCCGAGCGCGTGCAGGAAATCGCCCAGGACGACCACCGGGTCGGCGGGCGAGGTGCCGGCTCCGCGCAGGTCGACGTACAGCTGGCCGTCCGGGAACTCGGCGCGGACGCGGTGGGCGACGTGCACCGCGAGGGTGGTCTTGCCGACCCCGCCGATGCCGGCCAGCGAGGTCACGACCACGGCCTGACCGGTGGCGTTCATCAGAACCGCCGAGAGGTCGCTCGCCAGTTCCGAGCGCCCGCTGAAGTCGGACACATCGGCGGGGAGTTGGGCCGGAGCGTGAGGTGCGGCCGGGCCGTCCTCGCGGACGGCGGGGGCGGGGACGACCGGGACGGCGAGCGCCGGGTCGGCCGCGAGGATGCGGGTGTGCATCGCGGACAGGCCCGCGCCCGGTTCGACCCCGAGCTCCTCGATCAGCAGCTTGCGGGTGTCGGTGTAGACGCCGAGTGCCTCGGCCTGGCGTCCGCAGCGGTACAGCGCCAGCATCAGCAGTTCGCGCAGGCGCTCGCGCAGCGGGTATTCGGTCGTCAGGTTGTTGAGCTCGCCGACGATCTCGGCGTGCAGGCCGATGTCGAGCGCGGCGGCGCACCGCTCCTCGGCGGCGGCCGCCTGTCGCTCGGCCAGTCGCAGCCGCTGGGCGTCGGCGTAAGGTCCGGGGATGCCGGTGAGCGGGCGGCCGCTGAACAGGTCCAGCGCCTGTACCAGCAGCCGGTGCGCCTCGTGCTTGTCGCCCGCGGTGCGGGCGGCCGCGGCCTCGGTGGAGAGCCGTTCGAAGACCGACAGGTCGAGGGCCTCGCCCGGGATGCGCAGCGCGTACCCGTCGGCCACCGAGACCAGCAGCTCGGCGGGTCTGCGGACCTCGCGGCGGGGCTCGATGACGGAGCGCAGGCGGGAGACGTAGGTGCGGAGTGCGGCCACGGCCTGGGCCGGGGGCCGCTCGCCCCAGAGTGCGTCGACGAGGTCCTGGGTGGTGACCGGGCGTCCGGAGTGCAGCAGGAGGGTGGTCAGAACGGCCTGTTGCTGGGGGGAACCGAGGGAGAGCGGCCTGCCGTCGAGCCAGGCCTGGACCGGACCGAGGACTTGGAAGCGCAGCGCAGGGGTCTGCGGCGTCTCCCGAAACTGCATGAAGTCCCCCGATGGCCTGTGGTGTCGATTCCGTGAAGGGCGCTCGGCGGTCCGCCGTGGTGGTTCAGCTTAGGCGGACGCCCGACTCTGCCGGACGGCGCCGCAAGCCGCACGATGTTTATCGGACATTTAATCAACCCTACGATACTGTCCCCGCGCCCGCGCCACAGAGGCCGGGCTGGACACAATTGATGACCGAAAGGCGGCCGCCCAATGGCCAACGACCAGAGCGAGACCCCGGTGCAGTCGGCGCCCGAGAACGCGGCGCAGACCGGCACCCCGGCCGCCGCTGTGGAGGCGGGCAAGGCGGTGGAGGGCGCGGTGACCGCGTCCCCGAACCCGACCGAGTACACCGCGCCGACCGACGCGGAGAAGGACGCTTTCGAGAACGGCCCGTTCGGTGACGAGGGCCGGCACATCGAGGAGCCCGACGAGCCGGCCACCGGCACGCATGGCGGCCCGTACCGGCCGGAGAACGCGATCGGCGGCAACCCGTAAGCCGTTGTGGCCGAGTGCCCCCGCGCCCCCGTCCGGGCGCGGGGGCGCCGTCGGTTGTGGGCGCGCCAATTCCCCGTCGGTGGAAGCCTGGTGGCCGAAACGCGCGCGCAGTGCACTCATGGTGACCGGCGATATCCGTAACGTGCCCGGCGGCGGGTGCGGGGCGTTCCGGAATTCCGGATTCACCGGTCGGATTGACGGGGTCGGAATGCTGCAGTTTGCGTGCTTTTTGCCGCGATTAGCGCGGAAGATCGTATTCGGCTGATTCGCGTGGCCGCGGAACGGGCGAGACGTCGTGCGGTTCGACGGCCCATTCGCGGCCGCCCCCTCGGGGCGGAGGTAGAGCTCGCCGCCGATCGTGTCCATGTAGATGCCGGTGCGTCCGGTCCTCCGGTCGAGGACGAGTTCACCCACGTGCGGCCGGTAGGCCGGGGTGTTGCGCTGTCGGATGGTCACCGCTGTGCTCCTCGCTCCGGTAGGCGACTGGCCAGCATCTCTAGAGAAGCTAAAATCTCTAGAGATGTCAACGGTCGTATCTGCTTACCGGCGGCCGGAGGCACGCCTACGATTTGTCCGAGGGAGAGGGAGCGGCGATGACCGGCAGCAGTGGCGACAAACAGCCCAAGTACCAGCGGATCGCCGACGCGCTGAAGGCGGCCATCGACACCGGCCGGTACCGCGCGGGTGACCGCCTGCCCGGCGAGAACGACCTCATGGACGAGTACGGCGTCGCCCGGATGACCGCCCGCCAGGCGCTGGGCGTGCTGCAGAGCGAGGGCATCGCCGAGGCGCGCCGCGGCGCCGGGGTGTTCGTGCGGGACTTCCGGCCGCTGCGCCGTCGCGGCATCCAGCGGCTGGCGCAGGGCCAGTGGGGCTCCGGTCGGTCGATATGGTCGGCGGACATCGACAACCGCACCCTGGTGGTCGACCAGGTCTCCGTCGCCGAGCGGGCCGCGCCCGACCACGTGTCCCGGGTGCTCGGGGTGGACCCCGGCGCCCCGATGTGCGTACGGCACCGCCGCTTCGTCCTGGACGGCAAGCCGGTGCTGCTCTCGACCTCGTACCTGCCCGCGGGCCTGGTGGCCGGCACCGCCATCACCCGCGAGGACACCGGCCCCGGCGGCACCTACGCCCGGCTGGCCGAGATCGGCGCCAAGCCCGTCCACTTCCGCGAGGAGGTCCGCTCCCGGATGCCCAGCACGGAGGAGTCCACCCGCCTGGAGCTGTCCGCCGGCACCCCGGTGATCCTGATCTGCCGCACCGCCTTCGCCGACGAGGGCCAGGTCGTGGAACTCAACGAGATGATCCTGGACGCGGCCTCCTACGTCCTGGAGTACGACTTCGACGCCTGAGCCGCGCTGACCCGTCGATCATTCGGAGGATCGGTACCGAATCTCCGGTATCAGAGGCCACACCGGCACGAAACCGCCCCGGCCGCAGGGGCGACCGGGGCGGTTCAGGGGCGCGCGGAGGTGCACTCCTTCGGGCTACTCCTTGGAGCGGACGCGGAGGTTGGTGATCAGCGGGCCCTCGGTGGTCTCGCGGAAGAAGTCGTTGCCCTTGTCGTCCACCACGATGAACGCCGGGAAGTCCTCGACCTCGATGCGCCAGACGGCCTCCATGCCGAGTTCGGCGTACTCCAGGACCTCGACCTTCTTGATGCAGTCCTGGGCGAGGCGGGCCGCCGGGCCGCCGATGGAGCCGAGGTAGAAGCCGCCGTGCTGGGCGCAGGCGTCGGTGACCTGCTTGCTGCGGTTGCCCTTGGCGAGCATGACCATCGAGCCGCCGGCCGCCTGGAACTGGTCGACGTAGGAATCCATCCGGCCGGCCGTGGTCGGGCCGAAGGAGCCGGAGGCGTAGCCCTCGGGGGTCTTGGCCGGGCCCGCGTAGTAGACCGGGTGGTCCTGGAGGTACTTGGGCATGCCCTCGCCGGCGTCCAGGCGCTCCTTGATCTTGGCGTGGGCGATGTCGCGGGCGACGACCAGGGTGCCGGTGAGGGAGAGGCGGGTCTTCACCGGGTACTTGGAGAGTTCGGCGCGGATCGCGGACATCGGCTGGTCGAGGTCGACCCGCACCACGTCGTCGTCCAGGTGCTCGTCGGTGGTCTCCGGCAGGTACTTGGCCGGGTCGGTCTCCAGCTGCTCCAGGAAGACGCCCTCGGCGGTGATCTTGCCGAGCGCCTGGCGGTCGGCGGAGCAGGAGACGGCCATGGCGACCGGCAGCGAGGCGCCGTGCCGCGGCAGGCGCACCACGCGCACGTCGTGGCAGAAGTACTTGCCGCCGAACTGGGCGCCGATGCCGATCTTCTGGGTCAGCTCGGTGACCTTGGCCTCCAGCTCCAGGTCGCGGAAGCCGTGGCCGGTCTTGGCGTTGCCGGAGGTCGGCAGGTTGTCCAGGTAGTGCGCCGAGGCGTACTTGGCGGTCTTGAGCGCGAACTCGGCGCTGGTGCCGCCGATCACGATGGCCAGGTGGTACGGCGGGCAGGCCGCGGTGCCGAGCGAGCGGATCTTCTGCTCCAGGAACGAGAGCATGCTCGCCTCGTTCAGGATGGCCTTGGTCTCCTGGTACAGGTACGACTTGTTGGCGGAGCCGCCGCCCTTGGCCATGAAGAGGAACTTGTACGCGTCGCCGTCGGTGGCGTACAGCTCGATCTGGGCCGGCAGGTTGTTGCCGGTGTTCTTCTCGTCCCAGGTGGTCACCGGGGCCATCTGGGAGTAGCGCAGGTTGAGCTTGGTGTACGCGTCGTACACGCCGCGGGCGATGGCGGACTCGTCGCCGCCCTGGGTGAGCACGTTCTGGCCGCGCTTGCCCATGACGATCGCGGTGCCGGTGTCCTGGCACATCGGGAGGATGCCGCCGGCCGAGATGTTGACGTTCTTCAGCAGGTCGAGCGCGACGAAGCGGTCGTTGGGGCTGGCCTCCGGGTCGTCCAGGATGCGGCGCAGCTGGGCGAGGTGGGCGGGGCGCAGGTAGTGCGAGATGTCGTGCATCGCCTCGGCCGTGAGCAGCCGCAGCGCCTCGGGCTCGACCTGGAGGAAGGTCCGGCCGCCGGCCTCGAAGGTGGAGACACCCTCGGAGGTCAGCTTGCGGTACGGGGTCGGGTCAGCGCCCAGGGGGAGCAGGTCGCTGTACTCGAAGTCTGGCGTGGGAGCCATCGGGGCGGTCCTTAGGTGTCCAGTGGTCCGGCTGCGTCGGCGAAGCACCATCCAGGGTAGGACCCGGGCGCGGGCGGCATGCGGACAGGGCAGCCTTGCGTGACGGGGCTCACTCGGGCAGGAGTGCGAGCGGCTAGGCTGGGCCCCGTGGACAACTCGCCGTCGCACGACGATCCGGGGCAGCCGCCGGTGCCGGCGCCCGTACCGATGACCAAATCCGAGGCCGAGCCCAAGCCCCACCTCACGCCCGAACCCAAGCCGGACCCCGCGCCCGGGGCCGCGTCGTCGCACGCCCCGGTGGCGCAGGCGGAGATGCGGGTCTCGGACGCCGATCGCGAGCGGGTCGCGGAACTGCTGCGGGACGCCTACGCCGAGGGCCGGCTGGACGCGGACGAGCACGCGGAGCGGATCGAGGCCGCGTACGCCGCCAAGACCTTCGGCGAACTGGCGCCGCTGACCAGGGACCTGCCGGCCCGCCCGCTCTCCTTCGAGAAGCAGCCGCTGGGCGCGGCGGCCCCCGCTGCGCCGCCGCAGCCGCCCGCGCGCCAGGAGTCGCCCTCGGTGGTGGCGATCTTCGGCGGTGCGTCCCGCAAGGGCCGCTGGCGGGTGGGTTCGCACCTGAAGGCCTTCGCCGCGTTCGGCGGGGTGGAGATCGACCTGAGCGACGCCGTGTTCGAGTCTCCCGAGGTGGAGATCGTGGTCATGGCGATGTTCGGCGGGGTCGAGGTCCGGGTGCCGGAGAACGTCAGCCTGCACGGCGGCGGGCTCGGCCTGTTCGGCGGTTTCGACGTTCGGGAGCAGACCGCGGCGGACCCGTACGCTCCGGTTGTCCGGGTCAAGGGCCTTGCGCTGTTCGGTGGTTGCACCGCCAAGCCGCGCCAGGGCAAGAAGATCAAGGAGTGGGTGCGGCGCCAACTCGGCACCGAGTAGCAGCCGTTGACCTGCCCAGCGCCCGGCCGTGGATCAACTCCCGGTCTGGCGCTCGGCGTTGTGCCCGGTGCACTCCGTAGTCGATTGCGTGCAGTGTGCATGAATCGCGGCCGGACGGGGTAGTTCCTTCCGCACATCGCTTCTTGTGCGGCTGCGCACCGGAGGCGGCCCAACGGCCGTTCCGGAGGGTTCGACAGCGGGGGCTCGCAGCCGGGCAGGGGAGCGAGGTTCCCCCGTGTCCGAGAGCCTCGTCAGGAGTACGGCCGTGCTGCATCCGATCGAGTCCCGCACCACTTCGCCCGTCGCTGCCGCGCAGTTGCTGGAGCGCCGCACCGGCGTCAGTCCGCAGCCGCAGCCCCCCGGCGGCCCGGCGGGTGCCGCCGCGGGCGAGGACAACCCCTGGCACACCGGTGCGGCCTGCCGACGGGACGAGGTGGGTTTGTTCTTCGCGCCCTCCAAGGAACCGACCGCGGCCCGGCTGTCCCGCGAGGAGCAGGCCAAGCGGGTCTGTGCGCGCTGCCCGGTGCTGCTGGAGTGCCGCGAGCATGCGCTGGCGCAGCCGGAGCCGTACGGGGTCTGGGGCGGGCTGACGGCCGCCGAGCGGCGGGTGGTGCTGGCCCGGCGCCGCCGCCGGGACGGGGAGCTGCGCGAGGCGGCCCGGGTGCCGGCGGCCGCGCGGGCCCGGATAGCCGGGTGACGGCCGGCCGAAGACCCCGGCGCCGCGGACCGGGCGCCCGAAGGCCCGGGTCCGGACGCGCGGCGGCCCCGGCGGAGGGGGATTCCGCCGGGGCCGCCGCGCGCTGTTCCGTGGGAGCACGTTCTCCGAGAACGCCCTGGCCGGGTGCGTCAGTTGGCGCGGTCGAAGTCGATCGCGCTGTACGCCCGCAGCTTCGAGAGCTTGTGGGTGGAGTTGATCTCGCGGATCGTGCCGCTCTTGGAGCGCATCACCAGCGAGCTGGTGGTGGCGGTCTCCGAGCGGTAGTGCACCCCGCGCAGCAGCTCGCCGTCGGTGATGCCGGTGGCGACGAAGAACACGTTCTCGCCGCTGACCAGGTCGTCGGTGGTGAGCACCCGGTCCAGGTCGTGGCCGGCGTCGAGGGCCTTCTGCCGCTCGGCGTCGTCCTTGGGCCACAGCCGGCCCTGGATCACGCCGCCCATGCACTTCATCGCGCAGGCCGCGATGATGCCCTCCGGGGTGCCGCCGATGCCCATCAGCAGGTCGACGCCGGTGCCCTCGCGGGCGGCCATGATCGCGCCGGCCACGTCGCCGTCGGAGATGAACTTGATCCGGGCGCCCGCCTCGCGGATCTCCCGGACCAGGCCGTCGTGGCGCGGGCGGTCGAGCACGACGACGGTGACGTCCTCGACGGCGCTGCCCTTGGCCTTGGCGACCCGGCGGATGTTGACGGCCGCCGGGGCGGTGATGTCGACGAACTCGGCGGCCTCGGGGCCGGCCACCAGCTTGTCCATGTAGAACACGGCGCTGGGGTCGAACATGGTGCCGCGGTCGGCGACGGCGAGCACGGCCACGGCGTTGTTCATGCCCTTGGCCGTGAGGGTGGTGCCGTCCACCGGGTCCACCGCGACGTCGCACTCGGCGCCGGTGCCGTCGCCGACCCGCTCGCCGTTGTAGAGCATCGGGGCTTCGTCCTTCTCGCCCTCGCCGATGACGACCACGCCGTTCATCGACACGGTCGAGACGAGGGTGCGCATCGCCTTCACGGCTGCGCCGTCTGCGCCGTTCTTGTCGCCACGTCCGACCCACCGGCCGGCGGCCATCGCGGCCGCCTCGGTGACCCGGACGAGTTCGAGCGCGAGGTTCCGGTCCGGAGCCTCGGGCGCGACCTCCAGGGCACTGGGAAGGTGGTGCGGGTACTGCGTGGTCATCGTCGTTACCTCTCTGTACGCGACGGCCAGTGAGCGCCCGACTACTGCCAGGTCGAACGCCGTGGTGAGGGTTCTGCGATCGTATCTGCCCACGAGATGACTGTCTGTGGCGCGGGTCGCCCCAGCGGTGCGATAAGCATCGTTTCGCCCGGTTCACCCGTCCGTGGACACCCCGGGTGGCCGGGCCGGGATGTGGATGAGTCACCATGTGGGGGTGGCTGCAGAGAGCAAGGGCATGAGGGGCCGCCAGACCGTACGGGACATGGTCCTGTCGATGCTGGCGGTCGGTTTCGTCGTCTGGGTCGGGTACCTGTTCCTCCCGCACGACGCCGACAGCGACCCGGTGCACGTGGTCGAGTTCAAGGTGGCGGCGGCCACCGCCAAGCGCGCCGCGCCGTACCCGCTGCTCGCTCCGGAGGGGCTGCCCGACAAGTGGCGGGCCACCTCCGTCAGCTACCGGCCGGCCGACCAGAACAACGGCAAGGGCAACGCCTGGCACCTGGGCTTCGTGACGCCGTCGGGCCAGTACGCGGCGGTCGAGCAGAGCGACGCACCGCGCGACTCGCTGCTGTCCGACAAGGTCGCGGGCGGGCAGCCGGACGGCACCTCCGAGGTGGCCGGCCGCACCTGGGACCGGGTGCAGGGCGAGAAGGCCCGCGCGCTGACCGCGCCGACCGGCTCCGGGACCACCCTGCTCACCGGCACCGCCTCCTACGAGGAGCTGGCCGAGCTGGCCCAGGCGCTCAAGTAGCGCCAGGCCCAGGCGCTCAAGTAGCGCCGGGCCCGGGCGCTCAAGTGGCGCCAGGCCCGGGGAACGCGAACGCCAGAGGGCCCCGCACCGGACGAACCGGTGCGGGGCCCTCTGCTGCGGGCTGTGGCGCGGGGGCGTCAGACCGTGGTGACGACCTCGTCGTACGCCAGGCGCGGCGAACGCGGGAACCAGGCGTCCTCGCCCGGCTTGCCGATGTTGACCACGGCCAGCACCGAGTGGTCGCCGTCGGCGAAGAACTCCTTGTTGATGCCCTCGGCGTCGAAGCCGGTCATCGGGCCGGCGGCCAGGCCGGCGGCGCGCACGCCGATGAGGAAGTAGGCGGCCTGCAGGGCGCCGTTCAGCGCGGCCGACTGCTCGCGGACCGGGCGCTCCGAGAAGAACACGTCCTTGGCCTGCGGGAAGTGCGGGAACTGGGTCGGCAGCTCCTCGTGGAACTCGTTGTCCGCGGCCAGGATGGCGACCAGCGGGGCGGCGGCGGTCTTCGCCTTGTTGCCGTCCGCCAGGTGCTGGACGAGGCGCTCGCGGCCCTCGGCCGAGCGGACCAGCACGACGCGCAGCGGCTGCGCGTTGAAGGCGGTCGGGCCGTACTTGACCAGGTCGTAGATGGCCTGGACCTGCTCCTCGCTGACCGGCTCGTCGGTGAAGGTGTTCGCGGTGCGGGCCTCGCGGAACAGCAGGTCCTGGGCGGCGGCGTCGAGAGCCAGGGCGTCGGTGGTCATGCTTCTGCACCTCATGCGGGAGGGGGTTCGTCGGTGTGACCGGCCGTGGCCGATCACCTGCTCCAACATAGGTGAATATTCAACGATTCCCCAAGGGAATGTGACCCGCATCACTTGCCCCATCGGCCTCACTCGCCGCCGGGCACCCCGCCCTCCTCGGCGGCCAGCGCGGCGTCCAGCCGGGCCCGGGCGCCGTCCAGCCAGCGCTGGCACACCTTCGCCAGCTGCTCGCCGCGCTCCCACAGGGCCAGCGACTCCTCCAGCGACGTCCCGCCGTTCTCCAGCTGCCGGACGACGTCCAGCAGCGCGTCCCGGGCGTGCTCGTAGCCCAGTGCGTCGTCCGGGCCCGGTGCCGCCGCGTCCTGCTGCTCCTGCTGCTCTGCCATGCGTGCCAGCGTAGGGGGTGGGACCGACAGCCGGCCCGGCCGTCCGCCGGACAGCCCAGGGCCTGCCCTAGTCGACGGTGACGTCGAAGCCGCCGCCCGCCACCCTGGCGTGCAGCCCCTCGCCGGACGCGGCCTGTGCCGGGTCGGTCACCACCGTGCCGTCCGCCCGCTGGAGCACCGCGTAGCCGCGTTCCAGGGTAGCCGCCGGGGAGAGCGCGACCACCCGGGCCAGGGTGTGCCCGAGGTCGCTCTGCGCGTGGTCCAGCCGGTGCCGCAGGGTGCGCCGGGCCCGCTCCAGCAGGCCCTCCACCTCCTGCCCGCGGCCGTCCAGCATCCGGTGCGGAGCGGCCAGCGAGGGGCGGCTGCGCAGCCCGTCCAGCCCGTGCTGCTCGCGCTCGACCCGGCCCAGCACGTGCCGGCGGGCGCGGTCGCGCAGCTGGTGGACCTTGGCCAGCTCCTCGCCGACGTCCGGAACCACCCGTTTGGCGGCATCGGTCGGGGTGGAGGCGCGAAGGTCGGCGACGAAGTCCAGCAGCGGCTGGTCCGGCTCGTGCCCGATCGCGCTGACCACCGGCGTACGGGCGGCCGCGACCAGCCGCACCAGCCCCTCGTCCGAGAACGGCAGCAGGTCCTCCACGCTGCCGCCGCCGCGGGCCACGATGATCACGTCCACCTCGGGGTGCTCGTCCAGCTCCCGCACGGCCGCGCTCACCCGCTCCACCGCGCTGACCCCCTGCACCGGGACGTTGCGCACCTCGAAGCGGACGGCCGGCCAGCGCCGCCGGGCGTTCTCCAGCACGTCCCGCTCGGCCGCCGAGCCGCGCCCGGTGACCAGCCCGACGCACTGCGGCAGGAACGGCAGCGGCTTCTTGCGCTCGGCCGCGAACAGGCCCTCCCCGGCGAGCCGCCGCTTCAGCTGCTCCAGCCGGGCCAGCAGCTCGCCCAGCCCGACCGGCCGGATCTCGGAGGCGCGCATCGACAGCTGCCCGCGCGCCGCGTACCACTCCGGCTTGGCGTGCACGACGACCCGTGCGCCCTCCTGCACCACCTCCGCGACCTGGTCGAACACCGAGCGGAAGCAGGTCACCGTGAGTGACACGTCGGCCTGCGGGTCGCGCAGGGTCAGGAACACCACGCCCGCCCCGGGGCGACGGCTGAGCTGGGTGATCTGTCCCTCCACCCACACCGCGCCGAGCCGGTCGATCCAGCCGCCGATCAGCGCGGAGACCTTGCCGACCGGGAGCGGTGCTTCGGGGGAGCTGGTGTTGGCCATGCGTACGAGGCTAGCGGCGCGGGCCGACACCGCCGGCGCCCGAACCGTGCGAGCCGCCCGGGCCGGTCGAACCGGTGGAGCCCTGGACGCCGAGCACCACCAGGCCGACCGCCAGCCAGGTGAGCCCGACGAGCTGAGCGGTGGTCGAGGCCTCGTAGACCACCGCACCGATCACCGCGATCCCCAGCGCCGGGACGACCAGGTGCCGCAAGCGGTCCCGCGAGCCGTGCCGCACCGTGTACCAGCCGATCACCGAGGCGTGCAGCAGCGCGAAGGCGGTCAGCGCGCCCACGTTCACCACCGAGGTCAGCTGGTCGAGACCGTCGTCCCGGTTCGCCGCCCAGACCGCCGCCGCCATGGTGATCACCGCGGCCGCCAGCAGCGCCCGGCGCGGCACCGCGCTGGCCGGGTCGACCGTGCCGAGGACGCGCGGCAGCCGCCCGTCCCGGCTCATCGCGAAGACCAGCCGCCCGGCCGCCGCCTGCCCGGCCAGGGCCGCGAAGGCCGCGCCGATCGCCTTGCCGGCCGCGACCAGCACGTGCAGCCAGTGCCCGACCCCGCTCTCCACGGTGTCGTAGAAGGCCGAGCCCTGCGCCGCCGGGTCGGCGGCCAACTGCTGCGGGCTCATCGGTTCCAGCACCGCCGCCAGGTAGGTCTGGGCGACGAACAGCACCCCGGCCAGGGCCAGGCACCAGAGCACCGCCCGGGCCACCGCCGCCGAGGCGCCGACCGTCTCCTCCACGAAGGTGGCGATCGCGTCGAAGCCCAGGTAGGAGAGCACCGCGACGGACACCGCCGAGACCACCGCGGTCAGCGAGAAGTCGCCGACGGCGGTGAACGGGGTGTCCCAGCCGCGCCGGGCGCCGTCCTGGGCGAGCGCCACCACGGTCGCCGCCATGAACGCCAGCAGCACCGCGATCTCCATCGCGAGCACCGCGAAGCCGACCACCGCCGCCGTCCGCACCCCGACCAGGTTGAGCGCGGTGGTCACCACGACCGCGATCGCCGTCCACAGCCAGCGCGAGACGCCCGGCACCAGGGAGTGCAGCGCGATCCCGGAGAACAGGTAGGCCACCGCCGGGATCAGCAGGTAGTCCAGCATCGCCATCCAGCCCGCGATGAACCCGGGGCCCTCGCCCAGCCCGGCCCGTGCGTAGGCGAACACCGATCCGGTCTGCGGCACCGCGCGCACCATCTGGGCGTACGAGAAGGCGGTCAAGCCCATCGCCACCGTGGCCGCCAGGTAGACGGTGGCGACCGCGCCGTGGCTCTTGGCGTCCAGCACGCCGAACACGCCGACCGGGGCCATCGGGGCGATGAACAGCAGTCCGTAGACCATCAGATCGCGGACGCCCAGGCTGCGGCGCAGGCCGCTCGGCGTCGCCTGCTCGTTCACAGGGCTCATAGGCACCACATTTGAGCACTCGCGACCGGGTCTGCACGGAACATGCCCGCCGTCGGCGCGGCTCCCCTCCGCGGGCGGCGCGGTTCCCCATCGCCCGTACGATGGAGCCATGTCCAACACCGCGCAGCGCCGTGTCCTGCTCGCCGCCCCCCGGGGCTACTGCGCGGGAGTCGACCGCGCCGTGATCGCCGTGGAGAAGGCCCTGGAGCAGTACGGGGCCCCCGTCTACGTCCGCAAGCAGATCGTCCACAACAAGTACGTGGTGCAGACCCTGGAGAAGAAGGGCGCGATCTTCGTCGACGAGACGGAGGAGGTGCCCGAGGGCTCGATCGTGGTCTTCTCCGCGCACGGCGTCGCCCCGTCCGTCCACGACGAGGCGCGGGCCGGCAAGCTCGCCACCATCGACGCCACCTGCCCGCTGGTCACCAAGGTGCACAAGGAGGCCGTGCGCTTCGCCGACGAGGGCTTCGACATCCTGCTGGTGGGCCACGAGGGCCACGAGGAGGTCATCGGCACCATGGGCGAGGCCCCGGACCGGATCCACCTGGTGGACGGTGCCGAGGACGTCGCCAACGTGAAGGTCCGGGACGAGTCCAAGGTCGTCTGGCTGTCCCAGACCACGCTGTCGGTGGACGAGACCATGGCCACCGTCGGCGAGCTGAAGAACCGCTTCCCGGCGCTGGTCAGCCCGCCCAGCGACGACATCTGCTACGCGACCCAGAACCGCCAGGTCGCGGTCAAGCAGCTGGCCCCCGAGACCGACCTGCTGATCGTGGTCGGCTCCAAGAACTCCTCCAACTCGGTCCGCCTGGTCGAGGTCGGCCTGGAGTACGGCGCCAAGGCCGCCCACCTGGTGGACTTCGCCGAGGAGATCCGCGAGGAGTGGCTGGAGGGCGTCACCACCGTCGGCCTGACCAGCGGCGCCTCGGTGCCGGAGATCCTGGTCGACGGCGTGCTCGAATTCCTGGCCGCGCGCGGCTACGACACGGTCGAGACCGTCAAGACCGCCGAGGAGCACCTGATCTTCTCGCTGCCCAAGGAACTGCGCCGTGACCTGCGCGCCGAGGCGGCCGGCAAGCTCTGACACCTCCGGAGAGCCCGGTGCCCCCGCGGGGTGCCGGGCTCTCCGGCGTTTCACCGCCCTGCTCGCCGCCGGCCGGCGTTTCGCTCTCCGCTGTGCGGGCCCGTGCGCCCTCTCGTAGTTTTGTGCACAGGCTGTGGACAAGCGGGTCCGCGGGCGGACGGCGGAGGGCGGACGTGATGACGGCGGTATTCGGCGTGGACATCGGCGGCTCGGGGATCAAGGGCGCGCCGGTCGACCTCGCCCGGGGCGCGCTCACCGAGGAGCGCCACAAGGTGCTCACCCCGCAGCCGTCCGCCCCCGAGGCCGTGGTCGCCGCCGTCCGCGAGGTGGTCCGCCACTTCGACCACCGCGGGCCGGTCGGGCTGACCTTCCCCGGCGTGGTGGTCGGTGGCCGGACCAGGACCGCGGCCAATGTGGACAAGGGCTGGATCGGCCTGGACGCCGAGGGCCTGTTCCGCGAGGCACTGGACCTGCCCGCGACCGTCCTCAACGACGCGGACGCCGCCGGGCTCGCCGAGATGACCCACGGCGCCGGGCGGGGCCGGCGGGGCGTCGTCCTGGTGCTCACCTTCGGCACCGGCATCGGCAGCGCGCTCTTCACCGACGGTGCGCTGGTGCCCAACACCGAGCTGGGCCACCTGGAGCTGCGCGGCAAGGACGCCGAGCGCCGGGCCTCCTCGGCCGCCAAGGAGCGGCACGGGCTGGACTGGGAGCAGTGGGCCGGGCGGGTCGACGAGTACCTGGACCTGGTGGAGATGCTCTTCTCGCCGCAGCTGATCGTGATCGGCGGCGGGGTGAGCCGCAAGCACGAGAAGTTCCTGCCGCTGCTGAAGGACCGCGACGCGCAGGTGGTGCCGGCGGAGCTGCGCAACGACGCGGGCATCGTCGGTGCCGCCATGGCGGCGGCCCGGGCGGCGGGCTGACCTGCGGGTCCCGGCCCCGGTGCTCCCGGTGCTCCCGGTGTCCCGCGCTCCCGGTGGCCGCGGCAGTCAGCGGGAGCGCTGGATCCGGCGCTGGGCGATGAAGCGGGCGAGCACGATCAGCGCGGCGAGCCCGGTGCCGGTGAACAGCCAGCCGGCCCGCAGCGCCAGCCCGGTCGCCAGCGAGACCACCTGGGCGGTGACGCCCGAGGAGCCGACCGGGGCGAGCAGCACCAGCGCCAGGGCGAAGGCGATCGGCCCGCTGATCGGCGCGGCCAGCAGGTCGACGTAGCGGACCCGGACGGCCAGCTGGAAGCAGACCACCAGGTAGCCGAGGCCGAACAGCCAGCCCAGGCCGTCGAAGAGCAGCCGGTCCACGCCCGCCACCGCGAGCGTGGCCAGGACGGCGACGACGCCGGTGCCGACGGCCGTCAGCCGGGTCGGCCGGCCGGTCCGTCGCCGCCCGTACAGCTGTGCGTCGCCGCGCCCGCGCAGCGGCAGGCGCAACCGGGGGGCGGCCGGTCGGGCGGGGGGCGGCCCGGCCACCGGGCGCAGCCGGGAGGCGGGGGCTCCGTCGGCCCCGGGAGCCCGGCCTGGACCGGGGACGGCGGCTGCGGCCGCGCCGTTCGGCGGACGGCGTCTGGGCCCTGGCGGCTGGGTACGGATGCTCTGCTCCACCCGCCCAACGTACGGTCCGATCATCGCCACACTGTGTAATGGACCGTTCAGGTCTTGTCCCGTGTCTCCGGGCGGCGTACTCATGTGATCGTCGCTCGGGTGGGCTGACCTGCTCGTCGACCGAGGCGTGAGGCTCCGCGGACGCTGCCCGTAGACTTGGGGGTCGGCCCGCACGGTGCCGACCCAACTCCTCCAAGCCCCGGGACTGCGCTTCATGTCGCTCACGATCGGAATCGTCGGCCTGCCGAACGTCGGCAAGTCGACCCTGTTCAACGCCCTGACCAAGAACGACGTGCTGGCGGCCAACTACCCGTTCGCCACCATCGAGCCGAACGTCGGTGTGGTCGGCGTCCCGGACGCGCGGCTGGCCAAGCTCGCCGAGATCTTCGGCTCCCAGCGCATCCTCCCGGCCACCGTCGACTTCGTCGACATCGCCGGCATCGTGCGCGGCGCCAGCGAGGGCGAGGGCCTGGGCAACAAGTTCCTCGCCAACATCCGCGAGTCGGACGCGATCTGCCAGGTCGTGCGCGCCTTCACCGACCCGGACGTGGTGCACGTGGACGGCAAGGTGTCGCCCAAGGACGACATCGAGACCATCCACACCGAGCTGATCCTCGCCGACCTCCAGACCATCGAGAAGGTCCTGCCGCGGCTCCAGAAGGAGGCGCGCCTCAAGAAGGACACCGCGCCCGTGCTGGCCGCCGCCGAGGCCGCCCAGGCGATCCTGGAGACCGGCAAGACCCTCTTCGAGGCCGGCTTCGACACCTCCCCGATCCGCGACCTCCACCTGCTGACCGCCAAGCCCTTCCTCTACGTCTTCAACGTGGACGAGGCCGAGCTGGCCGACGAGGACTTCAAGAACGCCCAGCGCGAGCTGGTCGCCCCGGCCGAGGCGATCTTCCTCAACGCCAAGATCGAGTCCGAGCTCATCGAGCTGGACGACGCCGAGGCCCTGGAGCTCCTCCAGTCCATGGGCCAGGAGGAGCCCGGCCTCGCCACCCTCGCCCGTGTCGGTTTCGACACCCTCGGCCTGCAGACCTACCTGACGGCCGGCCCCAAGGAGACCCGGGCCTGGACCATCAAGAAGGGCGCCACCGCCCCCGAGGCCGCCGGAGTCATCCACACCGACTTCCAGAAGGGCTTCATCAAGGCCGAGGTGATCTCCTTCGACGACCTGGTCGAGACCGGCTCCATCGCCGAGGCCCGCAGCAAGGGCAAGGCCCGCATCGAGGGCAAGGACTACGTCATGCACGACGGCGACGTGGTGGAGTTCCGCTTCAACGTGTGAGCCGGCCCCACGGAGAACCGTCCGCCCCGCACCGAGCGGGCCGGGCGGTTCCCCGTTTCCGGCGGCGGTGCCGGAGGGGTCGAGCTCAGCCGAGCAGGTGGGCGTTGACCGCGCGGGCCTCGTCGGCGAGTTCGGGCAGCTCCACGACCTCGACGCCGGCCGCCTCCAGCAGGGCCGTGCCCTGGCAGTCGGTGACGAAGAGGTCCGGCTCGCGCCAGGCGACCACCACGCGTGGCACCCCCGCGGCGATGAGCAGGCGGGCGCACGGCACCGGCCGCGAGGCGCGCTGTCCGCAGGGCTCCAGCGAGCTGTAGACGGTCGCCCCGTGCAGCCGGGGGTCGCCGGCCGGGAGCTTGGCCAGGGCCGCCTCCTCGGCGTGGTCGTGCGCGTCCGTCTCCCGGCTGTACCCCTCGGCCAGCACCTCGCCGTCGGCGCCGACGATCACCGCGCCGACCGAGAAGGCCGTCCCGGACGGCGGGCAGCGGCGGGAGAGCTCGACGGCCCGGCGCAGGTGGTCGAGGTCGGTGGCGGCGGGGCGGTTCACGGCGCGGACTCCTTCGGGGCGTACCTGAGCAGGACGACGTCGCCCACGGTACGTGCCTCCAGCAGCCGCATCCGCCGGGCCGGCCCGCCCGGGAACGCGGCCGGGCGGACGAACCGGGGCGCCTCGGCCTGGCCGACCAGCAGCGGGGCGACGGCCAGCTGCAGCTCGTCCGCCAGGCCCCGGGCCAGGAACTGGGTGTGCACGCCCCCGCCGCCCTCGACCATCAGCCGGCGCACACCGCGCGCGCCCAGGTCGTCCAGCACTGCGCCGAGGTCCACCGTGTCACCGAGCGCGACCACCTCGGCCAGCCCGCCCAGCCGGGGGCGCAGCACCGCCGCCCCGGCGTCCGTGGTGTAGGCGAGCTTTGTGCCGCCGGTGTGCCAGAAGCGCAGTCCGGCGTCGAGGTCGCCGCTCATACTGAGCGTCACCTTCAGCGGGTACTCGGGCCGGCCGGCCGCCAGCCGGGCGGCCCGGCGCGCGGGGTCGTTCACCAGCAGGCGCGGGTTGTCGGCGCGCAGGGTGTTGCCGCCGACCAGGACCGCGTCGGCGGCCGCGCGCTCCTCGTCCACCCGGTCGAAGTCGGCGGCGTTGGAGAGCAGCAGCCGGTCGGGGGAGGCGTCGTCGAGGTGGCCGTCGAGCGACACCGCGGCGCTCAGCAGGACGAAGGGGCGCTGGCCGGGCATGGGCGGGGACCGTTCTCTCGGGGGCGCCTCCACGGTACGGCGGCCGGGTGCCGCCCGACCCCCGGTCGATCACGATGTGAGACAGAACTTCTCGGGATGCGGGACGAAGAGTAGCGTCGGCGGCGTCGAGGAGCACGGAAAGCCGACCACGCGCCAGGGGGATCCCATGTCCGCACCGCAGCCCGCCGCCGTCTACACCCACGGCCACCAGGAGGCCGTCCTGCGCTCGCACCGCTCCCGGACCGCCGCCGACTCGGCCGCCTACCTGCTGCCCGAACTGCGGCCCGGGCAGACCGTGTTGGACATCGGCTGCGGGCCCGGCACGATCACCGCCGACCTGGCCGAGCTGGTCGGCCCCGAGGGGCGGGTGGTGGCCGTGGACACCTCCGCCGAGGTGCTGCAGCAGGCCGCGGAGTACGTCGCCGGGCGGCCCGGGCCGGCCGCCGAGGTCGTGTTCGAGCAGGCGGACGTCCACCGACTGCCGTACCGGGACGGCGAGTTCGACGTCGTGCACGCCCACCAAGTTCTGCAGCACGTGGCCGATCCGGTGACCGCGTTGCGCGAGATGCGGCGGGTGACGGCCCCCGGCGGCGTGGTCGCGGCGCGCGACGTCGACTACGCCTCGATGACCTGGTTCCCGGAAGTGCCCGCGCTGGAGCGCTGGTTGGAGCTGTACCGGCGGACCGCCCGCGCCAACGGCGGCGAGCCGGACGCCGGCCGACGGCTGCTGTCCTGGGCCCGGGCGGCCGGCTTCGCCGAGGTCACCGCGAGCGCCACCACCTGGACGTACGCGACGCCCGAGCAGCGCGCCTGGTGGGGCGGGATGTGGGCGGACCGGGTGACCGGCACCGCGCTGGGCCGCGCGGTGGTCGAGCGGGGGTACGCGGAGCCGGAGGAGCCGGAGCGGATCGCGGCCGGCTGGCGGGAGTGGAGCACCGCGGGGGACGGCTGGTTCTCGATGCTGCACGGCGAGATCCTGGCCCGCGGCTGAGCGGGCGCAGGGGCGGTTGAAGGGGGCCCGGACGGCGGCGGGCAGGCGTTCGAAAAGATCGGGTAAAGTCGCGCGACCGTTCACACCGGGCCCGTTCGGGTCCGAGCCATGGTGCCGAACGCCGAGCCGATACCCGTCCGGCGGGTTGGGGGAGTCCACGTGTCCGAGCCTCAGTCCGAGCTGCCCGCCCCGGTGGGAACCGAGCCCGCGCGGACGGGTGCGGACGCCGGTGCGGACACCTCCGGAGGCACCGGGGTGACGGTTCCGGCGGCGGAGCTGGACCCCCGGGTGGACTTCCGCAAGGAGCACGACGAGCCCGCGCAGTCCGCCGGGCCCGCCGAGCCCGAGCCCGCCCTGCCCGCCGACCCCTGGGCCGCCCCCGCCGGGCCCACCCCCGCGAACCCGCAGGCCGTGCCCCCGCACGCCGTCCCTCCGTCGGCCGCCCCGCCCCAGCCGCCGCACCCGCTGCCGGCCGGCGGCTGGGCCTCCGTCCCGCCCTCCGCGCACTCCGGCTTCCAGCCCGGCCCCCAGCCCGGCCACCCGTACGCCCCGCCCCTCGCCCCGGCGCCGGCCCCCACCAACGGCTTCGCGGTCGGCTCCCTGGTGACCGGTCTGGTCCTGGTGGCACCACTGGCCCTGCTGTTCGGCATCGTGGCGCTGGTCCAGATCAACCGTCGCCGGGAGCGCGGCTTCGGGATGGCGGTGACCGGCGTGGTGCTCGGCACCATCGGCACGGTACTGCTCGCCCTGCTCCTGGGCGCGGGGGACTTCAGCTCCGCACACCCGGGGCGGTTCGGCCAGCCCCCGAAGCAGCCGGCCGGCTCCGTGCACTGGTCGGCCCTCAAGGCCGGCGACTGCTACAGCTCCCCCGAGGGCGGCTCGGTGACCGGGGACGGCGGCGACGAGACGGTGTACTGGGTGCGCCGGGTGCCCTGCGCCGACCCGCACCACGGCGAGGTGGCCGGCACCGTCAAGCTCCCCGGGAGCAGCGGCCCCTACCCGGGCGAGGACGAGGTCCGCGAGTCGGCCGGCCGGCTCTGCCGCAAGGTGCTGGACGACTACGCGCTGGACCAGTGGGCCGTCCCGGACGGCATGGACGACGTCTACCTCTACCCGACCGCGCGCAACTGGGCGGCCGGCGAACGGTACGTCACCTGCGCCTTCGAGGACAGCGACGACCAGCACCGGGGGTCGGTGCACACCGACAGGTCCGGCCTGACCGCGCCCCAGCTGGCCTACCTGGAGGCGGTCCGGGGCTTCGACGACGTCTACCTGGGCCAGCCGAAGAAGGACGTCTCCGTCGCGGAGACCGAGTACCGGGACTGGGCCCGCCGGATGGCCACCGCCTCCCGCACCGAGGCCGCCCTGCTCGGTTCGCCGACGGCGGGCTGGCCGGTCGACGTCCAGCCGAAGATCTCCAAGCTGGTCGAGGCGCAGTCGCAGGCGGCCGTCGCCTGGGACGCCGCGGCCTCCGGTGGCGATCTGGCGGGCGACGTCCGCCGGGCCAAGGCGCTGGTGGCCAAGACGGTGCCGATGAACGTGGAGATCCGCCGCGCACTGGGCCTGTCCACCGGAGAGCAGGCACCCGACCTGCGGGTCTGAGCCGCCGCGGCCGCGGTTACCAGCCGTTAACCGCGCCCGTACCTGCCGGTAGCGCGCCGCGCATAGCCTCGCGGGCGTGCCCCCCGGCTCGACCCCCACGCGAGCCGGGGGCACCACGACGGTCGTCGGTGCCCCGGGGAGCGCCGGGTACCCTCCCGCCATGGGCACCTATCGGGTGATGCGACAGGACGACAACGGAAACCGCTTCCTGGTCGCCAAGGGCCTGGACCGGGCCGAGGCGCAGCGGCTGGCCGCCGAGTTCGAGGCCCGCGGCCACAAGCAGCTGTACTGGGTCGAGGAGGACGGCCCGGCCCGGGCCGCCGAGTCGGCCGGAACCGGGGACGGCGCACCCCGGAACGCCTGAGGCCATAGGGTCGGGGCCATGGACGCCACCCCCGCCACCCCCGCCGCCCACTCCACCGGGCAGGCCGCCGAGCAGGCTGCAGCGCCGGCCGCCGGCAGCCACGCCGCGCCCCGGATCGTGGTCGGCGGTGCGCTGGTCCGGGACGGCCGGGTACTCGCCGCCCGGCGCAGCTCCCCGGAGGCGGTGGCCGGGCGGTGGGAGTTCCCGGGCGGGAAGGCCGAGCCCGGCGAGACCGAGGCGCAGGCGCTGGAGCGCGAACTGCTGGAGGAGCTGGGCGTACGGGCGCGGGCGCTGTCCCGGCTGCCCGGCGCGTGGGCCGTGCGCCCCGGCTTGGAGCTGCGCTTCTGGGCCGCCGAACTGCTGGCCGGCGAGCCGCGCGCGCTGGAGGACCACGACGCCCTGCGCTGGCTGGGCCCGGACGAGCTGGACGCCGTCGACTGGATCGACCACGACCGGGACGTGCTGCCGCACGTGGCCCGGCTGCTCACGGTCGGCGACGAAGCGGCCGCCGGGCCGTCCACGGCCGGCGACGCGCAGTCCGCCGGGTAGGTCAATCGGACAAGACGACCCGGCGACCGGGATAGCCTGGGTTCTGCTGGGTATGTCACTTTTCGGCACTATTCGTCACCATCGGTGAGCCGCTCCCCAGCCGGCGAAGCCGATCCCGACCAGAGCCGGAGGCCCCGTCGGTGTCGAGTACCGGGAACGGCGGCGGGGGAGAGCGGCGGGCAGGCACCGCGGGGAGCGCCGCCGCCCGCGCCCGGCTGCGCCGCGCCGCCCGGCCGGCCGCCCCCCTTCCGCCGTCCGGCCGCCGCCGGGGCACCGTCTCCGCCCCCGAGGCCACCCGTCCCGCCCAGCCGGCGCCGACCCTCGCCCTGCCCGAGCCGGGCGCGCAGAGCGGCAGCGGCCTGCGCAGCCGCCCCGGCCGGCCGTTCCCCGGCGGGCCCGGCGACGCCCCGAACGACCTCGGCGCCCCGCCCGAGGGCAGCCTGCTCGACATGCTCAAGGTCGCCATCGCGATCCTGGACACCGCGGGCCGGGTGGTGCTCTGGAGCCCGGCCGCCGAGGAACTGCTCGGCTGGCCGAACGAGCTGCTGGTCGGCCGCCGGATCGACGAGCTGATCCCCGACCGCGAGCAGGTCGCCCGGATCCGCGCCGCGATCCAGGACGCCCTGCGGCACGGCCGCTGGGCCGGCTCCGCCGAACTGCGCGACCGGGACGGCGTGCCGGTCGCGGTGGACACCCGGATCTCCCTCCTGGTGGACGGCGACGGCACTCCGTTCCTGCAGGTCAACATGGCCGAGGCGGCCGCGGTACGGGCCGTCGAGCGCGATCTGGCGGTGCGCGACGCGCTGTTCGAGCAGTCCCCGCTGGGCATCGCCATCCTGGACACCGATCTGCGCTACACCGCCGTCAACCAGACCCTCGCCGAGATGAACGGCGTCGCCCCGGACGACCACGTCGGCCGCACCACCGGCGAGACCCTGCCGGAGCGGGCCGCCGACGAGATCACCGCCATCCAGCGCCAGGTGCTGGCCACCGGCGAGCCGGTCATCGACGTCACCCTGGCCTCGCCGGTCACCACCCGGGCCGGCTACCGGTCGATCTCCTACAGCCGGATGACTGACCGCTCCGGCCGGGTGCTGGGCATCTCCGGCACGGTGATGGACGTGACCGAGCGTTACCGGGCCGTCGCCAAGGTCGAGCACGCCCGGCGCCGGCTCTCGCTGCTCAACGAGTTCGGCTCCCGGGTCGGTGACCTGCTGGACGCCTCCCGGATCGCCCAGGAGCTCGCCAGCTCGGTGGTCCCCCGGCTCACCGACCACTCGGCGGTGATCCTGCTCCAGGCCGTCGCGCACGGTGACGACCTCCCCCGACACGGCCACGACCGGCGCACCTCGCTGCTCCAGCTCGGCACCGCCTCCGTCCAGGACGGCCCCGAGGTCGACGTGATGCTGCGCCGCGGCGCCCGGATCACCTTCGCCGAGGACTCCGCCTGCGGCCGGGTCCTGCGCACCGGCGTGCCCGAACTGCTCTCCGGCGCCGACCAGCTGGACGACGTCACCTACCCCGGCGACCCCAAGATGCAGGCCGCCCACGACCTCGGCGTGCACTCGATGCTGGTCGTCCCGCTGCGCGCCCGCGGCATCGTGATCGGCCTGCTGCTGGTCAGCCGGGCCGGCTACCGGGAGGGCTTCGACCGGGACGACCTGGCCTTCACCGTCGAACTGGCCGACCGGGCCGGCAGCTCGCTGGACAACGCCCGCCTCTACGCCCGCGAGCGCACCGCCGCGCTCACCCTCCAGCGCACCCTGCTCCCGCAGCAGGTCCCGCAGCCCACCGGCGTCGAGGTCGCCTACCGGTACGTGCCCGGCAGCAGCGGCACCGAGGTCGGCGGCGACTGGTTCGACGTCATCCCGCTGCCCGGCGACCGCACCGCCCTGGTGGTCGGCGACGTCATGGGCCACGGCCTGCGGGCCGCCGCCACCATGGGCCGGCTGCGCACCGCGGTCCGGGTGCTCGCCGCCCTCGACCTGCCGCCGGACGTCCTGTTGCGACACGTCCACGAGCTGGCCGACGACCTCGCCCAGGGCCCGGACGAGGCACTGCTCGCGACCTGCGTCTACGCGGTCTTCGACCCGGCGACGGCCCGGCTGACCGTCGCCAAGGCCGGGCACATCCCGCCGGTGCTGGTGGTGCCGGGCGAGGAGGTCCAGGAGCCGACCCGCACCGGTGGCCCCCTGCCCGGCGGCGCCGGCCGGATCCTCGACCTGCCCTCCGGCGCCCCGCTCGGCGTGGGCGGCGTCCCGTTCGAATCGGTCGAACTGAAGATCCCCGAGGGCAGTCTGCTCGTCCTGTGCACCGACGGCCTGGTCGAGTCCCGCGACAAGGACCTGGACGTCGGCCTCGGCCGGCTGATCACCGTCCTCCAGGGGCCGCACGCCTCGATCCAGGCCGCCTGCGAGGCGGTGCTCGACACCATGGAACAGGGCCGCGAGCCGGACGACGTCGCGCTGCTGCTGGCCCGGCTCGGCCACGGCCAGGCCGGCACCCCGACGGCTGGCTGGACCCTGCCGGCCGAGCCCACCGCCGTCTCCCGGGCCCGCCGGCTGGTCCGCGCCACGCTCGCCGAGTGGGGCGTCGAGGCACTCACCGACACCGCCGAACTGCTGGTCAGCGAGCTGGTCACGAACGCCGTCCGGTACGCCAGCGCCCCGATCGGGGTACGGCTGACGCTCGGTGAGACGCTGCTGGTCGAGATCTCCGACCCGTTGCCCGACCCGCCCCGGGAGCGGCACGCGGCCGAGGCGGACGAGGGCGGCCGGGGCCTGGAACTGGTCCGCCGGCTGGCCCTGGGCTGGGGCGCCCGGGCCGAGGGGATCGGCAAGGTGGTCTGGTTCGAGCAGGCGCTGCCGGGTAATGAGCCCGACGAGCCGTGAGGCGAAGAGGACCGGACGAAACAGCAGGAGAGCGGTGCCGCATATGCCATCGGGGGCCAGGGGGGAGCGCGCGCTCCGGCAGGGGGCGCGAGCGTGGCATTGTGGTTGCGCGGGCGGTAGGACAAAAACCTTCGCCCGATCTGATGTTGTGATGTTGAGGGCGTGTGAACGGACCCCTCGATGATGAATACTCGGTCTTCTCGACATCCGGACGGTCGCGGGTTGGAGGGGTCGGTCCGTTGAACAGCACTCCGGCGCGGAACGCGCCGAGCAGCAGCGGTCATGCCGCCGTACCCGGGCAGGCCGGTTCCCTGCACCTGCCCGTACCGGCGGCCCCATCGGACGGCGCCACCGCGCGCCGCGGCGGCCACCCCGCCGCCGAGGCCCGGTCCTGGGGCGCCGGAGACCCGGGCTCGATCTACGACTACATCCGGGTCGCCACCTTCGCGATCGGCCCCGACGGCCGGATCAGCCAGTGGAGCGAGCGCGCCGCCGACTTCTTCGGCGTCCCCGCCGCGGAGGCCGTCGGCGCCGACCCGATCGCCACCTTCGTCCCCCGCGAGCTCTGGCAGCGCGGCCGGGCCCGGCTGGAACGAACCCTGGCCGGCGAGGAATGGGTCGGCACCACCCCCTACCGGGACGCCGACGGCAGCGAAGGCCTCGCCGAGCTCTACCTGATGCCCGACAGCGCCCTGCCCACCGCCGGCGCCACCTGCCTGGCCGTCGACCTCGGACGGCTGCGCCGGATCGAGACCGACCTCGCCGCCTCCGAGGCCGTCTTCGGGCAGACGCCCACCGGCTTCGTGCTCTTCGACGACCGGCTGCGGCTGCAGCGGGTCAACGACGCCTTCGCCTCCGGGATGGGCCTGGTCCCCACCGACCTGGAAGGCCTCACCGCGCACGACCTCTTCCCGCCGTCCGAGGCCGACCGGCTCACCGCCGCCCTGCGCAAGGTCCTCGCCACCGGCGAGCCCGTCTTCGACCTGCGCTTCCACGGCGCCGTCCCCACCCGCGAGGGCAACCGGCTCTGGGCCGTCTCGCTGTACCGCCTCAACGGCGCCGCCGGACAGCCGACCGGCGTGGCCGGACAGGTCTCCGACGTCACCAGCCGGCACGTCGCCGAGCGCGAGGCCGACGGCGTGCGCCGCAACCTCGCCCTGCTCAACGAGGCCAGCGCGCACATCGGCTCCACGCTCGACCTGGAGACCACCGCCAAGGAACTGCTGGACGTCGTCGTCCCGCCGTTCTGCGACCTCGCCACCGTCGACCTCTACACCGCGCTGCTCTCCGGCGAGACCGTCCCCAGCGCCGGCCGGCTCGGCGACACCGTGCTCACCGACGGCAGCGGCGAACTGCGCCGGGTCGCCGTCTCCAGCGTGCTCGGCGGCGCCTCCTCGGTGCTCGGCTCCGTCACCGGCCTGCCCATCGCCGAGGCCGGCGGCACCCTTTGTTACCCGCGCCGCTCCCCGCACGCCCGGGCCCTGCGCACCGGTCGCAGCGTCGTCCCCGAGCCCGGGCGCGACCCGCTGCTGCGCTCCACCCTGATCGTCCCGCTGGTCGCCCGCGACCAGGTGCTCGGCCTCGTCCAGCTCTCCCGCGCCATCGGCAGCGAGCCCTTCGACGCCCGCGACGTCGCGATCGCCGAGGAACTCGTCGCCCGCGCCGCCGTCTGCATCGACAACGCCCGGCTCTACCGCCGCGAGCACGAGCGCGCGCTGATCCTCCAGCGCAGCCTGCTGCCCCCGGGCAACCCGGCCGCCAGCGGCCTGGAGATCGCCTGCCGCTACCTGCCCAGCAACAACAACACCGAGGTCGGCGGCGACTGGTTCGACGTCATCCCGCTGCCCGGCAACCGCACCGCGCTGGTCATCGGCGACGTGATGGGCCGCGGCCTGCGCGCCGCCGTCGCCATGGGCCAACTGCGCACCGCCGTCCGCACCCTGGCCATGCTCGACCTCGAACCGGGCGAGGTGCTCACCGCGCTCGACGAGATCGCCCGCGGCCTCGGCGACGACTCCGTACCGGTCGGCCCGCCCACCCCGTACGGGCGGCTCACCTCGACCGCCGACGAGGAGGCCCGCGAGGTCTACCTGGCGACCTGCGTCTACGCGGTCTACGACGCCGTCAGCCGCCGCTGCTGGATCGCCAACGCCGGACACCTGCCGCCCGTCCTGCTCAGCCCCGGCGATGGCGCCCGGATGCTCGACGTGCCGCCCGGGTTGCCGCTCGGCGTCGGCGGCGAGCCCTTCGAGGAGGTCGAGGTCGAACTCCCCGACGGCGCCGTCCTCGGCCTCTACACCGACGGGCTGGTGGAGAGCCGCAAGCACCAGCTGGACGAGGGCCTGCGGGCCTTCCGCACGGCGCTCTCCGTCGAGGGCAAGGGCCTGGAGGACCTCTGCGACCACGTGCTCGGGGAGCTCAACCCGCACCACGGCGAGGACGACATCGCCCTGCTGATGGCCAAGGTGCACGCCTTCCCCGAGGACGCCGTCGGCAACTGGCACCTGCCGCCCGAGCCCACCTCCGTCGCCAAGGCGCGTGAGCTGGCCTGCAGCTGGCTGCTGTCCCGGGGGCTGGACGAGCTGGTCGACACCACCGAGCTGCTGGTCAGCGAACTGGTCACCAACGCGCTCAAGCACGGGCGGGGTGAGATCCGGCTGCGGCTGCTGCGCGAGCGCGGCCTGGTCTGCGAGGTCTGGGACGACGGTTACGCGCAGCCCCGGCAGCGGAGGGCCCAGGAGACCGACGAGGGCGGACGCGGCCTGCAGCTGGTCAGCCTGCTGGCCGAGCGCTGGGGCAGCCGGCGCACCCCGAAGGGCAAGATCGTCTGGTTCGAGCTGGCGCTGTAGCGGTTTCGGCCGGACCGGGTCGCGCGGATTGGGCCGGACGGGTGCAGTCGCCTCCGGCCCGCCGTGTCGGCGCGGGCGGGGCCGGACGGGCGGCGTTCGATGGCCGCCATGCGCGTCCGCCAGCTCACCACCGCAGCCGCCGCGCTGCTGCTCGCCGCCGGCCTCGGCGGCTGCTCCGAGGACCCGGCCCCCGCCCGGACCCCCGCCCCCGCGCCGGTCCGGGCCGACCCCCCCGTCAGCACCGGGGACGTCCGGCCCGCCGAACGTGCCGCCGTCGCGGACGGCGGCACGCTGCGCTGGGCGGTGGACGGCGTCCCGGCCACCCTCAACGTCCACCAGGACGCGGCGACCGCCGACTCGGCGCTGATCGCCCACGCGCTGTACCCCTCGCTGTTCCGGCCCGACGAGCACGGCCGGCTCGTCCCCGACCCGGACTACCTGGCCGGCGCCGAATCCACCCCGCCCGGGCAGCAGCCGCAGGTGGTCACCTACCGGCTCAACCCGCACGCCGTCTGGAGCGACGGCACCCCGCTGTCGGCCGCCGACTTCGCCGCCCAGCGGGCTGCGCTCTCCGGCCTCGACCCGGCCTACCGGGGCGGGCATCCGGCCGGGTACGACACCATCGACTCCGTCGCCCAGGGCGCCGACCCGCACCAGGTGCGGGTCACCTTCCGGCGGCCGTACGCCGAATGGCGCTCGCTGTTCGGGCCGCTCTACCCGGCTGCCGAGACCGCCACGCCGGGCGCCTTCAACCGGGCGCTGACCGGTGTCGGCCACCCGAGCGCCGGGCCGTACATCCTCTCCCGGTACGACGCCGAGGGCGGGCGGGTCACCGTGGCGCGCAACCCGCTCTGGTGGGGCGACCTGCCCAAGGCCGACCGGATCGACTTCCTCGCCACTCCGGCCGAGCGGCGGCTGGACGCGCTCGACCAGGACCGGCTGGACATCGCCCCGCTCACCGCCGCCGTCGACCGGGCGGAGCCGGCGCCCGCCGCGGCGGGTACTCCGCTCCCATCGGTTCCGCCCGCGGCAGCTCCGCCCGCGGCCGCGCCCGAGGCGGCGGCGACGGCGCTGCGGCGGGCCGACTCGCTGCCCGGCGTCACCGTGCACCGGGCCGCCGCCGCCTCGCTCACCCAGCTCACCGTCAACGCCGCCCACGCCCCGCTCACCGACCCGGCGCTGCGGCGCGCCCTCGCCCGGGCCGTCGACCGGCGGCGGATCGCCGACGCCGCACTCACCCCGCTCGGCCTGCCCGCCGCGCCGCTGGGCAGCCACCTGTTCGCCGGGGACCAGGACGGCTACCGGGACAACAGCGAGGCGGCCGGCCCGGCGGACGCCGCCCGAATGCTCGACGAGGCGGGCTGGAAGCGGCCCCCGGGCGGGGGCACCCGTACCAAGGACGGGAAGCCACTCGCCCTCACCCTGCTCGTCCCGGCCGGCTCGGCCACCGCCAAACGCACCGCCGACGCCCTCACCGCGGTCCTCGCGGACTCCGGGATCGCCGTGAAGCCGGTGGCCGCGCCCGCCGAGACCTTCGTCCGGGACCACCTCGCCGCCGGCGACTACGATCTCGCCCTCTTCTCCTGGCCCGCCGGCCCCAGCCCGGCGAGCGAACAGCGCCCCGCCTACGCCAAGCCCCGACCCGACCCGGACGGCGCACTCGACCCCGGCACCAACTACGGCCGCAGCGGCACCGAGGAGATCGACCGCCTGTTCGACCGCGCCGCCGCCGAACTGGACCCGGCCGCCCGGCTGGACCTGCTGCAGGAGGCGGACGTCCGGATCTGGCAGCTCGGCCACTCCGTCCCGCTCTACCAGCGCCCCGACCTGGTCGGAGTCCGCACCGGCATCGACGGCGCCGGAGCCTTCGGCTACGGCTGGCCGCACTTCCAGGACATCGGCCGCCGTCGCTGAGGGCGGGTCCGGGGAACCGCGTCGGATCACGAACGGGAGGGTGCCGGTGCGGGGCCGGTGGGTGAAGGGGGTGTGACCCAGCTGTGATCTTGATCCCGCCCGACCTGCTGGTTTCAGCCCACCTGGGCGGTTCCCCGTACGATAGGAGGAAGCCGCGGCATGTCCATATGCCCGGCGGGTGGACCGGTAGTAGCAGGCGGAACGGGCGGCGGCGATCACAGGGATCGCAAGTGCGCGTCACGCAGCCGGGCGCCGCAACCCACGATTCCGGGAGAATCCGCAAGGCATGCCCACGCGCAACGACATCCGTAACGTCGCCATCGTCGCCCACGTCGACCACGGCAAGACCACGCTGGTCGACGCCATGCTCAAGCAGGCCGGCGCCTTCGCCGCCCACCAGCAGCTCGACGACCGCATGATGGACTCGAACGACCTGGAGCGCGAGAAGGGCATCACCATTCTCGCGAAGAACACCGCGGTCAAGTACCACCCGAAGGATGGTGGCGCGCCGATCACCATCAACATCATCGACACCCCGGGCCACGCCGACTTCGGTGGTGAGGTCGAGCGCGGTCTGTCGATGGTGGACGCGGTCGTCCTGCTGGTCGACGCCTCCGAGGGCCCGCTGCCGCAGACCCGCTTCGTGCTGCGCAAGGCGCTGAGCGCGCGGCTGCCCGTCATCCTCTGCATCAACAAGACGGACCGCCCGGACTCCCGGATCGACGAGGTCATCAACGAGACCTACGACCTGTTCCTGGACCTGGACGCGGACGAGGACCAGATCGAGTTCCCGATCGTCTACGCCTGCGCCCGTGACGGCGTCGCCTCGCTGACCAAGCCGGAGAACGGCACCGTTCCCGCGGACAGCACCAACCTGGAGCCGTTCTTCTCCACCCTGCTGGAGCACGTCCCGGCCCCCAGCTACGACGAGGACGCCCCGCTGCAGGCGCACGTCACCAACCTGGACGCCGACAACTTCCTCGGCCGCATCGCGCTGCTGCGCGTCGAGCAGGGCGAGCTGCGCAAGGGCCAGACCGTGGCCTGGATCAAGCGCGACGGCTCGATCCAGAACGTCCGCATCTCCGAGCTGCTGATGACCGAGGCGCTCACCCGCAAGCCGGCCGAGGTGGCGGGCCCCGGTGACATCTGCGCCGTCGCCGGCATCTCCGACATCATGATCGGCGAGACCCTGGCCGACCCGGAGAACCCGATCGCGCTGCCGCTGATCACGGTGGACGAGCCGGCCATCTCGATGACCATCGGCACCAACACCTCGCCGCTGGTCGGCCGTGGCGGCTCCGGCAAGGGCGCGGACGCCAAGTCCGGCGCCAAGGTCGACCGCAAGGTCACCGCCCGCCAGGTGAAGGACCGCCTGGACCGCGAGCTGATCGGTAACGTCTCGCTGCGCGTGCTGGACACCGAGCGTCCGGACGCCTGGGAGGTGCAGGGCCGCGGTGAGCTGGCGCTGGCCATCCTGATCGAGACCATGCGCCGCGAAGGCTTCGAGCTGACCGTCGGCAAGCCGCAGGTCGTCACCAAGGAGGTCAACGGCAAGACCCACGAGCCGGTCGAGCGCCTCACGGTCGACGTGCCGGAGGAGCACATGGGCGCCGTCACGCAGCTCATGGGCATCCGCAAGGGCCGGATGGACAACATGTCCAACCACGGCTCGGGCTGGGTCCGGATGGAGTTCGTCGTGCCGTCCCGCGGTCTGATCGGCTTCCGGACCGAGTTCCTCACCAACACCCGCGGCACCGGCATCGCGCACTCGATCCACGAGGGCCACGAGCCGTGGTTCGGCACCCTGACCACCCGCAACAACGGCTCGCTGGTCGCCGACCGCGCCGGCGTGGTGACCGCCTTCGCGATGACCAACCTGCAGGAGCGCGGCGTGCTCTTCTGCGAGCCGGGCACCGAGGTGTACGAGGGCATGATCGTCGGCGAGAACTCGCGCTCCGACGACATGGACGTGAACATCACCAAGGAGAAGAAGCTCACCAACATGCGGTCCTCGAACGCCGACGTGGCCGAGTCGATCGTCCCGCCGCGCAAGCTCTCGCTGGAGCAGTCGCTGGAGTTCTGCCGCGAGGACGAGTGCATCGAGGTGACCCCGGAGACGGTTCGCATCCGTAAGGTCGTGCTGGACCAGAAGGACCGCGGACGTACTGCCTCGCGTGCCAAGAAGGCATGATCCGGACGCACTGAACGGCCTTTGGCCGGAATGATTCGCCCCCCTTTCCGATGGAGAGGGGGGCGAACTTTTTCAACTACTCCAAGTTGTCGGGGCCGCTATTAACGGAATAGCGCTCATCACACCCGAGTGTCCGCTGAGCGGACGTGACAGTTCGTCATCCGTGACGACTGTCCGTTTGGTGCCTGTCTGGCTATGTCTCAAATGTCCGGTTTTCGAAACTTACCGACTGTTCATGTGACCTAATTGAGATCGTCACTGGTCACTTTCGTGTCCGTGCGTGACGGATAGTGGGTGCAGTCAGGCTCGGGTCAAGGGTTAACGCGCAGGGGTGCGCGCCGAAACCACGAGCGCGGACGGCACAGCGGGCCCGGTGACAAACCGTTCCGCGGTGCTCTCCTCGTTGCAACGTCGAATTCAGGAGGCACACCGATGCGTGGTGGGAGCCAGGCCAAGTGGGTTGTCGCAGCTGTTGCGGTCGCCCTTGCCGCGACTGCTTGTAGCAGCAGCAGCGACACCTCCAGCGGGGGCAGCTCCGATGGTGCCGTCAACGCCCAGGGCATCTTCAGCTACCAGAGCGGGGAGCCGCAGAACCCGCTCCAGCCGGCCAACGCCAACGAGACCATCGGTGGCCGTGTCATCAAGAACCTCTTCCGGGGCCTTGTCGACTACGACCCCGCGACCGGTGCGCTGCGCAACCAGGTGGCCGAGAAGATCGAGACCACCGATGCCCAGCACTTCACCGTCACGCTGAAGTCCGGCTGGACCTTCCACGACGGAACCCCGGTCACCTCCAACTCCTTCGTGAAGGCGTGGAACTGGTCGGCCAACGTCAAGAACAACCAGATCAACTCCTCCTGGTTCTCCGACATCGTCGGCTACGACGCCGTCCACCCGGAGAAGGGCGACCCGACCGCCACCGAGATGACCGGTCTGAAGGTCGTCGACGACACCCACTTCACCATCGAGCTGACCAGCCCGGTCTCGTACTTCACGTACAAGCTCGGCTACTCGGCGTTCTCCCCGCTGCCCGAGGGCTTCTTCGCGGACCCGAAGGGCTACGGCGAGAAGCCGGTCGGCAACGGCCCCTACAAGTTCGTCTCGTGGGAGCACAACAAGGCCATCACGGTCCAGGCGTTCGACAAGTACGCGGGCACCGACAAGCCGAAGAACGGTGGCATCGTCTTCCGCAACTACGCCACCGGCGAGGCTGCGTACAAGGACCTGATGTCCGACACCGTGGACGTCCTGGACCAGGTCGACTCGACCGACCTGCCGAAGTTCAAGGACGACCTGGGCAAGCGCGCCGTCGACCAGCCGCAGGGCGCCATCCAGAACATCTCGTTCGCGCTGTACAACGCGGACTGGTCCTCCCTGGACAAGGACAAGGCCGCCAAGATCCGCCAGGGCATCTCGATGGCGATCGACCGCGACACCATCACCAAGACCGTCCTGAACGGCAACCGCCAGCCCGCCGACGCGTTCGTGGCGCCCGGCGTCATGGGCTACAAGGCCGGCACCTGCGGCGACGCCTGCAAGTTCGACCCGGCCAAGGCCAAGCAGCTGATCCAGGAGGGCGGCGGCGTCCCCGGCGGCAAGCTCAGCATCATGTACAACTCCGACGGCAGCCACAAGGAGTGGGTGGACGCGGTCTGCAACTCGATCCGGCAGAGCACCGGCGTCGAGTGCCTCGGTGACCCGAAGCCGGACTTCAAGACCGTCCGCAACCTGGTCACCAAGCAGCAGGTCCCGAGCATGATGCGGACCGGCTGGCAGCAGGACTACCCGCTGAACGCCAACTTCCTGCGTGACGTCTACGGCACCGGTGCGTCCTCCAACGACTCGCACTACTCCAGCCCGGAGTTCGACAAGCTGGCGCAGCAGGCCGACGCCGCGACCACGGTCGAGAAGACCGCCGAGCTGTACCAGCAGGCTGAGGCCGTTCTGGCCAAGGACATGCCGTCCATCCCGCTCTGGTACTACAAGACCAGCTCGGGCTACTCCAACAAGGTCCAGAACGTGAAGTTCGACTCCTTCGGCGACCCGGTCTTCACCGACGTCGAGGTCAAGAAGTAATCGGTCGGCACCGCCTGACCCAGTGCCAACGGCCGGTGCCTGTCCCATCCCCACAAGGGCGGGGACCGGTACCGGCCGTTGGCACGCCGACTTATCTCTTGCCGGGTTGACGGGCCCGGCAGAGCCATACATGGAGGCACGATGGGGCGCTTTGTCGCGAGGCGACTGCTCCAGATGATCCCGGTCTTCCTCGGAACGACCTTGCTCATCTTTGTGATGGTGCACGCGCTGCCGGGCGACCCGGTGGCAGCGTTGTGGGGCGAGAAGGCGCCGGACCCGGCCCAGCTCGCCGCCCGGAGGCACCAGCTGGGCTTGGACAAACCCATGCTCCAGCAGTACTTCGACTACATGAGCGGCATGTTCACCGGGGACTTCGGCAAGACCCTGTCCGGGCGGCCCGTGCTCGACGTGATCACCGAAGCACTGCCGGTCACCATCCGGCTGGCGCTGTTCGCGTTCGCCATCGAGATCGTGCTGGGTGTCGGCGTCGGCCTGTTCGCCGGTCTGCGCCGCGGCAAGGCGTTCGACAAGGGCGCCCTGGTCATCACCCTGCTGCTGATCTCGATCCCGGTCCCGGTGCTGGGCTTCATCTTCCAGACGATCTTCGCGGACGATCTGAAGTGGGTCACGCCGACCGTCCAGAACTCCGACGACATCACGCAGCTGGTGCTGCCGGCCTTCGTGCTCGGCTCGCTGTCGCTGGCCTACGTCGCGCGTCTCACCCGTACCTCCATAGCCGAGAACATCAAGGCCGACTACGTGCGCACCGCGGTGGCCAAGGGCCTGCCGCGCCGCAAGGTGATCACCACTCACCTGCTGCGCAACTCGCTGATCCCGGTCGTCACCTTCCTGGGCACCGACCTCGGCGCCCTCATGGGCGGCGCGATCGTGACCGAGGGCATCTTCAACGTCAAGGGCGTCGGCAACGCGCTCTACCACGCGATCAACCTGAAGGAGGGCTCGACGGTCTCCGGCTTCGTGGCCTTCCTGGTGATCGTGTACCTGGCCGCCGGCCTGATCGTCGACCTGCTTTACGCGGTCCTGGACCCGAGGATCCGTTATGCCTGACCTGACCGAGAAGAAGACCGCCGGGGACATCCCGGCGCAGCGCACCGGGACGAGCGCGGTGCAGAAGCCGGAGAAGGCCCGCAGCCTCGGCTCCGACGCCTGGCACGACCTGCGCCGCAAGCCGATCTTCGTGATCTCCGCGCTGCTGATCCTGCTGCTGGTGGTCATCGCGATCGCGCCGGGCCTGTTCACCTCGGTGGACCCGCGCGCCGGTGACCTGCGCAACCACTACCTGACGAAGCCGAACTACAGCCACTTCTTCCAGCCGGACTGGTTCGGCTACGACCTCCAGGGGCGCAGCATCTACGCCCGCGTCCTGTACGGCGCCCGCGCGTCGGTGGTGGTCGGCATCTGCGTGACCCTCGGTGTGACCATCCTCGGTGGCATCGCCGGCATGGTCGCCGGTTACTTCGGCGGCTGGGTCGACACGATCATCTCCCGCGTCACCGACATCTTCTTCGGCATCCCGCTGCTGCTCGGCTCGCTGGTGATCCTGAACGCCTTCACCTCGCGCACCATCTGGAGCGTGGTCTTCGCGCTCGTCGCCCTGGGCTGGACCCAGATGACCCGTGTCATGCGCGGCTCGGTGATCACGGTCAAGCAGGCGGACTTCGTGACGGCCGCCAAGGCGCTGGGCGCCGGCACCGGCCGGATCATGTTCCGTCACATCCTGCCGAACGCGATCGCTCCGGTGATCGTCGTCGCCACCATCGCGCTCGGCGGCTACATCGCCACCGAGGCGACGCTGAGCTTCCTCGGCATCGGTCTGCAGGACCCGACCATCTCCTGGGGCATCGACATCAACTCGGCCCAGAAGGTGATCCGTACGGCGCCGTTCGCCCTGTTCTTCCCCGCCGGCATGCTGAGCCTGACCGTGCTGGCCTTCATCATGCTCGGCGACGCGGTGCGCGACGCCCTCGACCCGAAGCTCCGCTGAGAGAAGAGGTGACGACCCGATGACCACCGTGATCGAGAACGACCAGAAAAACGACCGTCTCGAAGTTGGCACCCCTCTCCTGGAGGTGAAGGACCTCCACGTGGAGTTCCACACCCGGGACGGGATCGCCAAGGCCGTGAACGGCGTCAACTACTCCGTCGCGGCCGGCGAGACCCTCGCCGTGCTCGGCGAGTCCGGCTCCGGCAAGTCCGTGACGGCACAGACCATCATGGGCATCCTGGACATGCCCCCGGGCAAGGTGACCCAGGGCCAGATCCTGTACCGCGGCCAGGACATGCTCACGATGAGCAACGAGGACCGGCGCAAGATCCGCGGCCGGAAGATCGCGATGATCTTCCAGGACGCGCTGTCCGCGCTCAACCCCGTGCTCAGCGTCGGCCACCAGCTCGGCGAGATGTACCGGGTGCACGAGGGTGCCTCCAAGGCCGTGGCCAAGGCCAAGGCCATCGAGCTGATGGACCGGGTGCGCATCCCCGCTGCCAAGCAGCGCGTGAACGACTACCCGCACCAGTTCTCCGGCGGCATGCGCCAGCGCATCATGATCGCCATGGCGCTGTCCCTGCAGCCCGACCTGATCATCGCGGACGAGCCCACCACCGCCCTGGACGTGACCGTCCAGGCCCAGGTGATGGACCTGCTCGCCGAGCTGCAGGCCGAGTACAACATGGGCCTGATCCTGATCACCCACGACCTCGGCGTGGTCGCCGACGTCGCGGACAAGATCGCCGTGATGTACGCCGGCCGGATCGTCGAGACGGCCCCGGTGCACGACCTGTACGCGAACCCCGCGCACCCGTACACCAAGGGCCTGCTCCGCTCCATCCCGCGCCTGGACCAGAAGGGCCAGGAGCTGTACGCGATCAAGGGCCTGCCCCCGAACCTGCTGAAGGTTCCGGCCGGCTGCGCGTTCAACCCCCGCTGCGACGTCGCCACCGACCTGTGCCGCACCGAGATCCCGGTGCTGCACCACGTGACGGACAAGGACGGCAAGGAGCTCACCGGCCGCCGCAGCGCGTGCCACCTCTGGAAGGAGACCCTCCATGGCTGAGAACATCCTGGAGGTCAAGGACCTGGTCAAGCACTACCCGCTGACCCAGGGCATCCTCTTCAAGAAGCAGGTCGGCGCGGTCAAGGCGGTTGACGGCATCTCGTTCGACCTGAAGAAGGGCGAGACGCTCGGCATCGTCGGCGAGTCCGGCTGTGGCAAGTCCACGCTGGCCAAGGTGCTGATGAACCTGGAGCGGCCCACCTCCGGCCAGGTGCTGTTCAAGGGCGAGGACATCTCCCAGCTGTCCGGTGCGGCCCTCAAGGCCGTCCGCCGGAACATCCAGATGGTGTTCCAGGACCCGTACACCTCGCTCAACCCGCGCATGACGGTCGGCGACATCATCGGTGAGCCGTTCGAGATCCACCCGGAGGTGGCGCCGAAGGGCGACCGCCGCAAGGCCGTCCAGGACCTGCTGGACGTCGTGGGTCTGAACCCGGAGTACATCAACCGGTACCCGCACCAGTTCTCCGGCGGCCAGCGCCAGCGCATCGGCATCGCCCGCGGTCTCGCGCTCAAGCCCGAGATCATCATCTGCGACGAGCCGGTCTCCGCTCTGGACGTGTCCGTCCAGGCGCAGGTGATCAACCTGCTGGAGCAGCTGCAGGGCGACTTCGGGCTCTCCTACATGTTCATCGCGCACGACCTCTCCATCGTCCGGCACATCTCCGACCGCGTCGGCGTGATGTACCTGGGCAAGATGGTCGAGATCGGCTCCGACGAGGAGATCTACGAGAACGCCACCCACCCGTACACCCAGGCGCTGCTCTCCGCGGTGCCGGTGCCGGACCCGACGGCGCGCGAGTCGCGGGACCGGATCGTGCTCACCGGGGACATCCCGTCGCCGGCCAACCCGCCGTCCGGCTGCCGTTTCCGCACCCGTTGCTGGAAGGCGCAGGACCGCTGCGCCGAGGAGATCCCGCTGCTCGCGGTCCCCTCGGTGCTGGAGGGCCCGGCCGCGCACGACTCGGCCTGCCACTTCCCCGAGGTCCGGGAGCAGGCTGCCGCCTGATCCCCACTCTCCCCGGAAGGGCCCGTGGCTTCGCCGCCACGGGCCCTTCCGTCGTTCGGGCGGTCGGGCGGTCGGGCGGTCGGGCGGTCGGGCGCTGCGTCAACTCCGCAGCAGGTCACCGCACCCATCCGGGTGCACCCGACTCGCGCCGTCGCCGGGGCGCGCTTCTCATGGGGTGTGATGCGACACACACCTTGAGGAGGGACCTCCATGCCCGTAGCTGCCCGTGCTCGCCTGGTCCTCGCCGCTGCGACGTCCGTGGTCCTGGTGGCCACCGGGTGCAGCAGCAGCGGCGGTGGAGGGGGCGGTGGGTCGTCGGACGCCACCAAGAGCTTCAGCTACCAGAGCAACGAGCCGCAGAACCCGCTGCAGCCCGCCAACGCGAACGAGGTCGGCGGCGGTCGCATCATCCAGAACCTCTTCAAGGGGCTGGTCGACTACGACCCGAGCAACGCCAAGATCCGGATGCAGGTCGCGGACAAGATCGACACCACTGACTCGCAGACCTTCACCGTCACGCTGAAGGACGGCTGGAAGTTCCACGACGGCACCCCGGTGCACGCCAAGAACTTCGTCAACGCCTGGAACTGGGGCGCCAACCCCGCCAACAGCCAGATCAACAGCTCCTGGTTCTCGGACATCGAGGGCTACCAGGACATCCACCCGACCTCCGGCAAGCCCACCACGGACAAGATGTCCGGCCTGACCGTCACCGACGACCTGCACTTCACGATCAAGCTGAGCCACAAGGTCTCGTACTTCGAGTACAAGCTCGGCTACATCGCCTTCTCGCCGCTGCCGGACGGCTTCTTCAACGACCCGAACGGGTACGGGCAGAAGCCGGTGGGCAACGGCCCGTACCAGTTCGTCAGTTGGTCGCACAACAGCCAGGTGGTCACCAAGGCCTTCCCGGACTACCAGGGCGTGGACAAGCCGAAGAACGGCGGCATCGTCTTCAAGATGTACACCACGTCCGAGGCCGCCTACGCCGACCTGCAGTCCAACAACCTGGACGTGATGGACCAGGTGCCGCCCTCCGCGCTGGCGACGTACAAGAACGACCTCGGCGATCGGGCGGTGGACGCCCCGCAGGGTGCCATCCAGAACATCGGCTTCACGCTCTACCAGGCCGACTGGTCCTCCCCGGACAAGGCCAAGGTGCGCCAGGGCCTGTCGATGGCGATCGACCGCAACACCATCTCCAAGACGGTGCTGCAGGGCTCCCGCAAGCCGGCCACCGCCTGGGTGGCCGAGGGCGTCGAGGGCTACAAGGACGGCGCCTGCGGGGACTTCTGCACGTTCGACGCGGCCAAGGCCAAGCAGCTGATCCAGGAGGGCGGCGGCGTCCCCGGCAACAAGCTGCTGATCACCTACAACGCGGACGGCGGCCACAAGGAGTGGGTCGACGCGGTCTGCAACTCGATCCGGCAGAGCACCGGGGTCGACTGCCTGGGCGACCCCAAGCCCGACTTCAAGACCGCGCGGGCAGCGATCACCGGGCACCAGCTCAACGGCGCCTTCCGCACCGGCTGGGTGCAGGACTACCCGCTGAACGCCAACTTCCTGGCCGACGTGTACCGCACCGGCGCCGCCTCCAACGACTTCGGGTACAGCAACCCGCAGTTCGACGACGCCGCCACCAAGGCCGACGAGGCGCCCAGCGTCGCCGACACCGTGTCCGGCTACCAGCAGGCCGAGGCCGTGCTGCCGAGCGGGATGCCGGCCATCCCGCTCTGGTACTACCGGACCAACTCGGGCTACTCGACCAAGGTGCAGAACGTGAAGTTCGACTCCTTCGGAAACCCGGCCTGGACCCAGGTCGAGGTCAAGGGCTGATCCCCGGGCCCAGGCCCTGATCCCTTCGCGCCGGCCCCGCCCTCCCCGCACGGAGGGCGGGGCGCGGTCTCCCGGCCGACCGGCCCGGCCGGTCGACCCCCTAGGAAGGAGGCTCGGATGGGCAGTTACGTGCTGCGGCGGGTGCTGCAGATGATCCCGGTGTTCTTCGGCACCACGCTGCTGATCTTCCTGATGGTCTACTCGCTGCCCGGCGACCCGGTCGCGGCGCTGTTCGGCGAGAAGGCCGCCGACCCGGCCGTGGTGGCCAGCATCAAGCACACGTACTACCTGGACCAGCCGATCTGGAAGCAGTACCTGCACTACATGGGGAACCTCTTCCAGGGGGACTTCGGAACCAGCTTCACGGGCCGTCCGGTCTCCGAGATCATGGCGGACGCCTTCCCGGTCACCATCCGGCTGGCGCTGATGGCCTTCGTCTTCGAGATGGTCCTGGGCCTCGCCCTCGGCGTGGTCTCCGGGCTGCGGCGCGGCAGCATCCCGGACACCCTGGTGCTGATCCTGACCCTGGTGGTGATCTCGATCCCGGTCTTCGTGCTGGCCTACATCGCACAGACGGTGTTCGCCACCAACCTGGGCTGGGTCACGCCGACCGTCCAGGACAGCTACGACCTCTCCCAGCTCGTGCTGCCGGCCGTCGTCCTGGGCTCGCTCTCGCTGGCGTACGTCGCCCGGCTCACCCGGACGTCCATCGGCGAGAACCTGCGGGCCGACTACATCCGCACCGCCGTCGCCAAGGGCCTGCCCCGACGGACCATCATCACCCGCCACCTGCTGCGCAACTCGCTGATCCCGGTGGTCACCTTCCTCGGCACCGACCTCGGTGCGCTTATGGGCGGGGCGATCGTCACCGAGGGCATCTTCAACGTGCAGGGCATCGGCAACGTCCTGTACCGGGCGATCAACCACAAGGAAGGCCCCACCGTGGTCGGCATCGTGACCGTGCTGGTGATCGTCTACCTGGTCGCCAGCCTGCTCGTCGACCTGCTCTACGCGGTCCTGGACCCGAGGATCCGCTATGCCTGACATCCACGACGAGGACTCGTACGAACCGCACCCCAAGCCCGGCGTCTCCCGCCTCGACTACGCAGGGGAGCAGGGCATGGCGGTCGAGCAGGAGACCCTGGTCGAACGCGACGCGGTGAAGCGGGAGGAGGCCCGCAGCCTCTGGGGCGACGCCTGGCGGGACCTGCGCCGGCGGCCCATCTTCCTGATCTCCGCGGTGCTGATCCTGCTGCTGGTGCTGATGGCGATCTTCCCCTGGGCGTTCACCGACGCCGACCCGCGCAAGGCCGACCTGGTCAACGACTACCTGAAGCGGCCGGACTGGGGCGACGTCTTCGGGGCCGGCTGGTTCGGCTACGACGCGCAGGGCCGGTCCATCTACGCCCGGGTGATCTACGGCGCCCGCGCCTCGATCACCGTCGGCATCTTCGTGACCGCCGCCGTCACCGTGCTCGGCGGGCTGACCGGGATGGTCGCCGGCTACTTCGGCGGCGCCGTCGACGCGGTGATCTCCCGGATCATCGACATCTTCTTCGGCATCCCGCTGCTGCTCGGCGCGCTGGTGATGCTGAACGCCTTCTCCACCCGCACGGTGTGGAGCGTGGTCATCGCCCTGGGCGTGCTCGGCTGGACCCAGATCGCCCGGGTGATGCGCGGCGCGGTGCTGACCGTCAAACAGGCCGACTACGTGGTGGCCGGGCGGGCGCTCGGCGCCGGGACGGGCCGGCTGATGTTCCGGCACATCCTGCCGAACGCGATCGCCCCGGTGATCGTCGTCGCCACCATCGCGCTCGGCGGCTACATCGCCACCGAGGCGACGCTGAGCTTCCTCGGCATCGGTCTGCAGGACCCGACCATCTCCTGGGGCATCGACATCTCCTCCGCCCAGAAGGTCATCCGGACGGCGCCCTACGTGCTGTTCTTCCCTGCGGCGGCGCTGTCCGTCACCGTGCTGGCCTTCATCATGCTGGGCGACGCGGTGCGCGACGCCCTCGATCCGAAGCTTCGCTGAGCGAGGGGAGCGCATCGTGAGTACAGCGATGGACACCACCGGGAGCGAACGAGAGGCGCCCTACCAGGGGCCGCTGCTCGACGTACGGGACCTGCACGTCGAGTTCGTCACCCGGGACGGCGTCGCGAAGGCCGTCAACGGCGTCGACTACAGCGTCCGGGCGGGCGAGACCCTGGCGGTGCTGGGCGAGTCCGGCTCCGGCAAGTCGGTGACGGCGCAGGCGATCATGGGCATCCTCGACATGCCGCCGGCCCGGATCCCGGGCGGCGAGATCCGCTTCCGGGGCCGGGACATGCTCAGGATGAGCAAGGACGAGCGGCGGAAGATCCGCGGCCAGAAGATCGCGATGATCTTCCAGGACGCGCTGTCCGCGCTCAACCCGGTGCTCAGCGTCGGCTTCCAGCTGGGCGAGATGTTCCGGGCCCACCACGGCGTCTCCCGCGCGGAGGCGAAGGAGAAGGCCGTCGAGCTGATGGACCGGGTGCGCATCCCGGCCGCCAAGCAGCGGGTGGACGACTATCCGCACCAGTTCTCCGGCGGCATGCGTCAGCGCATCATGATCGCGATGGCATTGGCGCTGGAGCCGGACCTGATCATCGCGGACGAGCCGACCACCGCGCTGGACGTGACGGTGCAGGCCCAGGTGATGGACCTGCTGGCCGACCTGCAGTCCGAGTTCAACATGGGCCTGATCCTGATCACCCACGACCTGGGCGTGGTCGCGGACGTCGCGGACAAGATCGCGGTGATGTACGCGGGCCGGATCGTGGAGACCGCGCCCGTGCACGAGCTGTACGCGCGGCCCGCGCACCCGTACACCAGGGGCCTGCTGGACTCCATCCCGCGGCTGGACCAGAAGGGCCAGGAGCTCTACGCGATCAAGGGCCTGCCGCCCAACCTGCTGCGGATCCCCGCGGGCTGCGCCTTCAACCCGCGCTGCCCGCGGGCGCAGGACATCTGCCGGACCGACGTGCCGGAGCTGTTCCCGGTCAGCGAGGACGACGGGACACCGGTGGAGGGGCGCGGCAGTGCCTGCTTCTTCTGGAAGGAGACCCTCCATGACCGCTGACGGGGCCAGTACGCCGGGGGCGGGGGTGCCGGGAGAGAGGGGACCGGAGGGGGCGGCGCCGGCGCCGGAGGAGGCCGCCTTCGCGCAGGAGGTGCCGCGCGGCGAGCCGATCCTGGAGGTCCGCGACCTGGTCAAGCACTTCCCGCTGACCCAGGGCGTCCTGTTGAAGAAGCAGGTCGGCGCGGTCAAGGCGGTCGACGGCGTCAGCTTCGACCTGATGCAGGGCGAGACGCTCGGCATCGTCGGCGAGTCCGGCTGCGGGAAGTCCACGCTGGCCAAGGTCCTGATGAACCTGGAGCCGGCCACCGGGGGATCCGTCCGGTACAAGGGGGAGGAGATCTCCCGGCTCTCGGGAGCGGCGCTGAAGGCCGTCCGCCGCAACATCCAGATGGTGTTCCAGGACCCGTACACCTCGCTGAATCCGCGGATGACCGTCGGCGACATCATCGGTGAGCCGTTCGAGATCCACCCGGAGGTGGCGCCGAAGGGCGACCGCCGCAAGGCCGTCCAGGACCTGCTGGACGTGGTCGGGCTCAACCCGGAGTACATCAACCGGTACCCGCACCAGTTCTCCGGCGGCCAGCGCCAGCGCATCGGCATCGCACGGGGGTTGACGCTCAAGCCGGAGATCATCATCTGCGACGAGCCGGTCTCGGCGCTGGACGTGTCGGTGCAGGCGCAGGTGATCAACCTGCTGGAGCAGCTGCAGGGCGACTTCAACCTGTCGTACATGTTCATCGCGCACGACCTCTCGATCGTCCGGCACATCTCGGACCGGGTCGGTGTGATGTACCTGGGCAGGATGGTCGAGATCGGCAGCGACGCGGAGATCTACGACCACGCGACGCACCCGTACACCCAGGCGCTGCTCTCGGCGGTGCCGGTGCCGGACCCGACGGCGCGCGAGTCGCGGGACCGGATCGTGCTCACCGGGGACGTGCCCTCGCCGGCCAACCCGCCGTCCGGCTGCCGCTTCCGCACCCGCTGCTGGAAGGCGCAGCAGCGGTGCGAGGACGAGGTGCCGCTGCTCGCCTCGCCGTCCTGGCTTCGCGGGGCGGCGTTCCATGACTCGGCGTGTCACTTCGCGGCGGAGCGCGGGAACGGGCACAGCGCGGCGGAGCGCGAGAACGAGCAGGGCGCGGACTGAGGGTTCCGCTTCGAGGGCGCGTCCACTGTCCGGTGGACGCGCCCTCGGCGTTCGGTCGGCCCGTCGGGCCCGTGATGGAAAAGAGATCTGCCGCAGGCTCGCCAAGTGCGGCCCGGTCCTTGATAGTTGCTCTGCGCCTATCGGTGGTCGCTGCTGCGATGAGGAGGGCTGCTCACATGGACGCGGTGGAGGTGATCGGCGGCGGACGGGGGAGCCTGACGCCCGGGGCCCCGTTGCTGGAGGTCGAGGATCTGCACGTGGAGTTCCATACCCGGGACGGCGTCGCCAAGGCCGTCAACGGGGTGAGCTACGCGGTGTCGGCCGGCGAGACGTTGGCGGTGCTGGGGGAGTCGGGGTCGGGCAAGTCGGTGACGGCGCAGGCGATCATGGGCATCCTGGACATGCCGCCGGGGCGGATCACCTCGGGGCGGATCCTGTTCCGCGGCGAGGACCTGCTGACCATGGGCGCCGGCGCCCGGCGGGCCGTCCGGGGCCGGCGGATCGCGATGATCTTCCAGGACGCGCTGTCCGCGCTCAACCCGGTGCTCAGCGTCGGCTTCCAGCTGGGCGAGATGTTCCGGGTGCACCACGGCGTCTCCCGCGCGGAGGCGAAGGAGAAGGCCGTCGAGCTGATGGACCGGGTGCGCATCCCGGCCGCCCGGCGGCGGGTGCACGACTACCCGCACCAGTTCTCGGGCGGCATGCGCCAGCGCATCATGATCGCGATGGCGCTGGCGCTGGAGCCGGACCTGATCATCGCGGACGAGCCGACCACCGCGCTGGACGTGACGGTGCAGGCCCAGGTGATGGACCTGCTGGCCGACCTGCAGTCCGAGTTCAACATGGGCCTCATCCTGATCACCCACGACCTGGGCGTGGTCGCGGACGTCGCCGACAGGATCGCGGTGATGTACGCGGGCCGGATCGTGGAGACCGCGCCCGTGCACGAGCTGTACGCGCGTCCGGCGCACCCGTACACCAGGGGCTTGCTGGACTCCATCCCGCGGCTGGACCAGAAGGGCCGGAACCTGCACGCCATCCAGGGCCTGCCGCCGAGCCTGCTGCGGATCCCGGAGGGCTGCGCCTTCAACCCCCGCTGCGACCGGGCGCAGGACCGCTGCCGTGCCGAACTCCCACCGCTGGTCCCGGTGACGGGGGAGCACGGGGAGGAGCTGGCGGGCCGGCGCAGTGCCTGCCACTACTGGCGCGAGACGCTGCACGGCTGAGCCGGGCCGGCGGCCTACTTCACGAAGCCGACGTTCTCCCAGACGATGTCGGACAGGCCCTGCGCGCCGATGTTGGCGAGGTCGGCGCGGGCGCCGTAAAGCTGCGGGCGCTGGTAGAGCGGCAGGACGCCGGCCACCTTCCAGAGCTCGCCGTCGGCCTGGTTGACCGCCTCGGAGACGGTGGCCGCGTCGGTCGCGGCGGCGGCCCGGTCGAGTGCGGCGTCGGCCGCCGGGCTGCCCGCGCCGACGTGGTTGGTGCCGCCGTTCTGGACGAAGTTGGCGCGGCTGCCGCTGGCCGGGAAGGGGGTGCCGATCAGCGAGTAGGCGGTGAGGTCGAAGTCGCCGCGGTTGACGTACTTGTCGAAGAACTCGTTGGCGGGGGCGCTCGCCGTGGTGACCTTGATCCCGACGTCCTTGAGCATCCGGGTGGTGTCGGCGGCCTCGTTCTGGGCCTGGGTGACGCCGGCCGGGATGATCATCCGCAGGTTCAGCTCGCGGCCGTCCTTCTTCCGTACGTCGCCGCCGTCCGTCTTCCAGCCGGCCGCGTCCAGCTTGCGGGCGGCCTCGGCGGGGTCGTAGCGGGCCAGGCCCAGGGAGTTGTCGCGGTAGCCGTTCTGATTGGTGACCAGCAGGTGGTTGTTGAGCGGGACGACGGGCCAGTCCAGGCCGTTGAGGTCGGCGCGGATGAGGGCGTCCCGGTTGATGGCCTGGAAGACGGCCTGGCGTACGGTCGCGTCGCTCAGCGCGGGGGTGCGGGCGTTCAGGGTGAGCTGCCGGAAGTCCGGGCCGCCGGCGCGGCGCACGACGGCGCCCTTGACGTTCCGGATGGTCTGGTAACCGGCCACGTCGGGGCCGTTGTTGACGAGGTCGAGCTGTCCCTTGGCGAAGGCGGCGGGCATCGCGTCGGGGAGCATCGCGTGGAAGACGATCCTGTCCAGCACGGGCTTGTCGCCCCACCAGGCGGGGTCGGCGACCAGGGTGACGGTCTGTGCGGCACGGTCCAGCTGTTCGACCTTGAACGGGCCTGCGGTGACCGGGATCGCGTCCAGGTAGGAGGAGTTGAACAGCTCCGGGGTGGAGATCCGGGAGGCCGGCAGCAGCGGGGCGTTGCCGGCGCCGTTGAACATCGACTGCCACTCGGAGAACGGCCGGTCGAAGGTCATCACGGCCTGGAAGTCGTCCTTGCCGCGCTCGACCGCCGAGACCAGCTCGAAGCCGGTGCTGCTGGAAGGCTTGTAGGCCGGGTCCTTGCCGTTCAGGGCGCGCCAGTTGGCCTCGATGTCGCGCCAGGTGATCGGGGTGCCGTCGGACCAGTGGGCCTTCGGGTTGAGCGTCCAGGTGACCACCTGCCGGCCGTCCCTGAGCTCGGAGTGGGCCTCCTGCAGGTAGGCGGGGTTGACGGTCTGGGTGCCGGCCGCGTCCGAGCGGAAGAAGGTCGGCAGCAGCGGCTTGGTGACGGCGATGGTCGAGGACTCGCTGCCGTCGGTGTGGATCGGCGACCACTGGCGGGAGAACTGGGTGATCGCCAGGTTGAGGGTGCCGCCCTGGCGCAGCTGGGCGCGGTCGTGGGGGTTGATGTCGATCGAGGTGAGCTTGGGCGACGCGGGCGCGGACGGCAGTGCGTCGCTGCCGCCGCCCTGGCCGGCTGCGCAGGAGCAGAGCGCCAGCGAGAGGGTGAGCGCGGTGAGGCCGGCGAGCAGGGCCGTCCCGTGGTGCTGGAGGCGGCGGCCCATCGACGTGCTCCCCGAGGTGGATGTGGCGGAAGGTGTGGCGTCACATCTTGCTGACCGGCAGGGCAGTTGTCGAGGGGCGGGCCCGGATGCGGACCCGCCCCCGTGACGAGGGCCCCCGATGACGGGGGCTCCGGTGCGTCAGACCGTGAACTTGAAGGTGCGGTCCTTGTCGCCGGTCTTGTCGAGGACGGAGGTGATGCCGTCCGCGACGTCCTGCGGAGCGATCGGGACGAGCTGGCCGTTCTTCTTGACCTTCACCTTGTCGAACACGTTGCCCAGCTGGGAGGCGAGCGCGTCGAGGTCCCACTTGGGCACGATCTTGCCGGAGGCGTCCGGGACGAGCGTGAGCACCTTGGCGGCGGTCTTCGGGCCGAAGTCCCAGGACTTGGTGCCGGCCACGACGTGCACCTTGCCGGCGGCCACCTGCTTGCCGAGGCTGTCGGCGGCGGCCTGGAGGGCCTGGGTGGAGACCTTCGGCTGGGCGGCCGTGACGGCGAGGGCGATCGGCTGGTCGGGCTTGCCGGCCGCGCGGTCGCGGTAGGCCTGCTCGATCACGTCCAGGGCGCTCGCCGAGTCCACCGCCTGGCCGGCCCGGCCGGGGACGACGATCGGCTCGCCGTTGGGGTCGCCGAACCTGACGTAACCCTCCTGCAGGCCCTGGCCGGAGCCGGCGGCCAGCGTGTCCAGGGCGGCCTTGAGCTTGGCCCGGTCGACCTTGACGTCCGGCGCGACGGCCTTGCTGCCGCCCTTGAGCGACTTGAACACGTCGACCGGGTTGTAGCTGTGCTGGGCCAGGCCGTCCACGGTGCCGGTGGTGTCGAAGCCCAGCCCGGCCACGGTCGGGTCGAGGTCCACGGTCTGGTCGCCGATCTTCAGCTTGAGCGGCTGCTGGCCGGCCTTGCCGACCGACTCGTCCAGGGTGTGGATCGCCTGGTCACGGCTGTTGCCGCCGATGTCGGTGCCGAGCACCACGGTGCCCTTGGGGACGTCGGACTGGTTGAGCATCAGGCCGGTGCCGTACGCGGCGGCGCCGAGGAACAGCACGGCGCCGATGCCGTAGACGCCCAGCTTGACCAGCTTCTTGCCGCCGCCGCGCTTGGCCTTGCCCTTGCCCTTGGCGGGCGCGGGCTCGGCCTTGGCGGGCGCCGGGGCGGGTACGGGCGAGGCGGCGGACGGACCGCCGTGGGCGGGCTCGGGCCGGGGCCCGGTGCCCGGGGCGGGCAGCGGGGTGACCTCGGTGGCCTCCGGGTCGCGGCCGGGCTGCGGGGGGCGGCCGGGCTGCTGGGCGGTGCCGGGCGCGCCCGGGAAGAGCGCGCCGGGTCCCGCCGGGCCGGCCGGGCCGTCCTGGCCGGGGCCGGCCGGGCGCTGGGTGGCGAACGGGTCGGCGCCGGTCGGGGCCGAGGCGAACAGGCCCGGCTGCTGACGGCCGTCGGCACCGTTCGGGGCGCCGTTGCGCGGAGGGCCGGATATCCCGGCGGGCGGCGGGGCGTCCTCGCGGATCGGCTTGAAGCCGTCGACCGAGGTGTCCTCCGGGCCGGGCTCGGGGCCCGGGCCGCCCTGCGGGCGCGGGCCGTTCGGCTGGAAGCCGTTCTGCGGGCCGCCCTGCTGCGGGCCGCCCTGCGGGGAGCCGTTGGGCCGGGCGCCGTTCGGCCGCGGGCGGTTCGGCAGCTGCCGGCTCTGCTGGGGGCGGCCGCCGCGCGGGCCGCGGGTGCCGGCGTCGGGGCCGGGGGTCGGGGCGAACGGGTCGGCGACCGGGGCGAAGGGGTCGGCGGCGGGCGCGAACGGGGCGGCGGCCTCGTAGACGCCCGGTTCCTCGGCCGGGGCGTCGGCGCGGCGCGGCTCGGCGGGCGTCGGGGCGGTCCGGTTCGGCGACTTGCCCTGCGCGGGCACCGGACGGCCGTTGGGCGCGCCGTCGGTACGGGCGGCGCCGCTCGCGCCCTGACGGGCAGCCTGCGGCCGGGGCGCGGCGGCGGTGCCGGACGCGGCCGGGCCCTCCGGTGCGCTCGGGGCGCCGGACGGCACGGCGGCGGGGGCGGGCTCGGTGGGCTGGGCCTTCTTCTGCCGCGGCCGGAACCAGGCGCCGGTGGACTCGGACTCGGAGGTCGCCGCCGGGATCGCCGGGATCTCCCACTCCGGCGGCAGGTTCGGCGGGGTGGCCGAGCGGTCGCCGCCCTCCATCACGCCGAGGACAGGCGAGGCCGGCGCGGAGCGGTGCCGCGGCCCGCCCTGCTCGGCGGCGGCCTGGGCCTCCTCGGCCGGGGCGTCCTCGTTCTTGACGGTGCTGCGGACGACGACCGGCGGGATCGGGCGCGAGCCGGGGATGTTGATCCGGACCCGGGTGGTCAGGGTGGTCTCGGTCTTCGGGCCGTCGTCCTCGCCGCCCGACGCGGCACCCTGGCCGGCGCCGGCCGAGGCCCGGTCGCCGCCGGGCAGCCCCGGTGTGCCGTAGGGCGGGGTGCCCGACGGGTAGGCGTCCGGGCCCGTGCGCCGGGGCGTCGGGTGGGCGTTGTCAGATTCGCGGCTGCTCAATGCTGCTCTGCTCCGGGTTCGCGGGCGGGCCGTGCGGCGCGACCGCGGTTCGTGGGCGCCGGGCCCGGCTGGGGCGGGCGGCGGTCGGGTACGGCGTTCTGCGGGACCACCATACTGGGAAGAACTGAGCGGTGAACGGCTTCGGACAGATCCTGATACGTCCGGTTCCTCCGGTATGAGAGTAAGGCCGTGTGTTCCTGACTGCGCGTCGTACGCGGTGCCGTACGGCGTGCGCGGCCGGGGTCAGCGCGGAGGGCCGGGTACCCCGGGGAACCAGCTGGTGCGGGTGGGCAGGGTGGCGCAGATCACGCCGAGGACCGAGCCGGCGAACAGCCAGGCCAGCGAGGTCGCGTTGGACCACAGCACGTTGTCGCCCTCGGGTCGGGGCACGATCATCAGCAGCATCGCCACGAACCAGCCGGCCACCGGGGCGGCCGCGCCGAGCCGGGTGCCGGTGACCCGCAGCCCGGCGTAGAAGGTGGCGGCGGTCGCGGCGAGCGCCAGCAGGACTCCCACGGGCGGCCACAGGGCCTGCACAAAGGATCCGCAGACCGACACCGCGAAACCCAGCAGGCAGAACAGGACATAGGCCGCGATCCGGGCGGCGCGCGGGGGTTGGGGCTCGGCCAGCCGCTCCTCGCGGGTGCCGAGGACGGCCGCCGGGATCGAGCGGCGCGGCGGCGGGGCGGCGGGCTTGCTCATCGGACGCCCTCCCCGGCGCTCGCGGTGGCGTCGTCGAGTTCCGCCTCGACGGGGGCGGTGGGGTCGAGGCCCGCGAACAGGTCGTCCTCCGGCTCGCCCGGCCCGGCCTGGCCGCGCACCAACTGGTAGTACTCGGTGGCGAGCAGCGGCTGGCCGAGGTCGTTGGAGAGCGCGAAGAAGGCGCCGTCCACGGTGATCTGGGTGGCGTGCGCGGCCATCGCGGCGGCCTTGGCCCCGGCGTACGCGGCGCCGTCCAGCACCGTGGTGACCACCTCGTCGGCGACCACGCCGGGGACGTCGGACGGCTGCGCGACGCCCGGGAAGCGGGCCGCGGCGGCGGTCTCGGCGAGCCCGGCCTCGATCACCGAGCGGGGCATCCGGTTCCAGTACACCTTGGCGATCCGCCAGGCCGGGCCCGCCTCCGGGCGGTGCGCCGGATCGGCGGCCAGGTCGTACGCGCGCATCGCGACCCGGTGGGCCTGGATGTGGTCCGGGTGCCCGTAGCCGCCGTTCTCGTCGTACGTGACCAGCACCTGCGGCCGCACCTCGCGGATCACCGCGACCAGGTGGCCGGCCGCCTCGTCCACGTCCGCCTGCCAGAAGCAGCCGGGCGCGTCGTTCTCGGGCACGCCCATCATCCCGGAGTCGCGGTAGCGCCCGGGGCCGCCGAGGAAGCGGACGTCGGTGACGCCGAGGGCGTGCATCGCCTCGGTCAGCTCGCCGATGCGGTACGCGCCGAGGGTGTCGTCCCGATCGGCCGTCAGGTGGGCCAGCTCCGGGGGGATCACCTCGCCGCCCTCGCCGAGGGTGCAGGTCACCAGCGTGACCCGGGCGCCCTCGGCGGCGTACCGGGCCATGGTGGCGCCGTTGCCGATCGACTCGTCGTCGGGGTGCGCGTGCACGAGGAGGAGTCGGCGGCCGGTAGTCGCGGTCATGGGAGGAAGCCTAACGACCGGGCGGTACGGGTCTGGTCGCTCGGGGGTCAGAGCTTCAGGCCATTGATCATTCCGGCGAGGTTGCTGGTGACCTGGCTGATCGACGGGGCGATCGAGCTGGAGGCCAGGTAGAAGCCGAGCAGTGCGCAGACGATCGCGTGCGCCAGCTTCAGGCCGGAGCGGCGGATCAGCACCACCACGATGACCAGCATCAGCACGACTGCGGAGACGTTCATGGCCATGTCGGCTCACACCCCTTCTCGGGCGCGCCACCCCCTGGGGAGGGGCGGCGGTGGGACGGTGCGGGACTGAGGCTGCGGGCGGTCGGGGCCCGGGACGGGGCGACGATCACTCGCCTGACAAGTCATACCCGATGGGTAAGGGACGCATTACCTTCGGTGAGCCCCGGCGTGCCGGGGCGTCGCGGCACTCGCGGGGCGCATGGGCCGGTCGGAGGCGGTTTGGACCTCTTTGGGGCGTACTTGGCGACGATGCTCCGAACGAGTGATCACCAGCCTCCCGGCAGCGGCAGTTCGGCGTCGTAGGGTCTGGTGCCATGACCTCCCACACCCCTGCGGACACCTTCCCCCGGCAGTACGCGCGGACCCTGCGCTACACCGTCGGCGCCCCCCGTTCGTTCTCCGTCGCACCGGACGGCTCGCGGGTCGTCTTCCTCCGCTCGCGCTCGGGCAGCGACCGGGCCAACCTGCTCTGGAGCCTGGACACCGCCACCGGCGAGGAGCGGATCGCCGCCGACCCGGCCGCGCTGCTCGGCGGCGGCGAGGAGGACCTGTCGCCGGCCGAGAAGGCCCGCCGCGAGCGCAGCCGCGAGGGCTCGGCCGGCATCGTCGGCTACTCCCTGGACGCGGCCGGCGCGCGGGCCGCCTTCGCGCTGTCCGGCCGGCTGTTCACGGCCGACCTGGTCACCGGCTCCACCGCCGAACTGCCCGCCCAGGGGCCGCTGTTGGACCCGCGGATGTCGCCGGACGGCGGGTACGTCGCCTACGCCAACACCGCCGGAGAGCTGCGGCTGACCCGGACCGACGGCAGTGGCGACAAGGTGCTCGCCGAGCCGGACGGCCCGAACGTCACCTGGGGGCAGGCCGAGTTCATCGCCCAGGAGGAGATGGACCGCGCCCGCGGCTTCTGGTGGTCCCCGGCGGGCGACCGGCTGCTGGTCGAGCGGGCCGACGACAGCCCGGTGGGCCGCTGGTGGATCGCCGACCCGGCCAACCCGGACCGCGAGCCCGCCGAGATCGCCTACCCGGCGGCCGGCACCGCCAACGCCGAGGTCGGGCTGTGGGTGCTCGACCTGGACGGCGGGCGCACCGAGGTGGTCTGGGACCGTACGGCCTTCCCGTACCTCGGCCGGGTGCACTGGTCGGAGGGCGGCGTGCCGCTGCTGCAGGTGCAGTCCCGCGACCAGCGCAGCCAGCGGATCCTCGGTCTGGACGTGGCCACCGGCGCCACCGAGGTGCTGCACGAGGAGAAGGACGGCACCTGGCTGGAGCTGTTCCCGGGCGTCCCGGCGTGGACCCCGGACGGCAAGCTGGTGCGGATCTCCGACGAGGGCGGGGTGCGCGCGCTGGTGGTCGGCGACCGGGCCGTCACCGGGACCGACCTGCACCTGCGGTCGGTCGTCGCGGTCACCGCGGACGAGGTGTTCTTCACCGCCTCCGGAGGTGAGACCGAGACCGACCCGGAGCCCGGCTGGATCGCCGTCGGCCGGATCAGCCACGACGGCAAGCGGCTCGGCTGGGAGTCCTCCAACGGGCGGCCGTTCACCTCCGTCACCAGCGCGGTGCACGGCGGCGGGATCACCGTGCGCGCCACCGCCGAGCCCGACCTGCCCGGCGCCCTCGTCCAGGTCGCCCGGGACCTGCCGGAGGGCGTGGTCGTCGACGACGTCGCCACCATCGCCTCGTACGCCGAGACCCCGGTCATCACCGCCCGCCCGGTCTTCCGCTTCGCCGGCGAGCGCCGCATCCCGACCGCCGTCTTCCTGCCCACCGGCTACGACCGCGAGCGCGACGGCCTGCTGCCCGTCCTGATGGACCCGTACGGCGGCCCGCACGGCCAGCGCGTCGTCCAGGCGCACAACCCGCACCTCAACTCGCAGTGGTTCGCCGACCAGGGCTTCGCGGTGGTCGTCGCCGACGGGCGCGGCACCCCCGGGCGCGGGCCGGCCTGGGAGAAGTCGATCGCCTTCGACTTCGCCGGGGCCACCCTGGACGACCAGGCGGACGCGCTGCAGGCGCTCGCCGAGGAGTTCCCGCTGGACCTCGGCCGGGTGGCGATCCGCGGCTGGTCGTACGGCGGCTACCTCGCCGCGCTGGCCGTGCTGCGCCGCCCGGACGTCTTCCACGCGGCCGTCGCCGGCGCGCCGGTGACCGACTGGGCCCTGTACGACACCCACTACACCGAGCGCTACCTGGGCGACCCGGCCGAGCGGCCCGAGGTGTACGCCGCCAACTCGCTGGGCGGGTACGCGGCCGGGCTGGAGCGCCCGCTGATGATCATCCACGGGCTGGCCGACGACAACGTGCTGGCCGCGCACACCCTGCGGCTCTCCTCGGCGCTGCTCGCCGCCGGGCGCCCGCACACCGTGCTGCCGCTGTCCGGCGTCACCCACATCACGCCGCAGGAGGAGGTCGCGGAGAACCTGCTGCTGGTCCAGGTCGACTTCGTGAAGCGCTCGCTGGGACTGTGAGCGAGCCGGGGGCGGCAGGCCGCCCCTGACCCGCCCCTTCGCGGCCGGTGCCCCCTGACCGGGGTACCGGCCGCCGGCATGACATCCGTCATACCGAAGGCACGACGGCGGACACTGCCGCCGGGACCGGCCCGCGCGGGACTCTGAGGTGGTGCGAACAGCACCGACCGTGACATCACGAGCGTGACACCATCAGGGAAGAGGAGCCGGGCGATGGACACCGAGGTGGCCGCCTTCCGCGGCGTGGGCAAGAGCTACGGGCGGGTACAAGCCGTGGACGGACTGGACCTCGTGCTGCGGCCGGGCGAGACCGTCGCCCTGCTCGGCCCGAACGGCGCCGGCAAGTCCACCAGCCTGGACCTGCTGCTCGGCCTGCGGGAGCCCGACCGGGGCAGCGTGACGCTGTTCGGCGGCACCCCGCGGGCGGCGATCGCGGCCGGCCGGGTCGGGGCGATGCTGCAGAGCGGCGGGCTGATGTCCGACGTCAAGGTGCGCGAGCTGGTCCAGCTCGCCTGCGACGTGCATCCGCGCGGGCGGTCGGTCACGGGGGTGCTGGCCGACGCGGGGATCACGGAACTGGCGGAGCGCCGGGTCGACAAGCTGTCCGGGGGCCAGGAGCAGCGGGTCCGCTTCGCGCTGGCGATCGCCGGCGACAACGACCTGATCGTGCTGGACGAACCCACCACCGGCATGGACGTCAGCGTCCGGCAGGCGTTCTGGGCGAGCATGCGGGCGCAGGCCGACGCCGGGCGCACGGTGCTGTTCGCCACCCACTACCTGGAGGAGGCCGACTCGATCGCCGACCGTGTCCTGGTCCTGCACCGGGGCCGGCTGATCGCCGACGGCAGCTCCGCCGAGATCAAGGCGCGGGCCGGCGCCCGCCGGATCGCCTTCGAACTCCACGACGCGGACGGGCAGTTCGCGGAGAGCGTGCTGCGCGCCCTGCCGGGCGTGCAGTCGCTGGACGTCACCGCCCGGGTCCCCGGGGTGCGGACGGTGCGGATCCGGACCGCGGACTCCGACGCGAGCGTGGCCGGGCTCTACCGGGCGGGCCTGTACCCGCGCGGGCTGGAGGTCACCGGCGTGGGCCTGGAGCAGGCCTTCCTGACCATCACCGGCGAACTGGACCAGTACGAGGCAGCCATGGAGAGTGCGCGATGACCACCCTGATCAGGCTGGAGATCCTGCGGACCCTCCGTAACCGGCGCTACCTGCTCTTCACCATCGCCTACCCGGCGCTGATGTACTTCTTCTTCATCCACGCCTACGGCACCACCAAGCTGGCCGGCGGACTGCCGGTGAAGACCTACTTCATGGTCTCGATGGCCACCTTCGGAGCCGTCGGCGCGGTGCTCACCGGCAGTGCGCAGCGGATCTCGTTGGAGCGCAAGAGCGGCTGGGTGCGCCAGCTGCGGCTGACCGCGCTGCCCGGCCGGGCGTACACCGTCGGCAAGATCGCGGCGAGCGCGGTCACCACCCTGCCGTCGATCCTGGTGGTCTTCGCGGTCGGCGCGAGCCAGGGCGTCTCGCTCACCGCGGCGCAGTGGGCCGGGCTGGCGGTGGCGCTGTGGCTGGGCAGCTTCGTGTTCGCGGCGCTCGGCGTGGCGCTCGGGTACGCGGCGGCGCCGGACTCGGTGCAGACCATCGTGATGATCACGTACATGCTGATGTCGCTGTTCGGCGGCACCTGGTTCCCGGTGACCGGCACGCTGGAGAAGTTCGCCCGGTTCAACCCGGTGTACCTGTACAACCACCTGGCCACCTTCACCCGGCCCGGGAACTCCCTGGACCTCGTCGCGGTCGCCGGTCTGGCCGGCTTCCTCGCGGTGTTCGTCGTCGCCGCGGCGGCCCTGTACCGCCGCGACACCCGCCAGGCATGATGATCCACATGAGCGACGCGCGTCAGACCCACCGCCCCGACGAGCATCCGGAGGTGGGTGTGGCGCGTGCGTCGTTCATGAACGTCCCCGGCGCCCCGGTGGAGACCCGGCGGCAGATGCTGGTCAAGGTCGCCTGGATGCTGCTGTGGATGCTCTACCTGGCCTACCCGGCGGGCGACCTGCTGAGCGGGAACCACAGCACGGCCGGGAAGGTGTTCGGGTGGTGCTGCCTGGCCGGGTTCGTGGCCGCCTACGTCCTGCTGGTGATCTTCCGCTCGCAGGCGGGGATGCGGCCGCGCGCCTGCGTGGCGATCGTGGCGACGATGATCGGGCTGGCGACCGCCGCCTCGGTGGTGCTCGGCGGCGCGTTCCTGACGCTGTTCATCTACGCCTCGGTGTGCCTGGCGATCATCATCCCGGCGCAGTACGCGCTGCGGGCCCTGCTCGCCCTGGCCGTGCTCACCGCGGCGGTCGGGCTGGGCATCGGCGCCGGCAACGACAACATCACCACCTTCGCGCTCAGCGCCTTCCTCTCCGGCGTCGCGATGACCGGCCTGCAGCGGCTGGTCGCCACCATGAAGGAACTGCGCGAGGCCCGGGCCGCCGTCGCGCACCTGGCCGCCTCCGAGGAACGGCTGCGGCTCGCCCGCGACCTGCACGACCTGCTCGGGCACTCGCTGTCGCTGATCACGCTGAAGAGCGAGCTGGCCGGGCGGTTCATGGACGCCGGCAAGGACGAGGCGGCGCGGGCCCAGGTCGCCGACATCGAGCAGGTCGCCCGGCAGTCGCTGATCGACGTCCGGGAGGCGGTGACCGGCTTCCGCCGGCCCACCCTGCCGGTCGAACTCGCCGCCGCCCGTACGGCGCTGGCCGCCGCCCAGGTCCGGCTGGAGGCCGCGCCCGAGCTGGTGGACCGCTGGCCGGGGCTGGCCAACGAGGAGGCGGGCGCGCTGGCCTGGGCGCTGCGCGAGGCCGTCACCAACATCGTCCGGCACGGCGAGGGCGCCACGGTCTGCACGGTCACGGCGGACGAGAGCTGGGAGTCGGGCGGCGAGCGCTACGCCGTCCTGGAGATCGCCGACAACGGGCGCGGGCCGGGCAAGTCCCAGCCGGGGAACGGGCTCTCCGGGCTGGAGGAGCGGCTGGCGCTGGTCGGCGGGCGGCTGGAGACCGGGCCGGGGGAGCGCGGGAAGGGCTTCCGGCTGCGGGCCTCGGTGCCGTTGCGGACGGTGTCGGCGCCGTCCGAGCCCTCGACGGCGGGTTAGGGCCTGTCCGGGGGCCTGTCTTCAGACCCCCGCCTGCGGGGCTTCAGGCGGACGGGAGTTCCAGCACGAAGCGGGCGCCGCGCGGCGCGTGGGCGACCCGCAGGGTGCCGCCGTGCCGGGTGGCGACGTCGGCCGCGATGGCCAGGCCCAGGCCGCTGCCGCCCGCGTCCCGGCTGCGGGCCTCGTCGAGCCGGGTGAACGGCTCGAAGATCCGCTCGCGGTCCTCCGGCGGCACGCCCGGGCCGTCGTCCCGGACCTCCAGGACGCAGCCGCGCGCGGTCTGCCGTACGGACATCGCGACCTCGGTGGCCGCGTGCCGCCGGGCGTTGTCCAGCAGGTTGCGCACCAGGCGGTGCAGCCGGATCCGGCTGCCGCGCACCAGCACCTCGTCGGGCGCGTCCACCCGCAGGGCGAGCCGGGGGCCGAAGGCCGGGCGGTACTGGTCGGCGAGTTCGCGCAGGACGGCGGACAGGTCGACGGTGGCGGGCCGGCCGGCCGTCTCCGGACGGGTGCCCCTGGCCAGGAACAGCAGGTCCTCGGTGAGCTGTTGCAGCCGCTCGACCGAGGTGAGTGCCTCCTGGGTGGCGGCCGGCCAGTCGGTGCGCTCGGGGTGGGCCAGCGAGACCTCCAGGTTGGTGCGCAGTGCCGCGATCGGGCTGCGCAGCTCGTGCGAGGCGTCCGCGACGAAGCGCTGCTGCTGGGCGGCCGAGCGCTCCAGGCGGTCCAGCGTGGCGTTGGTGGTCCGCGCCATCCGGGTGATCTCGTCGCCGGAGGGCGGCACCGGGACGCGACGGTCCAGCCGGTGCTCGCCGATCTCGGCGAGCTCGGCGCGGATCGCCTCCACCGGGCGCAGCGCCCGGCTGGTCGCCAGCCAGGACATCAGTGCGACCAGCAGCGCGGCGGCCGGTACGCCCGCCTGCAGCACCGGGTCGATGGTGCGCAGCGAGGCCTCGGCGGCGAACGGGGTGGCCAGCACGTACACCGTGAACGGGCCGACCTGCGGCTTCACCTGGTAGCCGTCCTTGCGCAGCAGCGGGCTCCAGCTGCCCATCGCGGTGAAGGTGCGACCCGAGTAGCGGTTGGCGGCGGCGCCCCCCGCGGGGCCGACGGTGATCCGTTGCACCGACTGCCAGTCGTCCGGCGCCAGGTGCGGTACGGCGGGCGGCAGCGGCCCGGCCAGGTGCTGGGTGGTCAGCGGACCGCTCATGATCACCACGTGGCCGTCGCTGCCCAGTACCAGGTACGGCAACTGCCCTTTGTCCGCGAGCTGTTGACCGAACTTGTAGCCGGTGCTGATCTCCCGGGCCTGCGTCCTCGCCTCGGACTCGGCGGCCGCCAGCTGCGCGTCGTAGAGGTGGCCGCGCAGCCACCAGGCGCCGCCGCCGAGCAACAGCAGTGCCGCCAGGCCGGCCGCCAGCGAGGTGCGCAGCCGGGTGGAGAGGCGACTCAGCACGACCCGGCCTCCAGCCGGTAGCCGGCGCCGCGCACGGTGGTGATCGAGCGGACGCCGAACGGGGTGTCCACCTTGCGGCGCAGCATGCTCACGTACACCTCGACGATGGACTCCTCGCCGTCGAAGGCGATGTCCCACACCTCGTCGACGATCCGGCGCTTGGACAGCACCTCGCCGGGGTGCTCGGCCAGGCAGCGCAGGACGGCGAACTCGCGTTCGGTGAGCGTGACTTCGGCGCTGCCCCGGCCGCAGCGGCGGGCCGCCGGGTCCAGCCACAGGTCGCCCACCCGCAGCAGCGGGCCCGGCGTCTGGCTGCGGCGGATCAGGGCGCGCAGGCGGGCCAGGAAGACCAGGTAGGAGAACGGCTTGGTGAGGTAGTCGTCGGCGCCCGTGTCCAGGCCCTCGGCCTCGTCGTACTCGCCGTCCTTGGCGGTCAGCATCAGGATCGGGGTGGTCACGCCGTCGGCGCGCAGCGCCTCGCACACCTTGTAGCCGTTCAGGCCGGGCAGCATGATGTCGAGCACGATCGCCCGGTAGGCGTGCCGGCGGGCCAGCCGCAGGCCGGTCAGGCCGTCCGGGGCGAGGTCGACGGTGTAGCCCTCGGCGTCCAGGCCGCGCCGTACGGCCGCGGCGACCTGGGCGTCGTCCTCCACCACCAGAATCTCCATGCGGATCAGCATGCCACCGGGGCCGGATCCGTTCCTTAAACGGGCTTCAGCTTTCTCAGCCTCGCTTCAGGGGTGCTGACGCATGCTCTCGCCGATCTCGCCGGCCTGTTCGGGCCGGCGCCCGCAGCGGGAGGAGCTGGCGGATGACCGTTCTCCAGGAAGTGCGGCCGGTGCCGGTGCGGCCCGTCCCTCCCGTTCCGTCGGCCTCTCCCGGCGCGGCCGCCCGGCACCGGAAGCCGCGGGGGGCCGTCCCGCCCGGCCTGGTGATGGCGGCGGGCACGGTCGTCTCGCGGGCCACCGGCTTCGTCCGCTCGGCGGTCCTCGTGGCCGTCCTCGGCTCGGGGGTGCTCGCGGACGGCTACACCGTGGCCAACACCGTGCCCAACATCCTGTTCGTGCTGCTGATCGGCGGCGCGCTGAACACCGCGCTGGTGCCCCACCTGGTGCGCGCCGCGAAGGAGTCGGCGGACGGTGGCGCGGCGCACCTCGACCGGCTGGTGACGGTGCTGGTCGCCGCCCTGCTGGCGCTGACGGCGTTGGTGGTGCCGGCCGCGCCGCTCGTCGTCCGGGCCTACACCTCGTACGGGGGCGCGCAGTTGGAGCACACCGTGCTGCTGGCGTACCTGTGCTTGCCGCAGGTGTTCTTCTACGGCCTGTTCACGGTACTGGGCCAACTCCTCAACGCCCGGCGGAGGTTCGCGCCGATGGCGTGGGCGCCGGTGCTCAACAACCTGGTCGTGATCGGGGTGTTCGGCGGCTACGTCGGCCGACCGGCGCTGTCCGCCGCGGACCTGACCGTCCTCGGGGCCGGAACGACGGCCGGTGTCGTCGCGCAGAGCCTGGTGCTGCTGCCCTGCCTGCGGGCGGCCGGGGTGCGGCTGCGGCCGCGCTGGGACTGGCGGCAGGCCGGGCTCGGCGAACCCCTGCGGGCCGCCGGGTGGACGCTGCTGCTGGTGCTGAGCGACCAGGTGAGCTACTGGGTGGTGACCCGGCTGTCCACGCTCGCCGGCGAGCAGGCCGCGGCGGCGGGGCTGCCGGGTGTCGGGTACACCGCGTACAGCAGCGCGTACCTGCTGTGGATCGTGCCGCACGGCGTGGTCACGGTGTCCGTGGTCACCGCCGTCGTCCCCGCGATGAGCGCGGCGGCCGACAGCCCGCGCGCCGTCCGCTCGCTGCTGACCCGGACCGTCCGCACCGTCGGGGTGGCCACCGTCCCGGCGGCCTGCGCGCTCGCCGTCCTCGCGCCGCAGCTGTGCGACCTCGCCTTCGGCCACGGCCGGACCGACCCCGCCGATGTCCGGGCGATCGCCGGCATGCTGGCCGCCTTCGCGCCCGGCCTCGTCCTCTACTCGGCCTCGTACGCCCTGACCCGCGCCTTCTACGCGCTCGGCGACAGCCGGACGCCCTTCCTGCTCAACCTGCTGCCCGTCGCCGCCACCGCGCTCGGCGCCCTGCTCTGCCACCGGCTGCTGCCGCTGCGCTGGGCCGTCACCGGGATGGCCGGCTGCTACGGCGCCTCCTTCCTGCTCAGCTGCACGGCCGCCGGACTGCTGCTGCGCCGCCGACTCGGCCCGCTGCGCGTCCTGGCCGTCCACGCCAGGCCGCTCGCCGCCGCCCTGCCGGCCGCGGGCGCCGCCTGGTGGACCGCCCGCTACGGCCTGCTCCCCGCCGGCGCCGTGCTGGCGGCCTGCTACCTGCTCCTCGCCCGGCTCCTCCGCATCGACGAACTGTCCGCCCTCACCACACGATTGCGCCGCTCATGACTCAGCTGCCCGATGACATCGCCCGTACCCTCGACGTCCTCCTCCCGGAGGGCCACCCCCTGCGCGCCCAGGTCCCGCACCTGCGGGTGGAGTCCCGCTGCCGCTGCGGCTGCAGCACGGCCCTGTTCGCCGGGGTGGCGGACGGCGCGCGCTCGGAGGTGGTGGCCGAGGCGGCCATCGGCTCCGACGGCGAGGTCCTGCTGTTCGCCGACGAGGGCCGGCTCTCCTGGCTGGAGGTGTGCTCCTGGACCGACCCCAAGCTCACCCTCGCCGACGTCGCCCGCTTCCTGCGCGGGGAACCTGCCGGGCCGAGCTGATCGTTCGTCCGACCATGACCACTGTTCTCGTCCTCGGCTTCGACCCGCACGCCGTCCCAGGCATGGACGGCGACGGCCTGCGGGCCGTCCTCGACGCCGAACTCGCCCGCTTCGCCGAGCACGGCATCGACGCCGCCATGACCTTGGTCGCCCCCGACGCCACCGCCGAGCCCGCGATCATCGCTGCGCTCGCGGGGCGCGCCTGGGACGTCGTCGTCATCGGCGGCGGCATCCGCAAGCCCGAACCGGCGCTGCCGTTCTTCGAACTCGTCGTCAACCTCGTCCGGCGCCACGCTCCCGGGGCCGCCATCGCCTTCAACACCAGCGGCGCCGACAGCGTCGAAGCCGCCCGGCGCTGGCTGGAGTAGCCCGGCTGGTCCGGCTATGCCGAGGGGCGGAGGTCGGTGAGGTCGCGGCGGTAGGCGAGGCCGGGCCGGCCGCCAAGGCGGCACTCGTGCCTGAACCGGAAGCCGTTGTGGGCGAGGACGGCCCGGGAGGCGGCGTTGTCGACAGTGGTGGCGGCGGTCAGCGCGGTCAGACCGTACGCCGCGGCGGCGAGCCGGCAGACCTCGGCGACGGCGGCCCGCGCCAGGCCGCGGCCGGCCGCGGATTCGGCGATGCGGTAGCCGAGTTCGGCGCTGCCGTCGACGAGGTCGATCAGGTTGACCCGGCCGACGACCCCCCCGTCCGCGCCGCGGATGACGTGGAACCGGCAGACACCCTCGGCCTGTTCGGCGAGGAGGGCGGCGTGGCGGGCGGCGAACTCGGCGAAGTAGGCGTCGCCGCGGTCCGGGATGCTGCGCGCGAAGTAGGCGCGGTTGGCCCGTTCGAAGGCCAGCACGGCCTCGGCGTGGTCGGGGCGGAGGAGTTCCAGCGTCGACATCCGGCCAGTCTGGCGCGGGGAGCAGTCGCGGACCACCGAAATACCCCGCCGCGGACACGCCCTAAGGTCGTGGCATGAGTGACATTCAGAACGGGGCCTCGATCCGCGTGCTGCTCGCCGAGGATCAGGGGATGGTCCGGGAGGCGCTGGCCGCGCTGCTCGGGCTGGAGGGGGACATCGACGTCGTCGCGCAGGTCGGGCGCGGGGACGAGGTGGTGGCG